>NZ_JBHXTE010000025.1:101008-142553 GCF_042677545.1 Streptomyces sp. NPDC127108 | reverse complement strand
CCCGAACCCACGTGCGGGCGCGCGCCGGAGCGTTACTTCAGGGCCAGCCAGGCCACCGCGGCCACGATCGCGATCGCCGCGACCACACCCACGATCAGGCCGATGCGCGGGCCCGCCGGGGCCGCCGCCTGCCGCTGCGCGCGGCCGCCCTGCGGGGGCTCGTCGACGAAGGCGCGGAACATCTGAGTGGAGCCCGCCGGGTCGTGCTGGCCCTCGGGGCCCTGGGCGCCCTGCGGTGCATGGGGGTTGTGTGCCATGGGGCAGGACCCTAGCGAATCCCCGCCGCCCGGCCCAACCCCCGCTGACCGGCGGCTTTACCTCCGTGGTCCGAGACCTTTGCCAGCCCTTTAGCACGTTGGTCCGGTTTTAGTTTGCCTGTGGCAACCAACTGCTTCTATGGTTGCCCTAAGCAACGAAAAGTGAGGGTGGACGCCATGGCCGCACAGCGTGAATACGCGGAGCTGGCCCGCCAGCTCAGCGCCATCGGCGCCGTGAAGCGCGGCCTCGGCCGCGGTCTGCCCGCCGACTGCCCGAGCGGCTCCGCCGCCGTGCTCACGCTGCTCCAGCGTCACGGCGAGATGCGGATGAGCCGCCTCGCCGAACTCCTCGCCGTCGACATGTCGGTGACCAGCCGCCATGTCGCGCACGTCGCGGAGCGCGGCTGGATCGACCGGGCCCCGGACCCCGCGGACAAGCGCTCGCGCATCCTGCGGCTCACGCCCGCGGGCGAGGCCAAGTTCGAGGAGCTGTCCGAGCTGTCCATCGCGACGCTCGCCCACTACCTGCACGACTGGTCCGACGCCGACGTCGGCCTGCTCAGCTCGTTGCTCGCCCGCCTGCGTGCGGGATTCGGGGACTGCCGCGCGGCTTCGGCCCGGCTCCCCGGACCGCCGCACGCGTCCGAGGAACCCATCGAACCCACCCGTACACCCGCGTAAGAATCAGGAAAAGGAACCCATGGCAACATCCACACCGTCCGGTGTGCGGGGCAGCCATGCCAAGCACGGAGCGCACGGGCACCCGGACAGCGGCGCCCCGATGACGCACCGGCAGATCATGGAGGCCCTGTCCGGCCTCCTGCTCGGCATGTTCGTCGCGATCCTGTCGTCGACGATCGTCTCCAACGCCCTGCCCGAGATCATCGGCGACCTCGGCGGCGGCCAGTCCGCGTACACCTGGGTCGTCACCGCCGCGCTGCTCTCGATGACGGCGAGCACCCCGCTGTGGGGCAAGCTGTCCGACCTGTTCAGCAAGAAGGCGCTCGTCCAGATAGCCCTGGTCATCTACGTCCTCGGCTCGGTCGTCGCCGGGCTCTCGCAGAACGCCGGCATGCTGATCGCCTGCCGCGTGGTGCAGGGCATCGGAGTCGGCGGCCTCTCGGCGCTGGCCCAGATCGTCATGGCCGCGATGATCTCCCCGCGCGAGCGCGGCCGTTACTCCGGCTACCTCGGCGCGACCTTCGCCGTCGCCACCGTCGGCGGCCCGCTGCTCGGCGGCGTCATCACCGACACCTCCTGGCTCGGCTGGCGCTGGTGCTTCTACGTCGGCGTGCCCTTCGCGATCATCGCCCTGATCGTGCTCCAGAAGACCCTGAAGCTGCCCGTCGTGAAGCGGCAGGTCAAGGTCGACTGGGCCGGTGCCTTCTTCATCACCGCCGCCGTCTCGCTGCTCCTGGTCTGGGTGACCTTCGCGGGCTCCGGCTCCGGCAAGAAGTACGACTGGCTGTCGTGGCAGTCGTACACGATGGTCGGCGGCTCGATCCTGCTCGGCCTGCTGTTCCTGCTCGTGGAGTCCAAGGCCAGCGAGCCGATCATCCCGCTGCGGCTCTTCCGCAACCGCACCATCGCCCTCGCCTCGCTCGCCTCGCTGTTCGTCGGCGTCGCGATGTTCGCGGGCACCGTGTTCTTCAGCCAGTACTTCCAGCTGGCGCGCGGCAAGTCGCCGACGATGTCCGGCGTCATGACGATCCCGATGATCGCGGGCCTGTTCGTGTCGTCCACCGTCTCGGGACAGCTGATCACCAAGACGGGCAAGTGGAAGGCCTGGCTGGTCAGCGGCGGTGTGCTGCTGACCGCGGGCCTCGGTCTGCTCGGCACCATGCGGTACGACACCGCGTACTGGCACATCGCCTGCTACATGGCCCTGATGGGCCTCGGCATCGGCATGATGATGCAGAACCTGGTGCTGTGCACGCAGAACCAGGTCGCGCCCGAGGACATCGGCGCCGCCAGCTCCGTCGTCACCTTCTTCCGGTCCCTCGGTGGCGCCATGGGCGTCTCGGCGCTCGGCGCCGTCATGTCGACGCGCATCACCGACTACGTGAAGGACGGCCTCGCCGACCTCGGCCCGCAGGGCGCGGCCCTCGGCCACGGCGGCACCGGCGGGGGCGGCATCCCGGACCTGGACGCGCTGCCGGGACCGTTCCGGACCGTGATGGAGAGCGCCTACGGCCACGGCATCGCGGATGTGTTCCTGATCGCCGCGCCCATCGCGTTCCTCGCGTTCGTGGTCACCCTCTTCATCAAGGAGGTGCCGCTGCGCACGGCGGGAGCCCTCGCGCAGGCCGCCGAGTCCGGCGACACCGCCACGTCCACGGTGCCCACCACGCCCGCCGCGACCGCCGAGGCCGCGACGCCCGCCACCGAGCCCGTGCTCGCCTCCGTCGCCGCCCCCACCGAGGCCGGCCCGGAGGGCACCCAGCGGCTCGCCGCCACGGCGTCCGTCGCGGGCTCCGGCGCGGCGCCCGCGACGGACACCGGCGGGGGCGTGCCGGTACACGGCTTCGTGCGCGGCGCCGAAAGCGCGCCCGTGCCCCGGGCCGCGGTCACGCTGATCTCCCTCGGCGGGCGGCAGTTGGGGCGCGCGGTCGCCCAGGACGACGGCTCCTACGCCGTGGACGCCCCCGGCGCCGGTTCGTACGTCCTGATCGCCTCCGCCGACGGGTTCCAGCCGCAGGCCTCGACCGTCGTGGTCGGCGCCGAGCCGCTCGCGTACGACCTGCTCCTGAGCGGCACCAGTGGGCTCGGCGGCATCGTGCGGACCGCGGACGCCAAGCTGCCCGTGGCCGGCGCGATGGTCGTCGTGACCGATGTGCGCGGTGACGTGCTCGCCACCGGGACCTCCGGCGAGCAGGGCGACTTCACCTTCGCCGAGCTGGTCCCCGGGCCCGTGACGGTCGCCGTGAACGCGGCCGGGCACCGGCCGGTGGCCCTGCCCGTCGAGGTGTCCGCCGTCGGCGTGACCCGCGTCGAGGTCGAACTGCGCTCCGGGGCGCGGGTGCTCGGCACCGTGCGGGCCGAGGGCGGGCCGCTGAACGGCGCCCGCGTCACGCTCGTCGACGCGGCCGGGAACGTCGTGGCCACCGCCACCACCGGGACGGACGGCGAGTACGCCTTCACCGACCTGGACGGCGGCGAGTACACGGTCATCGCGACCGGCTACCCGCCCGTTGCCACCGGCCTGACGGTCGGCGGCGACGGTGGCGACGGCGGCGTCGTCGAGGGGCACGACATCGAACTCGCCCACCCGGGCGAGTGATCGACCCCGCCTTGGGGCCGCGCTTTGAGCGGACGCGGCCCCGGGCGGTGCGTAGGGCCCCCGGGACGGTGGCGACGCGACGGTTGGGGACGGCCGGTCGCCACCGCCGGGGGCCGATTGCTTTTTCGGACCTCTGCAAGGAGCTTGAAACGTGGGACTTAGTGCGCGGATCCGGACCCGGGACGGCTGGGCGGTACCGCATGCGGTCGTCACCGTGACCGACATGACGGGGACGCAGGTGCTGCGCGCCGACGCCGACGGCGAGGGTGTCGTGCGGGACGCCACGGAGCTGGCCGCCGGGCCGTACACCGTCATCGTCACCGCCGTCGGGTACGCGCCCGCCGCCGCCACCGCCCTGGTCACCGCGAGCGGGCGGGCCGACGTCGGACATGTGGTCCTCGCCCGCGCGGGCGGCACCGAGCTGCCGCCGCCCGGGCCATGGACGATCGACCCCGTCCACTCGTCCGTGGCGGCCGTCGCCCAGCACCTGGGGATCTCCAGCGTGCGCGGGCGGTTCACCGAGTTCTCCGGGCGGGTGGAGATCTCCGAGGACCTGGAGAAGTCGCGGGTCGACGCGGTGATCGGGGCCGCGTCCATCGACACGGGCAACGCGATGCGCGACGGCCACCTGAAGTCCGGCGACTTCCTGGACGTCGAGGCGTACCCGGAGATCACCTACCGGTCGACCGGCCTGGAGCCCGCCGGGTCCGACCGCTGGACCGTGCACGGCGAACTCGGCATGCACGGCGTCGTCAGGCCCGTCGACCTGGACCTGGCCTACCTCGGCACCGGCGCCGACCCGTGGGGCGGCACCCGCGCGGCCTTCCGCGCCACCGCCGAACTGCGCCGCGAGGACTTCGCCATGAACTACAACCAGGTGCTCCAGGCGGGCATCTCGGCGATCGGCACGACGCTCAAGGTGGAGCTGGACATCCAGGCGGTGCAGGGCGAGAGCCTGCCGCAGGTGTAGCGCCTCGGGGGACGTACCGTTGCAGCGCTTCGGGGGCATACCGTCGTGACCATGACGCCCCCGAACATCGCCACCAACACCACCGTGTCCCTCGCGGAGTTGCTCGACTTCGTCCGGCCCCGGCACAAGGCGCTGCTGCTCACCGCGCGCGCCGACGGAACCCCGCAGGCCTCCCCGCTGACCTGCGGGGTCGACGACTCGGGACGGATCGTGGTCTCCACGTACCCCGAGCGCGCCAAGACCCGCAACGCCAAGCGGAATCCACGGGTCAGCGTGGTCGTCCTGTCGGACGAGTGGAACGGGCCCTGGGTCCAGGTCGACGGCACGGCGGAGGTCATCGACGCCCCGGAGTCGGTGGAGCCGCTGGTCGAGTACTACCGCAACATCGCGGGCGAGCACCCCGACTGGGACGAGTACCGCGAGGCGATGCGCGAGCAGGGCAAGTCGCTGATCCGGATCACCCCGGAGCGCTGGGGTCCGGTGGCTACCGGGGGCTTTCCTCCTCGGTGACCCGCTCGGTGACCCGCTCGGCGTCCGCAGCCAGGACGGCGGGGTCCAGCATCGACTCGATGCCCGCGATCATCAGGTCGAGGGCGATCGTGAAGTCCCGTTCCCACATCTCGGAGACGGTGCCCTCGCTGCGGGACTCCATGAGTTCCGCGGCGGACCGCACCGCCTCGTTGTTGGCGAGCTCCTCGTTCACGGTGCCGACGGCGTCCCTGAAGTACTCGTCCTGGGTCATCCCCGCGGCGGCGCAGCGGGCGAGGAAGTGCCCTTCGATGGTCCCGAAGCCGTACACGAACTGGAACACCGCGGCGATCGCGCCGTTCTGGCGATAGGGCGTGAGCCCGGTGTTCCGTACGGCCCGCTGGATGGCGAGGGAGAACGCCAGCCAGTTCGGCCCGATGTTCAGGAACTCGCCGATCAGCGGGGACACCCAGGGGTGGCGGACCAGCAGGTCCCGGTATCCGGCGGCCAGTTCGCGCAGCTGCTCGCGCCACGCGCCGGGCGCGGCCGCCGCGCCGGTGTCGCCATCGGCGTCGGGCAGCCGCACCTCCTCGGCCACCCGGTCGAGCGCCAGTTCGAGCAGGTCGTCCTTGGTGTCCACGTACCAGTACACGGACATCGCCGTCACGTTCAGCTCGGTGGCGAGCCTGCGCATGGAGAACTTGGCGAGGCCCTCCGCGTCCAGGAGCCGGATGGTGGCCTCGGTGATGCGGTCCCGGTCGAGTCCGCTGGGCTGGGCGCCCTTGCGGCTGGTGCCGCGCGGCGCCTTGCCCTCCAGCCAGACGCTCGTGCGCGCCGCTCGCTTCGCGCGGTCGGCTGCCTTCGTCATGGCGCACCTTCCTGGGTACTGGTCATCGTGCCGTGCCTGCCGTGCCGTGTTCTGCCGTGCCGTGTTCTACTCCGCGGACGGGTCCGCCTTCTGCACAGAGTCTGCCCTCTCCGCCCGCCACAGCAACGCCGCCGCCAGCGCGCCGCCGAGGAACAGCGCCACCGCGCCGACGAGCTGACTCGTCTCCAGGCCGGAGGAGAAGGCGTCGGAGATCCGCTCCCGCTCCCCCGCCGAGTCCGCCGCCGCCAGCGCCGCCGGGAACGACGTCGCCGACACCGCGACCAGCGCCGAGAAGCGCGAGTTGAGGACCGCGCCGAGGACCGCCACACCGAGGCCGTTGCCGAACTCGGCGAGCGTGCCGTTGATGCCCGCGCCCACCCCGGCCTTCTCCGGCGGGATGGCGCTCATGATGGCGTTGGCCATCGCGGGCATCGCGAACGAGATGCCCGCGCCCATCAGGACGAGGCCGACCAGCATGCCCGAGTAGTCGTGCCCGCCGAACGACGCGACCACGGCGAGGCCGCCCGCCAGCGTGGTCATGCCGGTCAGGATCGTCAGCGGCGTGCCCAGCTTCGCGTGCACCTTCGCGCCGATGCCGACCAGGTTCAGGAGCACCACGGTCGCGGCGAGCGGCGCCGTGCGCAGACCCGCCTCCAGCGGCTCGTACCCGAGCACGAACTGGAGGTGCTGGGTGAGCAGATAGAGCGAACCGCCGAGGCCGAAGGCCACCAGGATCGCGCCCGTCACCGCGCCGATGAAGCGCTTGTTCTGGAAGAAGTGCATGTCCAGCATGGGGTAAGGGGCCCGCAGCTCCCACAGCGCGAAGGCCCCGAGAACCACCACGCCGACCCCGGCCGCGACCAGGACCTGGCCCGACGTCCAGCCGTGCTCGGGGCCCGAGATGATCGCGTACACCACGGACGCCATGCCGATGGTGGAGAGCAGGGCGCCGAGCAGGTCGGGGCGGTCGCCCTGCGGGTTCTTGGACTCCGGCACCATCCGGACGACCGCGACGACGCCGATCAGCGCCACCGGGATGTTGATCAGGAAGATCGAGCCCCACCAGAAGTGGTTGAGCATGAAGCCGCCGAGCAGCGGACCGGCCGCGAAGCCGAGGGAGTTGACGGTCGCCCAGAGGCCGATCGCCTTGACCCGCTCGGCGTCGTCGAAGAGCTGCACCACGACCGCGAGGGTCGTCGTCATCAGCAGGGCGCCGCCTATGCCCATCCCGGCGCGCGCCGCGATCAGCTGCGCGGAGGTCTGGGACAGGCCCGCGACGAGCGAGCCGATGCCGAACAGGACCAGGCCCGCGGTCAGGAGCTTCTTGCGGCCGTAGCGGTCGGCCGCGCTGCCCGCGGTGAGCAGCAGGCCGGACTGCACGAGCGAGTACGCGTTGATCATCCACTGGATGTCGGCGGACGACGCGTCCAGCTCGCTGGTGAGCGAGGGGATCGCGACGCTCAGGACCGTGTTGTCGAGCAGCACGGTGAGCTGGGCCAGGCAGATGACGCCCAGGATCAGCCAGCGCTGCGGGTGGCGGTCGCCGTGCCCGACGACCGCCTCGGGGTTGTCGGCGGTGGTCGACGTCATCTGGGCTCCTTCTCTTCTACGGTGTACGTCGGTGAGTAGACGTACACCGTAGAGGAAGTTCCCTTACGGTGTACAGCGACTTAGTTCGCGGGCTTGGTGAGGTCGTAGAACGTCGCGTCGCCCGCCGTGACCTCGGTGAAGTTCTCCTCCACCCAGGCCGTGATCTTCGACGAGGTGCCTTCGCTGCCGCCGCCTCGGCCGCCGCCCATGCCGCCACCCGCCACGAAGTAGTGGATCCGGCCGTCGGCCACGTAGCTCTTGAACTGGGCGAGGGTGGGGGACGGGTCGCTGCCGTTGAAGCCGCCGATGGCCATCACCGGTTCGCCGGTGGCGAGTTGGTAGCTGGCGGCGTTCTGCGCGCCGATCGCGGCGGCGGTCCAGGTGTGGTCCCCGGCGTTCTGCTCCAGGAGCTGCTCGGCCTCGGTGCCCACCTGGGCGCCGCCGAGGAGGCCGCCCATGCCGCCACCGCCGAGGCCGCCGCTTTGGCCGCGCGGTGGGGTGTTCTGCGAGGGCTGGCCTTGGCCTTGCTGGCCGGGGGGCTGGCCCTGCGGGTTCTTCCGGACTTGGCCCTGCTGTCCCTGCTGGCCCGGGGGTCGGCCGTCCCCGCCAGGACCACCACGACCACCAGGACCGCCGGGCCCGCCACCCCCGCCAGGACCACCGGGCCCACCCATCCGCCCCGCCGCCGCGGGCCCCGCCGTCACGATCGACCCGGTGTGCGGGCTGTCCACCGTGGACAGCGTGTACGCCACCGGCCCCGCGAGCGACGCCGCGAGGCCGAGGCCGACGGCCGTGAGCGCGAGCCACCGGCCGAGCCGGGCCGCGAGCAGCAGCCCCACCGCGCCCGCGAGCCCCGCGACAAGGACGGCCCAGCGCAGCCACGGCACATAGTCCGGGGTGCGGCCGAGGAGTTCGTACGCCCACCAGGCCGTCACCGCGACCACGACGCCGAGCGCCGCGCCCGCCCACGCCCTGGCGCGCTCCTCCCACAGCACGGTCGCGCCCATGCCGACGAGCGCCGCGACGTAGGGGGCGAGGGCCACCGTGTAGTACTGGTGGAAGATCCCGGCCATGAAGCTGAAGACGGCCGCGGTCATCAGGAGCGAGCCGCCCCACGCCACGAACGCCGCCCGCGCGGTGTCCGTCCTGCGCGCCCGCCACGTCACGATCAGGCCCGCGACCAGCAGGATCAGCGCGGCCGGGAGCAGCCAGGAGATCTGGCCGCCCACCTCGGGGTTGAACATCCGGCCGAGGCCGGTCTCGCCCCAGCGGCCACCGCCGCCGGGCCCGCCGCCCCCGCCGACGCTGCCGGTCTCCTCGCCGTTGATGCGGCCGAGGCCGTTGTAGCCGAAGGTCAGCTCCAGGAAGGAGTTGTGCTGGGAGCCGCCGACGTACGGGCGCGAGGACTCGGGCCACAGCTCGACGACCGCGACCCACCAGCCGCCCGCGACCACCATCGCGAGCCCGGACAGGGCGAGTTGACCGAAGCGCCTGCCGAGCCGCACCGGCGCGCACACCGCGTACAGGACCGCGAGCGGCGGCAGGATCAGGAACGCCTGCAGGGTCTTGGCGAGGAACGCGAGGCCGACCGCGACACCCGCCCACACCAGCCACTTGGTGCGCCCGTGCTCCAGAGCGCGAAGAACGCAGTAGACGGTGACGGTCATCAGGAGCGCGAGCAGCGCGTCGGGGTTGTTGAAGCGGAACATCAGGGCGGCGACCGGGGTGAGCGCGAGCACCGCGCCCGCGATCAGCCCGGCGGCGGCGCTGAAGCGGCGGCGCACGGCGGCATACAGGACCGCGACCGTGGCCACGCCCATCAGCGCCTGCGGAAGCAGGATCGCCCAGGAGCTGAGGCCGAAGAGCCGCACGGACAGGGCCATCGGCCACAGCGCGGCCGGGGGCTTGTCGACCGTGATGGCGTTGCCCGCGTCCAGCGAGCCGAAGAACAGCGCCTTCCAGCTCTGGCCACCGGCCTGCGCGGCGGCGGAGTAGAAGGAGTTGGCGTATCCGGACGCGCCGAGGTCGTAGACGTAGAGGACGGCCGTGGCCAGGAGCAGGCCGAGGAAGGCGGGGCGCACCCAGCGCGCGTCCTCGGCGCGGCCGCGCCACACCAGGGCCGCGGCGGGTGGATGGGTCGTGGTCATCGGGAGTTCCTCGTTTCGTACGTGTACGTGGGGGAGGGCGCCGGCTCCGTACCGGCCGGTGTCGGCTCCGTACGCCGGTCCGGGAACACCCACGCGCGAAGCAGCAGGAAGCGCAGGACGGTCGCCGCGAGGTTGGCGACGACGAGGACGGCCAGCTCGGTGCCGTGCGAGGCGTCGTCGGCGGCCGCGTCGAGCGCCGCGAGGGAGCCGCTGGTCAGGGCCAGGCCGACGGCGAACACCACAAGGCCCTGGGCCTGATGACGGACCGCGCGGGCCCGGCCGCGCACGCCGAAGGTGAGCCGCCGGTTGGCCGCCGTGTTGGCGACGGCGGACACGAGGAGGGCCAGCGCGTTGGCCGCCTGCGACCCCGTGAACGTACGGAAGGCGGAGTACAGGAGGAGATAGAAGACAGTGGAGAGCACACCGACGACGCAGAAGCCGACGAGTTGGCGGGGCAGTGTGCGCGGTACGCCCTTCAGCGCGCGGTCGCGCGGATCGTCCCCGAAGGGGCGCACAAGCCGGTCAAGAGGGAGCGCGCCCACCGCGAGGGCGCGACCCACGCGCCACACGCCCTTCAGGTCCTCGGCCGCCGTCCTGACGATGTGGACGGACGAGTCCGGGTCGTCGACCCAGTCGACGGGCACCTCGTGGATGCGCAGGCCCGCGCGTTCGGCGAGCACCAGCATCTCCGTGTCGAAGAACCACCCGGTGTCCTCGACCAGCGGCAGCAACTCCCTTGCCACGTCCGCCCGGAGCGCCTTGAACCCGCACTGCGCGTCGGAGAACCGGGCGTGCAGCGAGCCGCGCAGGATGAGGTTGTACGCGCGCGAGACGAACTCCCGCTTGCCGCCGCGCACCACGCGTGAACTGCGCGCGAGCCGGGAGCCGATCGCCAGGTCCGAGTGGCCGGAGATCAGCGGCGCGACCAGCGGGAGCAGCGCGTTGAGGTCCGTGGACAGGTCCACGTCCATGTACGCGAGCACGGGCGCGTCCGAGGCGGACCAGACGGCGCGCAGCGCCCGCCCGCGCCCCTTCTCCTCAAGGCGTACGTACCGCACGTCGGGGACCTGCGCCGCGAGCCCGGCCCCCACCCGCGGGGTGCTGTCCGTGGAGGCGTTGTCGGCGATCGTGATGCGGAAGCGGTACGGGAAGGTCCGCGCGAGGTGGTCGCGCAGCCTGTGCACGGACGGCGGGAGGTCCTTCTCCTCGTTGTGGACCGGGATGACGACGTCGAGGACGGGCGCCGTCGGCATGTCGTGTCGGAGGCTGTGTGCGGGCAGGTGCGCCCGCGTCGGCAGCGTGCCCGATGGCCCCTTGGCAGAGTCGGTTGGCATGCGTCCGACGCTCGCCAAGCGCGCTGTCAGGGCTGTGTGGTGAGGCTGTGGCCCGTCTGTGAGTACGGGAGTTGTTCTTGGTGCGCGGGCAGGTGGACGGTGAACACCGTCTTGCCGGGCTCGCTCGTCACCCTCACGTCGCCGTCGTGCGCGGCCACGACCGCCCGCACGATCGCGAGGCCGAGACCCGTTGAACCGTGGGCGCGCGAGCGTGAGGAGTCGCCGCGCGCGAACCGTTCGAAGACGTGCGGGAGCAGGTCGGGCGGGATGCCGGGCCCGTCGTCGGCGACGTCCAGGCGGACCCAGGGACCGTCCCGGTGCACGCGGGCGGTGACGGTGGTGCCCGGCGGGGTGTGGGTGCGGGCGTTGGCGAGGAGGTTCACCAGGACCTGGTGGACGCGGGCGGGGTCGGCGAGGACGAGCGCGGGGTCGTCGGGCAGGTCCAGGCGCCAGGTGTGGTCCTGGCCCGCGGCACGGGCGTCGCTGAGGACGTCGACGACCAGGGGGGAGAGGTCGGTGGGCTCGTAGGTGAGGGGGCCTTGGCCGGCCGGGCCCGGCGTGCCGTCCGCGCGGTCCGGGGCGCCGCCGGGGCCCCTGCCGCGGTCCACGTCCAGGCGGGCGAGCAGCAGCAGGTCCTCGACCAGGCCGGTCATCCGCGTGGCCTCGGACTCGATGCGGCCGAGGGCGTGCCGGGTGTCGGGGCCCGTCTCCTCCCGGCCCCTGCGGGTCAGTTCGGCGTACCCGCGGATGGAGGCGAGCGGGGTGCGCAGCTCGTGGCTGGCGTCGGCGACGAACTGGCGCACCCGGGTCTCGCTGCGCTGGCGTGCGTGCAGCGCCGAGTGGACGTGGTCGAGCATGCGGTTGAGCGCGGCGCCGACCTGGCCGACCTCGGTGCGGGCGTCGGCCTCGGCGTCGGGGACGCGTTCGTGCAGGGCCACTTCGCCGCTGTGCAGCGGGAGTTCGGAGACGCGGGTCGCGGTGGCGGCGACGCGGCGCAGCGGGCGCAGGGCCACGCCGACCATCGCGGCGCCCGCGAGCGAGGCCGCGACGAGGCCGGCGGCGGTGACGCTGACCTCGGTGACGACGAGCGTGTTGAGAGTGTTGGTGACCTTCGTGGTGGGCAGGCCGACCAGGTAGTCGCCGAGGCGGCCGGTGGCGTACTCGACGCGGTACTCGCCGAGTCCCGGCACGTCCACGGTGTGCGGCTCGCCGTCGCGGGCCACCCCGGCGAGGGCGTCGAGCTGGGCCGCGTCGAGGGTCTTGGCGATGGATTCGGGGGAGCTGCTCGACACGTCGGGCTCGGTGCTGACGGCGCCCTCGGCGAGGGTGCCGTCCTCGCCGACGACGGCGCCCACGGTGCCGACCTCCTGCGGGCCCTTGGTGACGAACCGCAGCGGCCCGCCGCCGGGCCCCTCGTCGCGGTGCTCCGGCAGCTTCCCGACGTCCTCCGGCGGCCCGGCCGCCCGCATCGAGACCTGCCGGAGGGCGCCGTCCACCTGCTCGTACAGATGCGACCGCAGCGCGATCGTGGTGACCGTGCCGATCACCGCGCACACGACGGCGATCAGCGCGACGGCGGAGACGACGAGACGGGTGCGCAGGGTGCGGGGTCTGCGGGGGCGCGAGCCGTGCGGGGTGCGCGAGCCGTGCGGTGGCTTCACGCCGCCAGGACGGCGGGCTTGATCAGATACCCGGCGCCCCGCCGCGTGTGGATCATCGGCTCCCGCCCGGCGTCGATCTTCCGGCGCAGATACGAGATGTACAGCTCGACGACGTTGGCCTGCCCCCCGAAGTCGTAGCTCCACACCCGGTCGAGGATCTGCGCCTTGCTGAGCACGCGCCGCGGATTGCGCATGAGGTAGCGGAGCAGCTCGAACTCGGTGGCGGTGAGGTGGATGGAGTCACCGCCGCGCGACACCTCGTGGCTGTCCTCGTCGAGGGTCAGATCGCCCACGGCGAGCACGGACTCGCTGCGCCGCCCGGACGCGCCGGAGCGCCGGATGAGCCCACGCAGGCGCGCGACGACCTCTTCGAGGCTGAACGGCTTGGTCACGTAGTCGTCGCCACCGGCGGTGAGCCCCGCGATCCGGTCCTCGACGGCGTCCTTCGCCGTCAGGAAGAGGACCGGCACGTCGGGCAGCTCCCGGCGCAGCCGCCCGAGCACGGACAGGCCGTCCATGTCCGGCAGCATCATGTCGAGCACGACGACGTCCGGCCTGAAGCTCCGCGCGGCCCGCACGGCACCGGCGCCGTCCCCGGCGCTGCGGATCTCCCAGCCCTCGTAGCGCAGCGCCATGGAGAGCAGTTCGGTGAGTGACACCTCGTCGTCCACGACGAGTACGCGGACGCGGCTCCCGTCCGGCCTGAGCAGTTCGGTACGCCCCTGGGGCGAGGTCGTGGTCATGCCCTCAGCGTGGGCGGCGGCCGTGAGAGGGGGCTTTCGGCTGCCTGTGAATTCCCTGAGAAAACGCGGCGCCGCACCGGCCCGGACCCACCCGAGCCCGAACCCGGCCTCACCCGAGCCCGGCCTCACTCCCACCCGGCTCGGCCTCACTCCCGCCCGGCCCGGCCTCACTCAAGCCCGAACAACCGCGCCCCGTTCCCGTGGCACACCGCCCGCAGCCAGTCGTCGCCGAGCCCGAGCCGCTCCAGCGCGTCGAGCTGGTGGACGTACCCGTACGGGATGTTGGGGAAGTCCGTGCCGAGCAGGATCCGCCCGCCGAGCCCCAGGTCCGCGAGCCGCCCCAGCTCCCCGCGCGGGAACGGCGTCGTCGCCTCGCTGAAGTCCGTGAACGCCATGGTCGTGTCGAGCCGCACCTCCGCGTACCGCTCGGCCAGGTCCATGAAGTCCGCGTACTCCGGCATCCCCATGTGCGCCACCACCAGCGGCAGCCGCGGATGCCGCGCGAGCAGCCGCCCCACCGGCTCGGGCCCGGTGTGCTTGCCGGGCGCGGGTCCCGAACCGCAGTGCGTCACCACCGGGATCCCGGCCTCCGCGAGCAGCCCCCACACCGGGTCGAGCAGCGCGTCGTTCGGGTCGTACGCCCCCACCTGCACATGCGACTTGAACACCCGCGCCCCGGCCTCGACGGCCGCGCGCACATACCGCTCGGCGTCCGGCTCCGGGAACAGCGTCGCCGTGTGCAGGCAGTCCGGCGTCCGCGCGGCGAACTCCGCGGCCCAGCCGTTGAGCCACTCCGCCATGCCCGCCTTGTGCGGGTAGAGCATCGACGTGAACGCCCGCACGCCGAACCCGCGCAGCACCGCGAGCCGCCGCTCCTCGTCGTGCCGGTACGTGATCGGCCACCGCACGCCCGTGAGCGGCCCGACCGCGTCGAAGTAGTCCCACACCTTGCTGAGGACCCGCTCCGGCATGAAGTGCGTGTGTACGTCGACGAGTCCCGGCAGCCCGAGCCGCTCCCAGAACGCGGTGACCCTCTCGGCCTCCGCCCGCCCGGCCTCCGCCCGCCCGGCCCCGGCCTCGGCCACCTCCTCCTCAGCCGCCCCGTCCTCACCCAAGGCCATAGCTCCGCTCGACCTTGGCCACGTGCACGACGTAGTCCTCGTACCACTCCTTGCGGCCCCGCGCCCGCGCCTCGCGGTGCTCCGGGTCGCCGCGCCAGGCCGCGATGGCCTCCTCGTCGCGGAAGTAGCCCACGGTGATGCCGAGCCCGCCCGGCGTCCGCGCCGAGTCCATCCCGAGGAACCCGGGTACGGCGTTCACCAGCTCCTCCATCCGGTCGGACGTCGCGTCGTAGTCGTTGTCCCCCGGGGTGCGCAGGGACGTGAACACGACGGCGTAGTAAGGGGGCTCGAAGGGAGGGGTGGGGCCGATGGGGTCGGCGGGACCGGGTCTGACGGATCCGGCGTTCCCGGCGGCTGCAGTACCAAGCTCTTGATCACTCATGTCCCACACGGTCCGTCGTGCGCCGAGCCCCTGTCCACCCTTCCGCCCCGTAATTGCCGAACGGGCGGCAGGTCTTTGCCTTCCGGTCTACAAAGGCGCTCCCCTCAGCGCCCTCAGCGCCCTCAGCGCCCTCAGAACAATCCGCTCTGCACCACAGGCATCCCCCGCACCGGAACCGTCACCCCCGACCACTCGGAATCCCCCAGCCCGAGCAGACACCACCCACTCATCAGCCGACTGTCGATCACCACCCCCTGACCATGCACGCCCTGACCCTGCACGCCCTGACCACTCACCCCCTGATCCATTGCCCCCTGACCACTCGCCCCCACCCCCACATACAGGTCCGGCCCGGCGGCAGCGATCAACTCCCCCGCCACGACCCCGCCGTCCGTCAGCTCGTCCACGACCCGCCCCGCCGGGCCGAACCCGCTGATCCCGTCGAGCCCGAACACCCCACCGTGGTCCACGACGTCGCACGGCAACCGCTCCAACGACTCGGGCCAGTCGCCGAGCGCCGCCGCCTTCCGGTGCGTCTCCGCCAACTCCCCGGCCCGCTCCGCCACTCCGGGCAGCCGCGCCCGCAGGGCCCGCTTGCGCTCGTACGGAATCCGGTCCGGCACGCCGAGCGCGGTCCGCAGCAGCTCCTCCGTCCGCCGCGCGGCCATCAACGGCCCCCGGCCGAGCCAGGTGTAGGCCACGGCCCCCTGTTCGAGGAGCCGCGCGCCGCCCCGCGCGACCCCCGTGATCCCCACCTTGACCAGGCCGGGCCCGAACCACGCCACGTACACGTGGTACGGCCGCGGGTCGTCGGCGAACGTGTCCGCCGCGACCGAGTGCGCCCGGTCGACGCGCGCGCACTCCTCGCACTGCGCCCGCGTGACCCGCCCCGCCACCGCCGCGCCCACCGGACAGGCCGTCCACCGACCGCCCCGCCACACCCCGAGGCAGCGCCGCCCGCCCCGCACCCGGAAGGCCACCGCGCCCCCGAACACCAGCGGACTCTCGCGCTCGCCGCGCCCCGGTGCGTACCACCCGAGCACGGGCCCGTCGCCGACCCGCCACCGCACCCCCGTGCACCACCACGTCATGCGAAAAGCATGCAGGACCCCACTGACAACGCCCGACTGACATCGCCCGGGCAACGCCTCTGACAGCGCCCCTGACCAGCACAGACGAACTTATCCACAGGGCCCGCGGCCATGACTCCCGCCGCGGGCGACACCATGGGCGTGGACCGCCTCATCGACGGCGGAACGGTCAAGTCCGCCTGATCCGGGGTCATGTACGGCATTTTCGGGCCGGTCCCCTACGTTGCCCAGGAGCACCGTCCGCACCACGACCCGACCCGACCCGAAAGAAGGGACGAAGCATGGCTGTCGTCGCCGAGTTGTCGTACTACCCCGTCAAGGGCTGCGCCGGGACGTCGGCGAGCGAGGCCGTCCTGACACCGGCCGGCCTGGCACACGACCGCAGCTTCATGGTCGTCAGCGAGGAGGGGGTGTACCGAACCCAGCGGCGGGACCCGCGGCTCGCCCTGATCCGCCCCGCCGTCGACGCGGACGGCACCCGGCTGACGCTCCGGGCACCGGACCGCGACGACGTCCACGTGGACGTCGACACGACCGGCCCGCGCCGGGACGTGGACCTGTTCGGGGCCGCGTACACAGGGATCGACCAGGGGGACGCGGTGGCGGCGTGGCTGTCGGACTTCCTCGGCGCCGCCAGCCGACTCGTGCGCGTGCCCCCGGAGCACCACCGCGTGACCGACGGCCTGATCCCCGGCACCTCGGGCTACGCCGACAGCAGCGCGCTGCACCTCATCTCCCGCTCCACCGTGGACCTGTTGAACGAGAAGATCGGCGAGCGCGGCGCCGAGCTCCTGCCCATGGACCGCTTCCGCCCCAACGTCGTCGTCGCGGGCTGGGACGAGCCGCACACCGAGGACCGCGCCCGCCACCTCACGATCGGCACCGCCGAACTCGGCTACACGAAACCGGCCATACGCTGCGCCGTCACCCTCGTCGACCAGGACGCGGGCCGCCGCGCGGGCCCGGAGCCGCTGCGCACCCTCGCCTCGTACCGCCGCGCGCCCCAGGGCGGAGTGGCCCTGGGCACGAAGTACGCGGTCCTGACCCCCGGCAAGATCTCCGTCGGCGACGAGGTGACGGTGGGGACCTGGGCCGACCCCGAAGTCCCGTAGAAGGGAAGCCCGCCGGAAAGTAATGGGTGGACGGCGAACGAGGCCGTGCACGAACCTGCGATCACCATCAGCACCACACGCCGGTTCACACGCGCACCACACGCCGGTGCACACCCGCACCGCACACCGGTTCGCACCGGCACCGCACCCGAGGAGCAGACCCACCCATGCCACCCCTCCCCCTCACCCCCGACCCGAACGTGCTGCACCCGATGCCGGACCAGCCGCGCGTGGTGCTCCTCCGCCCCCTGGTCACCTCGCCGTTGATCGAGGCGGGCGAGTTCTCGTACTACGACGACCCGGACGACGCCACGGCCTTCGAGACCCGGAACGTGCTCTACCACTACGGGCCGGAGAAGCTGGTCATCGGGAAGTTCTGCGCGCTCGGCGAGGGCGTGCGGTTCATCATGAACGGCGCCAACCACCGCATGGACGGCCCGTCCACCTTCCCCTTCCCGATCATGGGCGGTTCCTGGTCCGAGCACTTCGACCTGATCAGCGGACTGCCCGGCCGCGGCGACACGGTCATCGGCCACGACGTCTGGTTCGGCTACCGCACGACGGTGATGCCGGGCGTCCGCATCGGCCACGGCGCGATCATCGCCTCCGGCTCGGTCGTGGTCGACGACGTACCCGACTACGGCATCGTCGGCGGCAACCCGGCCAAGCTCATCCGCCGCCGCTACGACGACCAGGACGTGGCCCGCCTCCTCGAACTCGCCTGGTGGGACTGGCCCCTGGACCACATCACCGCCCACGTCCGCACCATCATGTCCGGCTCGGTCGACGCCCTGGAGGCCGCGGCTCCCTGAACGGGTCGTCGCGACCGGGACAACCCCTGCCCCACCACCGGGACGGACCTGCCCCACGACCGGGACTGACCCCGTCGCCGCTGCCGGACTAGGATCCGGACCATGGCCCCTCTGACCATGGACGACGTCGACCGGTTCGAGGCCTCCAGGCCCCGCCTGGAGGCCATCGCCTACCGCCTCCTCGGCTCCGCGAACGAGGCCGAGGACGCCGTGCAGGACACCTTCCTGCGCTGGCAGGGCGCCGACGTCGACCGCATCGAGGTCCCCGAGGCCTGGCTGACGAAGGTCCTCACCAACCTGTGCCTCAACCAGCTCACCTCGGCCCGCGCCCGCCGCGAGACCTACGTGGGCGAGTGGCTCCCCGAGCCCCTGCTCGCCGGAGACCCGATGCTGGGCCCCGCCGACACCGCCGAGCAGCGCGAATCGGTCTCGTTCGCGGTCCTCACCGTCCTGGAGCGGCTCTCCCCCAACGAGCGGGCGGTGTACGTGCTGCGGGAGGCCTTCGCATACGCGCACCGCGAGATCGCCGAGATCCTGGACATCACCGACGCCGCGAGCCAGCAGCTCTTCCACCGCGCCAAGCAGCGGGTCGCGGACGGCAGGGCCCGCACCGACATCGACGAGGCCGCCGCGAGGCGGATCGTCGAGGAGTTCCTCGCGGCCGCGACCAGCGGCAACACCGACCAGCTCGTGCGGATGCTCACCGACGACGCCATCGCCGTCGGTGACGGCGGCGGCAAGATCCCGGCCCGCACGAAGCCGTTCGAAGGCGCCGTCGCGGTCGCCAAGTTCATGTGGGGCCTGTTCAAGCCCGGCAAGGCCAAGCGGGACCTCGTCGGCGGCTCGGTCGAGGTGTACGCGACGACGGCCAACGGCGGCCCCGCCGTCGTGGCGGTCGTCGACGGCCGCGTCGTCGGTGTCCTGTGCCTGGAGGTCACCCCCGAGGGCATCACCGCGTTCCGCAACCAGGTGAACCCGGACAAGCTGGTCCGCGCGACCGAGCGATGGGCGACCGAGGACCACGGAAACCCCCTGTTCAACGCCTTCTGAACCTCACCCCCCATGTGATCTGCTTCACACCACATCCCTGTCAGAAAACGCCGGGCTACCCGGTTCAAGGTGCGAACCCCGCGCAAGAGCCGACGACGCGGAAGAGCCGAGACAGGGAGCATGACCATGCAGCAGCACCGCATCATCGTCCTCGGAGCCGGATACACCGGAGCCTCCGCCGCCGGACGCCTCGCCAGGCGCCTGCACCGCGAGGACGTCGCCATCACCCTCGTCAACGCCGAGCCCGACTTCGTCGAGCGCGTCCGCATGCACCAGCTGGCGGTCGGCCAGGACCTCACGCCCCGGCCCTTCAGCGAGATGTTCGCGGGCACCGGCGTGGCGCTGAAGCTCGCGAAGGTGACCGCGGTCGACGTCGACCGCAAGACGGTCACCGTCACGGAGGCGAAGCCCGCCGGGGAGGCCGGAGCACCAGAGGGGGCGGCCGAGGAGACCCTGGAGTACGACACCCTCGTCTACGCCCTCGGCAGCGGCTGGAACAGCCAGGGAGTCCCCGGCACCGCCGAGTTCGCCGACCAGGTCGCGAGCCGCCCCGGCGCCCTCCGGCTGCGCGAGCGCCTGGCCCGCCTGGAGGCCGGGCAGCCCGTGGTCGTGGTCGGCGGCGGCCTGACCGGCCTGGAGGCCGCGACGGAGATCGCCGAGGCCCGCCCCGACCTCGACGTCGCCCTCACCGCCCGCGGCGCCCTCGGCGACTGGCTCTCGCCCAAGGGCCGCGCCCACGTGCGCAAGGTCTTCGCCGGGCTCGGCATCACCGCGCACGAGAACGCCGCCGTCACCGGCGTCGAGGCCGACCACGTGGCGACCGCGGACGGCACGTCCGTCCCGGCGGCC
Organism: Streptomyces sp. NPDC127108; assembly: GCF_042677545.1. Taxonomy (NCBI): domain Bacteria; kingdom Bacillati; phylum Actinomycetota; class Actinomycetes; order Kitasatosporales; family Streptomycetaceae; genus Streptomyces; species Streptomyces sp. NPDC127108. The sequence continues at coordinate 122,818 of NZ_JBHXTE010000025.1, read as the reverse complement.
GTCACCGTGTGGACCGCCGGGTTCGCGGTCCACCCGATCGCGCGGGCCACCGCCCTGAAGGTCACCGACACCGGCCAGATCATGGTCGACAGGACGATGCGCTCGGTCTCGCACCCCGATGTGTACGCCGTCGGCGACGCGGCCATGGCGATGGGTCCGGGCGACAAGCCGCTGCGCATGTCGTGCGCCACGGGCACCCCCATGGCCTGGCAGGCCGCCGACGCGATCGCGGCCCGCCTGACCGGCGGCAAGATCCCCAAGACCCCGCTGCGCTACTTCAACCAGTGCGTCTCGCTGGGCCGCAAGGAAGGCCTGATCCAGTACGTCACGGCCGACGACCGCGCGGTCAAGGCAGCCCTGACCGGCCGATTCGCCGCCACGTACAAGGAACTGATCTGCAAGAGCGCGGCCTGGGCCGTCGCCAACCCGACCCTCGGCATGCCGAACCGGCGCCGCCGCGTCGTACGGGAGCAGGCGCAGGCCGGCACGGCGATCAAGGCAGCGGCCTGAGACCCGGAACCCGGGTGCCGGGCGCGGCGATACTTGGCCAATCGACCCCACGTATCTCCTGACCCGGCACCCGCCCCTCGCCACACGCCTGTCCCCGGGCCCCATCCCGACCGGCCCGTAGGGCCGGTCGACGGGAAAGACGGAAACGTCGAGGGGAATGCCGAGGCGAATACCCCCTCGTCAGCTGACATGTCCGAAACGCGTCAGTGGGCCGCTGCCTTCACTTCTGCGGCGATGACACGGCGGACACGGCGGTGTCAGAGTGTGCCGCACACGAAACGTCGCGGGACTCCGGCCGGACCCCGTCCCCGAGCCCTGGCAGCCGCCTTCCGCAGGGCCGGGGCCGTTGGAGCACATCTCACTTCAGCATGCCCCGCCCGCCAGCGGCGGGCCGTGGGCCGGAGAGGGAACGCGATGGGTACATGGAAGTGGAACGACCAGGAGAGGCCCACCACCGCGGTCGGCGTCCGCGCCACGGCGGGCGCCGTCACCATGAAGGACGACCCGCAGTCCGCACAGCGGCCGTACGTCTTCGTCCGCGGCTACGACTCGCGTCTGCACGTCAACTGGTGGGACGGCAAGGCCTGGCACTGGAGCGACCAGGGCACGCCCGCCGGGCGCACGATCATCGAGAAGGTCGGGGCCGTCACGGTCCAGGACGGTCCCCACGCGCAGCAGCGCCCGTACGCGTTCGTCATCACCGACGACTCGAAGCTGCACGTGAACTGGTGGGACGGCTCCAAGTGGCACTGGAGCGACCAGGGCGCGCCCGGCGGACGCCTGGTCCGTGAGGGCGTCGGGGTCGTCTCCGTCCAGGACAACCCGAACGCGAAGCAGCGGCCGTACGTCTTCGTCATCACCGACGACTTCCGGCTCTGGGTGAACTGGTGGGACGGCAGCAAGTGGAACTGGAGCGACCAGGGCGCACCGCCGAACCGCACCATCTCGCGTCCCCTCGGCGTCACCACCGTGAAGGACGACCCGAACGCCTTCACCCGCCCCTACGCCTTCGTCATCACCGACGACTCCCGGGTTTGGGTGAACTGGTGGGACGGCACCAAGTGGAACTGGAGCGACCAGGGCGCACCGTCGGGGCAGCCGGTCAGGAAGGGCGTCGGCGTCGTCAGCGTCCAGAACGACCCGAACGCGGGGCAGCGCCCGTACGCCTTCGTCCAGGGCTACGACTCGAAGCTGTACGTGAACTGGTGGGACGGCTCCAAGTGGAGCTGGAGCGACCAGGGCGCGCCCAGCGGCCGGTTCGTCCTCGACTCCGTGGGCGTGGTCACGATGAAGGACGACCCGAGCGCCTTCACGCGCCCCTACGCCTTCGTCATCGCCGACGACTCGAAGCTGTACGTCAACTGGTGGGACGGCAAGGCCTGGCAGTGGGCCGCCCAGAACACCCCGCCCGGACGCGTCATCGAACGCCCCGGAGAGGCACTCACCACGCAGGACAATCCGAACGCCGCACAGCGCCCGTACGCCTTCGTCATCACCGACGACTCCGACCTGTGGGTCAACTGGTGGTCACTGCCGTAGAACAAACGCCAGAGGCCCCGCGGATCTCTCCGCGGGGCCTCTGGTCCGATGTGCACTCGGCAGGATTCGAACCTGCAACCTTCTGATCCGTAGTCAGATGCTCTATCCGTTAAGCTACGAGTGCTTGATTTTTCTGTTGTCTTGCTCTTCCTCCCGGGCTTTTCGCCCCGGTCGGCGTTGCGGGAACAACATTACATGACCTGCGCCGTGAGGCGAAATCCGTTTCCCGCACCCCCTCTGAGCTGGGCAAATGCCGTCCGCAGGGGGGCACGCCCGGCCGGTCTTGGTGATCTTGGGTGACAGGGGTGGAGGGCGAGCCGGGTGGAAACGACCGAAGCCCCGGTCGGATGACCGGGGCTTCGGATCGTGGTGCGGAGGCGGAGGGATTTGAACCCTCGATGGGCTTTAAGACCCAAACCGCATTAGCAGTGCGGCGCCATAGACCGGACTAGGCGACGCCTCCCAACCTGCAATCCCGCGCGAGCGCGGGGGTGCGTGCAGATGATGACACAGCCAGGGGGCGCGTCACCAATCGCGGCCTCCACGGTACTAGTCGGGCGGCCCGCAGAGCAAAGCGTAAAACGGGGCCGCAACGCGGTGGGGGCGATGGCGTTAGAGGCGGTAGGCACCAGACCGGAACCGCGCCCCCAGGGAGAACCCGTGAAGCCGTCCACACCGCGCCGCATCCTCCTCACCGCCGCCGCGTCCGTCGCCTCCCTGGCCGCGCTCCCCGCCACGGCGCACGCGGACCACCTCGGCGCCGGCCCTCTCGGCGCGGGGAACCTCGGCTCCGTCGGCCGCGCCGTCGACAACGCCACCGGCCCCATCGGCGGCCACACCGTCGACCGCCCCGCCGCCGACCGGCTGACCGTCAGCGTCAGCGAGGCCGGCGCGGGCAACGGGACGTACACCCTGGAATGCGCCCCCGCGGGCGGCACGCACCCTTCGCCCGATGACGCGTGCGAACGTCTTGATCAGCTCGCGGCGGAGGGCGTGAACCCGTTCATGGAGGTCCCGCGCGACGCCGCGTGCACCCAGCAGTACGGCGGCCCGGAGACCGCCCGTGTCCAGGGCACTTGGCAGGGGCGTCCCGTCGACACGACGTTCTCGCGCACCGACGGCTGCCAGATCTCGCGGTGGAACAGCCTCGTGCCCGTACTGCCCGTGAACGGCGGTTGACGCGGGTTCGCGGTGGGCACGGCGCCGGGAACTTCGCCGAGGGGCGCTTCGCGACCCTTCCGTGACCAGGGACTACTGAAGGCTCACAGCTTCTGCGTGCGACCTCCCTCTCATCCGGCGTCGCGCCCGCAACCACTCCCCGTAGACTCCCTCCCGTGACACGCCGCGAGCCGAGAGGCAAGATGGCTCGGGCGGTCAGCAAGATGCGGTAATCAGGGAGGAAGCGTCGTCGTGAGCAGCAGGCCATCCCGAGGCGCTGCTCGCCTCGCAGCCATACTCGACGCGCTCCCGGACGCGCTGGTGCTGGTCAACGCCAACGGGACCGTCGTGAACGCGAACGCCATCGCGCTCGAGGCCTTCGAGGCGCCAGGCACCGCGCTCGTGGGGCGCGGACTTCTCGATCTGCTGCCGGAGTTCGACTCCCGGCTGATCCCCGGCTCCATGCGCCGACCGGACACCACGGACGAACGCGGACGTACCAAGCCGAAGCGGATGATCGCCCGCCGCACGGACGGCACCGAGTTCCCGGTCGAGGTCACCAGCTCCAACCTGGAAGACAGCCGGCACGCGTACGACGACCGGTTCGGCAGCCAGGGCGGGTACGGCGGCTACGGCAGCGACGAGATGCTGATGATCGTCGTCCGCGATCTGTCGGGCGCGCTCAACACCGAGGCCGAACTCGCCCGTTCGCAGCGGCAGACCGAGATGATCCTGCGGGCCGCGGCGGAAGGCGTCGTCGGCACCGACACCGACGGCCGCGTCGTGCTCGTGAACCCCGCCGCCGCCCAGATACTCGGCTTCCGCGCCAGCGACCTCGGCGGCCAGGAGCTGCACCCCCTCGTCCTGCACTCGCGTGCCGACGGCGACCCCTTCCCGTACGACGAGTCCCCGCTCGCGGACACCCTGCGCTCCGGCCGCAAGCACCGCGTACGCGGCCAGGTGCTGTGGTCCAAGAGCGGCGAGAAGGTCTCCGTCGACCTGACGACGGCCCCCGTGCGCGACGGCGACCAGCTCGTTGGCGCCGTCATGACCTTCACGGACCGGCGGCCCTACGACGCCCTCGCCGAGAAGTACGAGGCCGCGCTGGCCCGGCACGCCGAGGAGCTGTCGGAGGCCGCCGAGATGCGCGAGGAGGAACTCGCCGCCGAGCAGGAGCGCTACGCGGCGCTCGCCGAGCGCGAGAAGGACCGCCACGAGGAGCTGGCAGAGCGCGAGCAGGCGCGGTACGAGACCCTCGCCGCGCGGCACAGCCAGCTCGTCGCCGTCCTCGACCAGTCGCTGCGCGGCCCCCTCGACGAACTGCGCCGCGAACTGTCCGCGCTCGCCGCCGACGACGCGGGCCAGCTCTGGCCCGAGGCCAACCAGGTGCTCCACCACCTGTCGGCCGGATACGCGCGCATGACGACGCTCGTCGACAACGTCCTCGGCTACCAGCGCCTCCAGGCAGGCACCGACCAGCTGTCCCGCACGGCCGTGCCGCTCGACGCCGTCGTCGCCGCCGGTGTCGACGGTGCTGTCGAGCTGATCGGCCCCGGCCGCGCCCAGTTCGCCGTGCACGCGCCGCCGATCGAGGTCGAGGTGGACGCGCGCCGCCTCGCCACCGCGCTGGCCCATCTGATCGCCGACGTGGCCGGAATCGACGCCACCGGCAACACGCGCGCGGGGGCCGTGGTTTCGGGCGCCCCCGGAGGGCAGGCCGGTTACGTCGACTCGACGGTCGTCGTGGCTGCGGCCCAGCGCGGCGAGGTCGTCCGCATCGAGGTCCGGGGGCCGTACTCCGGCGGGGACCCGGTGCACGAGCCCGTCGTACGCGGCATCGTCGAGGCGCACGGCGGCGTGCTGCAGACGCACGAGGTGCCGGGCATGAACGGCAACGCGTACGTGCTCGAGGTGCCCATGGGCGATGCCGCCGAGGCGGCGGCGTCGGGCGCCATCGGTTTCTCGGGGTCCACGGAGACCGCTGGTTCGGGTGTGCGGGTGCCTGGGCAGGCAGCGGGTGCCGCCGGGGGCGCGGGCGGTGCTTCTTCTGGTGCTTCCGGTTCTGGTGCTCCCGGTTCTGGTGCTTCCGGTGGGACCGGGGGCGGGCGTCGGCGGGCTCGGCGGTCCTCGGTGGACTCCTTCCTGGACAGTGAGATCCCTGGGGATGACGGTGGCTCGGCCGCTGCCTCCGGGGACACCGGTTCCGTCGCCACCGACGACACGGGGTCCGTGGAGGCCGCCGGGTCCGGCTCCGGCGGGACCGGGCGGCGCAGGCGGCGTGCCGTGGCCGAGGGACCGGCGAGTGCCGGTCCGGAGGGGGGCGCGAACGCGGGTGCCGGGGCCGGTGGTGGATCCGCCGACGCCTCGGGCGGTACGTCAGGGGGCGCGGGCGGCACCGGACGGCGTCGGGGACGGCCGAGTCCCGCCGAGGGCGCCGTGATGACGGCGGCGGAGCACGCGGCCGGATCGGCGGCCCTGGGCCAGGCCGTGCCGCCGCAGGGAGTTCCCTCGCAGGGCGGTCCCATGTCGACGGAGGTCGCCGTGCCGTCCGGACGGCGGGCCCGGCGTGGCGGGGAGCAGCAGGCGCTGGCCGCGTTGCCTTCGGGGACGGGTCAGTCGGCCGGTCCGGAGGCGGGTGCGTCCGGCGGAGCCGGGACTGAGGGCGCGGAGCCGCGTGCGGGTGGCCGACGGGCCCGCCGCGCGCTGGCCGCGGCCCGGGAGCGCGCCGCCGCGGAGGAGGCCTCCAGCGGCCGTGTGTTCGCGCTGCCTCCGGCCGAGGCGGACCGCGAGGAGGGCGACGGCGAGCCTGGCCGGGCCGAGCAGGTGGGTGGGGCGCAGGGGGGTGGCCTTCAGGGGGGTGCCCCGCAGGGAGGCGTGCCTCAGGGGGGTGCCCCGCAGGGGGGCGTTCCGCACGGTGGTGTCCCGCAGGGAGGCGTGCCGCAGGGCGGGCCCGGTCGGTTGGGCGCCGCACGCGGTGGATCCGTGCAGGTCGGCGCCTCGGTGAACGTACCGGCGGGCGTGCAGGCCGGACTTCAGGCGGGGGGCCGTGGTGGCGTACCCGCTCAGGGCGGTGCGCCGGAGGAGCAGGCGCAGGTCCAGGAGAGCGTGACTGCGGGGGCTCAGGGGGCGCAGAGGGCGCGGTCCGGGGGAGTGCAGGGTGCTCGGGCGGCCGGGGCTCGGCGTGGTGCGCCTGCCGGGGCTTCCGGTGGGTTGCCTGCGGGGGCTCAGGGTGGGTTGCCTGCCGGGGCTCAAGGTGGTCTGCCCGCAGGGGCTCAGGGCGGTGTGCCTGGTGCGGTACCTGGTGGGCTGCCCTCGGGAGCCCCCGGCGTCGGCCCGGCCGGCGCGGTCGGCCCGGCCGGAGCGGACGACACCGGACAGCACGCCGCCGCGCTGCACGATCCGGCCGACGACCACACCCCGCCCCAGCCCCACCCCGCGCAGACCGCGGCCGCGATGCTGCCCGGGCAGGCAGGTCCGGCAGGGCAGGCAGGCCCGGCCGCGCAGGGAGCCCAGGGGACCGCGGGCGCCCAGCCGCAGGCCCCGACCGGACGTCGGCGTGCCCGGCAGGCTCCGGCCGCCGACGCGACGCCCTCCCAGGGGATGCCGGTCCAGGGCACCCCGCCGGGCGGCACCCCGGCCACCAGCACTCCGGCCTCCGGCACCCCGGCCCCCGGTGTGCCGTCGCAAGCCGGTCCGCACGCTAGTCCGCACGCCGGTCCGCAAACTGCTCCGCAAGCCGGTCCGCACGCCGAGGGAACGCCCGCGCAGGGCGTCCCGACGCCTGCCCAGGGCGCGGCCCTGCCGCCGGAACGTGATCCACGCGTGCGTGCCGCCCAGCCGCTGCCCGCCGAGGCCGCTCCCGTCGACCCGAACTCGACGCAGGGGCGCGCCATCAGCGTACGAACGCTGGGACAGGGTGTGCCGTTCGGCCGCCAGGCCGCCGCGCAGCCGGGTCAGCCGGGTCAGCCCGGTCAGTCCCAGCAGGCCGGTCCCGCCTCTCCCGCCTCGCAGCCCGGGCAGCCGCCGCAGCCCCAACAGCCCGCGCAGGCCCACCCCTTGCCGCAGGCCCAGCCCGCGCAGCAGGACCCGTCCCAGGGCGCTCAGGGCGCTCAGGGTTCCCAGACCCCCGCGCAGCCCTCCTCCGGAGGTTCGGGGCGGCGCAGGCGGCTGTCCACGCGGCCCGACCCCGCCGCCGAGGAGCGCCAGGACGCGGCCCGCCCGCACCCCCAGGCGCAGCCGGGGCCCCAGCCGCAGCAGGCCAAGGCGCAGCCGCAGCCCCGGCTTTCGCCGACCACGGAGGGCACAGGGCGCGCCTACGCGATCGGCGCGCCGGACGCCGACGCGGACGAGGGCCCGCAGCTCCTGGACGGCCCCGGTGGCGCCGTCGAGGTGTCGAACCAGCCGCAGCCGCAGCCCATGGACGACGAGTTGCCACCCGAGCCGCTCGACAACCCGCGCCGCCTCCTGGTGTGGCCCGCGCCCGACGTCACCACCCAGCAGGCCCTCAGCGACCGCGGCTACCGCCCGGTCATCGTGCACTCGCGCGAGGAGGTCGACGCGCAGATCGCCGCGTTCCCCGCGGCCCTCTTCGTGGACCCGCTGACCGGACCGATCACCCGCACGGCACTGCAGTCGCTGCGGCAGGCGGCGGTCGCCGCGGAGGTTCCCGTGCTGGTCACGGCGGGACTCGGACAGGCATCGCGGGAGGCGGCGTACGGTGCCGACCCCGCCGTGCTCCTGAAGGCCCTCGCGCCGCGCGACAGCGAGCAGCACCCGTCGCGCGTCCTGCTCATCGAGGAGCACGAGGAGATCGCACTGGCCCTGACCGCGACCCTGGAGCGGCGCGGGATGAAGGTCGCGCGGGCCGAGAGCGACGCGGACGCGGTCACGCTCGCCGCGCAGATGCGGCCGAACCTGGTGGTCATGGACCTGCTCCAGGTACGCCGCCGACGTGCCGGAATCGTCGACTGGCTGCGCGCGAACGGCCAGCTCAACCGCACGCCCCTCGTCGTCTACACGGCTGCCGTCGACGAGACCGACCTGCCGAAGCTCGCCGCGGGCGAGACCGTGCTGTTCCTCGCGGAGCGGTCCACGAGCAACGAGGTGCAGAGCCGGATCGTGGACCTGCTGGCGAAGATCGGTACGAACTGACCCCGGCTCCCAGGCCGGACGGGCCCTAGTCGCCGGGGGCCGTGAGGCGGCGTGCGGCGGCGCGGACCGAGGCGCGCAGACGCGCGCGGTCCGCGTCCTCGCCGCCCACCAGGATCCGCCGCATCTGCGGCACGGCGGAGGCCCACCCGGCCAGCGCGACCAGCATGAACAACATGTCGGGCGCCGGGATCGCGGTCGTGACGACACCGCGCGCCTGGGCCTCCTCGAAGGCGGCGACCTTGCGGTCGTAGTGCGCCTGGCGTTCGAACTCGTGCGGCAACTCCTCCGTGCTGCCGTACTCGATGCCCTCCCAGAAGAGCAGGCGCAGCACCTCGGGATGGGTGGCGTGGTACTCGATCAACCGGTCCATCCAGCCGTCGATGTCGTCGGCGTCGATGGGGACGCTGACGGCCAGGTCGACCATCTTCTTCTCGAGGACCTGCGCGAACAGCTCCGCCTTGTTGCCGTAATAGGCGTAGATGAGCTGCTTGTTGGCCTTCGCCTCGCTCGCGATGCGGTCGATGCGGGCGCCCGCGATGCCGAACCGGGCGAACTCCGCGACTGCCGCGTCGAAGATCCGGGCCTTGGTGGCCTCGGGGTCTCTCACTCCCATGGGACCAGCGTAAGCGAATCCCGCTTCTAACCAACCGTTTGGTTGCTTGACAGTCGCCGGAACGCGGGCGCAGACTTTAACAACCAACTGGTTGGTTGCAAGCTGCGGCACGGGAGTGCCATCGGCGGTACGAATTGGAGCCCTGCCACCCATGACCTCACGCATGCCATCCCCGTCCGGGACGGGACCGCTGCCGGAATCCCGGGCTGGATCGCTGACTGGATCGCTGTCGGAATCCCGGACGGGATCGTTGCCGGGAACCCGGACTGGATCACTGCCGGAGTCGCTGCCGGGCACCTCGGCGGCGGACCAGGCGCGCCCCGGCGGGCTCCCGCCGCGCCTCTTCCTCGTCCTCATAGCCGTCTGCACGGCGGTCACGGCGGCGAACATCTACGTCGCCGCCCCGCTGCTCCCTCTCATGGCCCGGGACTTCGGCTCCACGCCGTCGGGCGTCGCATGGATCGCCTCGGTGGCCCAGTTCGGGTACGCGGCCGGGCTGCTGTTCTTCGCCCCGCTCGGCGACCGCGTGAACCGCCGGCGGCTGGTCGCGTCGCTGTCCCTGGCCACCGCCGCCGCCCTGGCCCTGGGCGCGACGGCCTCCGGCGCGACCGCGCTCGCCGCCGCCGTCCTTGTCGCCTCCGCCGCGACGGTCGTCCCGCAGCTGCTCGTGCCGCTCGTCGCCGCGCGGGCACCGGCGCACCGGCGGGCCAGCCATGTCGCGGCCCTCATAGCCGGGCTCTTCACCGGCGTGGTCGCCGCCCGGGTGCTCGGCGCGCTCGCGGGGCAGGCCTTCGGCTGGCGTGCCGTCTTCCTCGGCGCGGCCGTGCTCACCGCGGTGCTCGGCCTGGCCTCCGCGGCCGCCCTGCCCAAGGAGGGCCACCGCCGCACGGGCCCGCTGTTCGCGGGCCTCGCCCAACTCCCCGGTGTCGTCCGGATGTCACCGGAGCTGCGCCGGGCCTGCATACGTCAGGGCGGGATGTACGGCGCGTGGAGCGCGCTGTGGACCTCTCTCGCCCTGCTGCTCACCGGCGACGGGGACGGCGGGTTCGGCATGACGACCGGCGCGGCCGGCCTGTTCGGGCTCTTCGGCCTGGCGGCGAGCCTCGTGGCGCCTGTCGCGGGTGGCCTCGTGGACCGGTTCGGCGTGGCCAGGGTGGTGGCGTCGGCGTACGCGCTCGCGGCGGTGTCGGTGCCGCTGTTCTGGCTGGGCGGCGAGCGGCTGTGGGCCCTGTGCGCGGCGGCGGTCGCCGTCCACGCGGCGCTCGTCGCGAGCCACATCGCCAACCAGACGCTGGCCCTCACCACCACCTCCGCCCCGGCGGTCGCCAACACCGCCTATGTGGTGGCGGGTTTCGCGGGCGGCGCCATGGCCTCGGCCCTCGCGGGCACGGCGTTCACACACTGGGGCTGGGACGGGGTGTGCGCGGTGGCGGCGGGCTGCCTGGCCGTGGGGTGGGGGGTGACGTCGCTGCGGACACGGCGATGAACGGCGTGGGGATGGTGCGGTGGTGAGCGGCGTGGGGACGGTGCGGCGGTGAACGGCGCCGGGGCGGTGCGGCGGTGAACGGTGCCGGGGCGGTGCGGCGGTGAACGGTGCCGGGACGGTGCGAACCGTGGGGGAGCCGCCGGAGCGGAGGAGTGCTGCCCCGCGAGCCACGCCCGCGGGGCCACCGGTGCCGCACCGAGGCCGGGCCTCAGAGCTGCGTCACATCCAGCTCGCCCGCCGCGTACTGCCTGCGCAGCACCTTCTTGTCGAACTTGCCGACGCTGGTCTTGGGGACGGCCGGGACGATCGCCCAGCGTTCCGGGAGCTGCCACTTGGCGACGCGGGTGGCGAGGAAGTCGCGCAGGGCGGCGTAGTCGGCGGTGGCGTCCTCCTTGAGGACGACGGTGGCGAGCGGGCGCTCGCCCCACTTGGTGTCGGGGACGGCGACGACCGCGGCCTCGGCGACGTCCGGGTGGGACATCAGCGCGTTCTCCAGGTCGACGGAGGAGATCCACTCGCCGCCGGACTTGATGACGTCCTTCGCGCGGTCGGTGAGGGTCAGGAAGCCGTCGGCGCTGATGACACCGACGTCGCCGGTCTTCAGCCAGCCGTCGGAGCTGAACTTGTCCTCGGGCTTGAGGGCCTCGCCGCCCACCCCGCCGTAGTAGGAACCGGCGATCCAGGGGCCGCGCACCTCCAGCTCGCCCGCGGACTCGCCGTCCCAGGGCAGGTGGGTGCCGTCGGGGCCGACCAGGCGGCCCTCGACTCCGGCGGGGAAGCGGCCCTGGGTGAGGCGGTAGGCGAACTCCTCGTCGGTGCCGATGGCATGCGCGGGCGGGCGGGCGACCGTGCCGAGCGGTGAGGTCTCGGTCATGCCCCAGGCGTGGCAGACGCGGACGCCGATGCGGTCGAAGGCCTCCATCAGGGAGGGCGGACAGGCCGCGCCGCCGATGGTGACCTGCTTCATACAGCTGACGTCGCGGGGCTTGGCGGTGAGTTCGGCGAGCAGGCCCTGCCAGATGGTGGGCACGGCGGCGGCGTGCGTGGGCCGCTCGGACTCGATCATCTCCGCGAGCGGCGCGGGCTGCAGGAAGCGGTCGGGCATCAGCATGCTGATGCCGGTCATGAAGGTGGCGTGCGGCAGGCCCCAGGCGTTGACGTGGAACTGCGGTACGACGACGAGGCTGAGGTCGGCGTCGGTGAGTCCCATGGACTGGGACATGTTGACCTGCATGGAGTGCAGGTAGATGGAGCGGTGGGAGTAGACGACGCCCTTGGGGTCGCCGGTGGTGCCGGAGGTGTAGCACATGGCGGCGGCACGGCGTTCGTCGAGCTCGGGCCAGTCGTAGGAGGTGGGCTTGCCCGCGATGAGTTCCTCGTAGTCGTGGACGCGGACGCGGGCGCCGTCGAGGAGGGAGAGGTCGCCGGGGCCGGAGACGACCAGGTGCTCGACGGTCGGCAGCCGGTCGAGGAGCGGCGCGATCAGGCCGAGCAGCGAGCCGTTGACGATGATCACGCGGTCGGCGGCGTGGCCGACGATCCACGTCAGTTGGTCGGCGGGCAGCCGCAGATTGAGGGTGTGCAGGACGGCGCCCATGCAGGGGACGGCGAAGTACGCCTCGACGTGCTCGGCGTTGTTCCACATGAACGTCCCTGTCGCATCTCCCTCGCGAACTCCGAGGTCGTCATGCAGGGCGTGGGCGAGCTGGGCGGCTCTGGCACCGATGTCCCGGAAGGTCCGGCGCTGCGGAGCACCGTCACCGGTCCACGTGACGACCTGCGAACCCCCGTGCACGGTCGTCCCGTGGTTGAGGATGCGGGTCACAGTCAGCGGTACGTCCTGCATGGTGCTCAGCACGGCGTCCTCCTGGTGGGCGGCACAGGCGACCGGGTGGTCCCGGCGCTCTACCTGCTAGTAGCCCCAGATTCTTGCCGCATACCGCACGGTATGTCACTACCGCGGGAGCACATGTAGGGAAATTGACCGCGACGGAGCGAGTGAAGTGGCATGACCCCCGTCGACCCCGGGCCGGGGGGCGCGGAGCGGTGCCCGGCGGAGCACACACTCGGCGGAGCCGGACGCGCGGAGGAGCTGGGCGCTCGGCGGAGCCGGACGCGCGGCGGAAGCCGTCGCTCAGCGGACCGGCGTCAGCTCCGGGTCCTCACGGAGCTTGCCGAGCGCACGCGACACCGCGCTCTTCACCGTACCGATGGAGACCCCGAGCACCTCGGCCGTCTGGGCCTCGCTCAGGTCCTCGTAGTACCGCAGGACGACCATCGCCCGCTGCCGCGCGGGCAGCTTCATGATCGCGCGCCACATCGCGTCGTGCAGCGCCTGCTGCTCGGCCGGGTCACCGGCCGGCACGGCATCCGGTTCGGGCAGCTCGTCGCAGGCGAACTCGTCGACCTTGCGCTTGCGCCACTGCGACGTGCGGGTGTTCAGGAGCGCCCGGCGCACATAGCCGTCGAGCGCCCGGTGGTCCTCGATCCGGTCCCAGGCCACATACGTCTTGGTCAGCGCCGTCTGCAGCAGGTCCTCGGCATCGCTCGGGTTCGCCGTCAGCGACCGGGCGGTGCGCAGCAGCACAAGCTGGCGGGCCCGGACGTAGGAGGCGAACGACGGGTAGGCGGAAGGACTCGTGGTCCGCGTCGCGGCCTTCGATGCGCTGGTGCACACGGACACCATGGATGCGGTCATGGCTCCACGCTAGAAGCGACCCCTACATCAGCGGATCGGCCGCAGGTCCCGAAGGCTTGTCCGCCTCAGGTTGTACGAGGGGAGCCAACCCCACCTCCTGAAGGTGGAGGAGGTGGGGCCGACCCCTGCGGGTTCAACCCTGAGGTGTACGAAAGCGCCTGGCGGCGGGGGTCGGGGTCCGGGGGCGTACGCGCCCGGCGGTCGGCGGGCGCGCGGGAACCGGCACGGCGGGCGCGGGGCGGGCGCGGCCGGGCGGGCACGGGTCGGGCCCTGTGGTCCGGGTGGGCCCGTGGTCCTGGCGGAGCCCCCGGGCCCGTCCGACGTGACAGGTCTAGCCCAGTGTGGCCACCGGGGCGTCCACGAGGTTGCGGTCGATGGTGATCGTCCGGCCCCCGTGCCGCTCGGTGACGTTGCCCGCGTACTGGTGGATGCGCCGGTTGGGCTGCCAGGCGTCCTGCCCGAGCGCGGGCTCGCCGTACAGATCGGGCTGGATGTTCCAGCGCGCGAACCAGATCACCTCCGGCAGGTCGTCGACACCCTGCCGCCGGGCCTCGTCCATGTGCCGTACGCCGGAGTTCGCGCTGCTGTAGAAGCCCGGTACGTAGCCCTGGCTGCGCACTTCGCGGTTCCAGGCGCGGACGAACGCGAGGGTGTCGCGGGCGCAGGCGCGATCGTTCTGGCGGTACGACTCCATGTCCAGGTACAGCGGGCTCTCCGGCGCGATGCCGAGGTCCTGGGCCCTGCTGACCGCGTCCCCTCCCTCCCGGGCGCCCTGCCGCGCGGGGCTGCGCCCGATGCGGACGTGCTGCTTGTTCTCTGCCACGACGCACGGCGACTGCGACCCCACATACAGCGGCAGCACCCCCCAGCCCATCTCGTCGACCGAGCGCAGCCAGCTCCGGCTCAGGTGCCGCTGGTTCGGGCAGGCCCGGCCGCGGCCGCCGAAGTACACCCCGACCGCTCCGTAGTCCGACTCCAGCCAGCGGCGCATGGTGTCGGCGGACGGCGCCTGGCAGGTGTCGAAGGCGCGGCCGTAGAAGGCGGCGCCGGCCCGGCCCGCGGAGGTGGCGCGCGCGAGGCCCGGGTCGGGGCCCGGCGGCGGTCCGCCGGGTGGCGTGATCGTGGTCGTCGTTGTCGCGGCTGAGCCCGCCTCCGTGTCCATGGCCAGTGTCGCCAGGGCCAGGCCCAGCACGATTCCCAGAAGCTTCTTTCGATGGCGCATGCAGCGAGTGAACGGTCCTGGGCCGCCGCCGAGCGCGGGACACGCGCCGCGTTCAGCCGTCCGCCACCAGAATCAACCCCGATGTGGGGACACCGGTGCCCGCCGTGACGAGGGCGCGCGCGGCGCCGGGTATCTGGTTCACCGCCGTGCCGCGGATCTGGCGGACGGCCTCGGCCACGCCGTTCATCCCGTGCAGATACGCCTCGCCGAGCTGACCTCCGTGGGTGTTCAGCGGAAGCCGCTCCTTCGCCACGAACTCCGCCGCCTCCCCCGGCTCGCAGAACCCGAACTCCTCCAGCTGCATCAGCACGAACGGCGTGAAGTGGTCGTACAGGATCCCCACGTCCATGTCCCCCGGCGCCAGCCCCGACGTGCGCCACAACTGGCGTGCCACCACGCCCATTTCGGGCAGTCCTGTGAGGTCGTCGCGGTAGAAGCTCGTCATCTGCTCCTGGGCGCGGCCCGCGCCCTGGGCCGCGGCGGCGATCACGGCGGGCGGATGAGGCAGGTCCCGGGCCCGCTCCACGCTCGTGACGACGACGGCCTGGCCGCCATCCGTCTCCTGGCAGCAGTCCAGGAGCCGCAGCGGCTCGACGATCCACCGCGAGGCGGCGTGGTCCGCCAGCGTGATGGGTCTGCCGTGGAAGTACGCCGCGGGGTTCGTCGCCGCGTACTTCCGGTCGACGACCGCCACCTGGCCGAAGGCCTCCGGAGTCAGGTCGTACGCGTGCAGATAGCGCTGGGCCGCCATCGCCACCCACGACGCGGGCGTGAGCAGCCCGAACGGCAGCGACCAGCCGAGCGCCGCGCCCTCCGCCGACGGCTCCCGATGCCGCACCCCGGAGCCGAAGCGGCGGCCCGACCGCTCGTTGAACGCCCGGTAGCACACGACCACTTCGGCCACCCCGCTCGCCACCGCGAGGGCCGCCTGCTGCACGGTCGCGCAGGCCGCGCCGCCGCCGTAGTGCACGCGGGAGAAGAAGGACAGCTCACCCATCCCGGCCGCCTGCGCCACCGTGATCTCCGGGCTGGTGTCCATCGTGAACGTCACCAGGCCGTCCACGTCGGCCGGGCGCAGGCCCGCGTCGTCGAGCGCCGACCGCACCGCCTCGACGGCCAGCTTCAGCTCGCTGCGTCCCGAGTCCTTGGAGAACTCCGTCGCCCCGATCCCGACGACCGCCGCCTTCCCGCCGAGGCTGTCCTTCTTCCGTACGCTCATGCGCCGCCCCCGACCCCTGCGCCCGCCGCCCGCGACGGCCCGGCGGGCACCGTCACCGTGACGGTGCCGGTCACGTGCTTGCCGATGCTGTTGGCGCCGACGACCCTGACGGTGACCGTCGCCGCCCCTCCCTCGGGCACACCCGGCTCGGCCTGCTCGACCAGCTCGACCGTCCCTGTCAACGTCATCGTGTCTCCGGGGTAGTTGGGCGCCCCCAGCCTGATCGCCACCTTCCGCAGGGTGGCTTCGGGGCCGAAGCAGTCCGTCATGTACCGCCCCACCAGGCCGTTGGTCGTGAGGATGTTCATGAAGATGTCGGGGGAGCCCTTCTGCCTGGACAGCTCCACGTCGTGGTGCACGTCCTGGTAGTCCCGCGAGGCGATGGCTCCGGCGACGATCAGGGTGCGGGTGACCGGGATCTCCAGGGGAGGCAGCACGTCCCCCGCGCGCGGTGCGGATGCGGTACTCATACGGACTCCTCCGTCTCCTCCGTCGTCTCCTCCGTCGCGATCAAGTCGCCCAACTCGGACAGGACTTCGCCGCCGCAGCCCAGATACGCGTCCAGCTGGCGGCCCCACAGGAAGTGCCGGTGCACCGGGAACTCGACGTCGGCACCCACGCCGCCGTGCAGATGCTGGCCCGCGTGCACGACGCGACGGCCCGCCTCCGACGCCCACCACGCGGCGGTCAGCGCGTGCGTTCCGTACGCCAGTGCCTCGTCCCGGCGCCACGCCGCCTCGTACGCCGTGACGCGGATCGCCTCCGTTTCCATGTACGCCTCCGCCGCCCGGAGTTGGACCGCCTGCTTCGACGCGAGCGGGCGGCCGAACTGCTCCCGCTCGTTGGTGTACGCCACGGCCCGGGCCAGCGAACCCGCGCAGACCCCGGCCTGCAGCCCGGCGAAGGCCGTACGGGCGGTGGCGAGCACGTCGTCGTACGCGACCGCCGCCGCGCCCCCGCCCGGGCCGGAGCCCGCACCAGCGACCGCCCCGAAGTCCGCGCCGCCGACCTCTCCCGAGCCCGCACCCACGCCCGCCCCGTCCCCCAGCCGTTCCCCCCGCACCCCGTCGAGCACCAGCCGCCCCGCCCGCCACGGCGCCGTCAGCTCGACCGGCTCGCACCTCGCGGCGGCCGTCCGCACCAGCCACAGGCTCCGGTCCGCCGCGGCCACCAGCACGAACGTCGCGTCCCGCAGCCACGGCACCCACGGCACCGCCCCGGTCAGCCTGTCGTCCTCGACCCGCACCCGACCGGCCCCGCCCCGCGCGGGGAACGCCCCCGTCGCCACCTCCGTCCCGTCCCGCAGCCCCGGCAGCAGCCTCGCCCGCTGGTCCGCCGAACCGTGCGCCGTCACCGCGAGCAGTCCGTACACACAGCTCACCGCGAACGGCACCTGCGCCGTCGTCCGGCCCTGCTCCTCGAGCAGCAGCACCAGGCCGAGCAGTCCGACCTCCTCCACCGCGCCCGGCAGGCCCGCCGCGCACAGCGTCTTCCACAGCTCGGCGTCCGACGCGGTGCCCGCCGCGGCCAGCCGGTCCGGTGTGGACAGGTCCCCGAAGATCCGCGCGGCCAGTTCCCGGGCGGCCGCCTGTTCCGGTGTGGGCGTGAAGTCCATGTCAGCGCACGCCCTCTCGCACGCGCACGCCTTCCCGGGCGGGCACGCCTTCCCGGGCGGGCACGCCTTCCCGCACCCGGTCGGCCGCCCCGCCCGTGGCCGCGTCCGGACCGCCGTCCGGCGCGAGCGGCCGGAACAGCGGCAGTTCCAGCTCCTCGTCGACCCGGCAGAACTCCAGCCGCACCGGCATCCCGATCCGCACCCGGTCGTGCTCCACCCCCACCACCTGGCTGATGATCCGCACCCCCTCCGCCAGTTCGACGAGCACGACCGCGTACGGCCCGGCTTCGCCGGCGGGCTGATCCGGCGCGGTGAAGGCCGGGAACGGCGGGTGGTGCATCACCACGTACGAGAAGACCGTGCCCTCGCCGCTCGCCTCGACCGTGTCCCACTCGGGCGAACCGCAGGCGTTGCAGCCCGGCAGCCAGGGGAAGCGGAGGCGGGCGCAGGAGCCGCAGCGCTGGATCAGCAGCCGGTGCCGGGCCACGCCCTCCCAGAAGCCCGCGTTGTCCCTGTTGATCACGGGCCGAGGCCGTCTGCTCCGGGCCTGGGCGGCCGGTCCCGTACCCTCGGCCGATCCGGCCGCACCCCTCGCTCCCGCCGATCCCGACGCCCCCTCCGGCCCCGCCGATCCCACCCCCTTGGCCCGCCGCCGCGCAGGCACGTACTTCAGGATCCGGAAGCGATGCGTCCCCGCTGGTTCCCCGCCTGCCCGGACGTCCATCCGCGTCGTCACGAAGTACCCCGTACCGAGCTTGGTCGTCTTGCGCTCCGAGACCGACTCGATCACCGCGTCGAAGGTGATCTCGTCCCCGGGGCGCAGCGGACGCAGATACTCCTGCTCGCAGTCGGTCGCCACCACCGAGGCGTACCCGGCGTCGTCGAGCAGGGCGAACAGCTCGTCGTACGCCTCCGAGCGGCCGCTGTGCCCGGAGAGGCCGCCCATCGTCCACACCTGGAGCATGGTCGGCGGAGCCACTGCCTCCGGCCCGGAGTACGCGGCGTGGGTGTCCCCCATCGCCTCGCACCAGTGCCTGATCATCGGCTCGTTCACCGGGTCCTTGCCGCGCCCCGCGACCGCGGCGGCCTGCCCCTCGTACGCCTTCAACTTCTCGTACAGCCCATCCGGCTCGCGCCCGCCCGATCCGCCCGGTACGCCCAGCCCGCCCGCATCGTCCCCGCGCGTCATCGCCGCCCCCTCCGCATCCCGAGCCGCATCGTCGCCACGATCTCCCGCTGCACCTCGCTCACCCCGCCCCCGAAGGTGTTGATCTGCGCCGCCCTGTTCATCCGCTCCAGCTCCCCGTCCCCGGCCGTCCCCAGTGCCAGGGAGCCCGGCGAACCGGCCCGCACGAGCCCCGCGTCCCCCGCGATCTCCTGACATATTCGGTACACCTCGACCGCCGATTCGGTTCCCACGAACTTCACGCCGCTCGCGTCCCCCGGGGCCGGACCACCCGCCTCCACATCCCCCACCAAACGCCAGTTGAGCAGGCGCGTTGCCGCGAGCCGCGCATGCGACTCGGCCACTTTCAAACGGACCCACGGAGCGTCAATCCGACGCTCGCCACTCACCGGATCGGGTGAGCACGCGGCCGTGAGCGCCGCCGCGTGGAAGTCCTCGGCCTGCATGCCGATCGCCGCGAGCGCGATCCGCTCGTGGTTGAGCTGGTTGGTGATGAGGCTCCAGCCGTCGTGCTCCGCGCCGACGAGGTTCCCGGCGGGCACGCGCACGCCGTCGTAGTACGTCGCCGTCGTCCTCTGACCGCCGACGGTCTCGATCGGGGTCCAGGAGAAACCGGGCGCGTCGGTCGGCACGAGGAGGATCGAGATGCCCCGGTGCTTGGGCGCCTCGGGATCGGTGCGGCAGGCGAGCCAGATCCAGTCGGCGTGCTGGGCGTTGGAGGTGAAGCTCTTCTGGCCGTGGATCAGCCAGTCGCCGCTCGGGCCCGCGGTTCGGACGGCCCGTGTCCGCAGTGCGGCCAGGTCCGTGCCCGCGGACGGCTCGCTGTAACCGATCGAGAAGACGGTTTCCCCGCGCAGGATGCCGGGCAGGAAGGCGGCCTTCTGCTCCTCGGTCCCGTACTTCATGAGGGTCGGCCCGACGGTGTTCAGCGTGACCATCGACACGGGTGCGCCCGCGCGGTACGCCTCGTCGAAGAACACGAACTGCTCGTCGGCCCCGCGCCCCTGGCCCCCGTACTCGACGGGCCAGCCGATGCCGAGGTACCCGTCCGCGCCGATGCGGCGCAGGAGCCGCCGCTGCCCGGCCTTGTCGTCGCTCGCGGGCGGACCGGCGGGCATCAGCTCGCGGAAGTACGCGCGCAGTTCGGCGCGCAGGCGCTGCTGGCGTTCGGTGGGGGCGAGGTGCACGGCGGGCGGCCTTTCCTTCTCGTACGGCCTCGTACGGCCTCGTACTCGTCGACCACGTACGAGTTCGTACGACCACGTACGGGTCGTGCACGGCCTCGTACCGGGAATGGTTTCTGACTGTCCGTCAGAAACCGAACCGGCGTCAAGGCCCCCGCGACTCCGGGAACGCCGAACACGGCTGCGCGGCGGTGCCCGTGGCACCGCCGCGCAACTGTCACATCACCCCTTGGAGCAGGCCCCCGAGGATCACTCCCCAACGAGGCCCGAGGTCACCACAGTTCGCTGAAGTTGACGGCGACGTTCGCGTTGCTCTGGTCGATGTCCGTGAACGCGGAACCGTTCACCTGAGCGGTGTTGCTCTGGTTCGAGGCGCCGTTGCCAACCGCCTGCTGCTGCGTCGTGGACGAGTTGCCGTTGTTGTCGTCACCGACGCCGCTACCGGTGACCGTGGCCACACCGGCGTTGGATCCGTCGTCCGCG
This sequence comes from Streptomyces sp. NPDC127108, assembly GCF_042677545.1. NCBI lineage: Bacteria > Bacillati > Actinomycetota > Actinomycetes > Kitasatosporales > Streptomycetaceae > Streptomyces > Streptomyces sp. NPDC127108. The sequence continues at coordinate 102,754 of NZ_JBHXTE010000025.1, read as the reverse complement.
AACGAGCCGTTGTCGGCCATCGCAACACCGGAGAAGAGCGCGGCGGCGAGGGGCAGGGCCGCGACAGCAGCGAGGGCGCGGGCGGTACGGATGCTTGCCATGTTATTCCTCCAGAACGGGAGATTCGCACCGGCGGGAAGCCGGACGCGTCTCAAGTAGCGCTTGCTCCAAGGCAGTTGGCCGACCGCCTCGGTATTCGATCTGCACGACGTCGCGAGACCAGAGTTGCCCACCGAATCCCCGGCGAACCACCCCGGAAGGACCGATTCCCCCGCAAGCGTGAGGACAAGTCGATAAACATGCTTTGCGCCCTCGAAGTCGCAGCTCAGCGCCGTTCCGGCGACCGAGGCCAGGCGCCGCACGGGCTGAAGCGTTCCGGCAGAGGAGCGAAGTGGGGGGCGCCGTCCGCGTACGGCGCGCCACCCCCTGCCACCCCCCTTCCCTTCATCGAACGTTTGTACGAAACTGAAGTCATGGCCCCCATCGACCGCCATGCCACAGACCGCGCCGCCGACCACACCACCCGCCACGCGGCGGAGCCCCACCGGGCCGAGCCCCGGGCGGCGGAACACCCGACCGCGGACCGCCGCACCGCCACCCTCGCGCTGGCCCACGCCCTGACCGCCGCCGAGCGCGGCCTCGCCGTCATCCCGCTGTCGCGGACGAAGCTCCCGGCGCTGCGCTCCCCGCACCACGACGACGCACGGCACCACGCCGCTCCGGGGCGCCACGCTTCTCCAGAGCACCACGCTGCTCCGGGGCACGACGACGCGCGGCACCACGCCTCCCCAGGGCACCGTGACGCTCCAAGGCACGGTGACGCCCCGCAGCAGTCACCCCCTTGTCGCGGCGAGTGCGGCCGCATGGGACACGGCGTGTACGACGCGTCGACCGACCCGCACCGCATCCGTGAACTGTTCGACGCCGCGCCCTGGGCCTCCGGCTACGGGATTGCCTGCGGGCTGCCGCCGTACCACCTGATCGGCATCGACCTGGACACCAAGTCCGGCGTCGACGCCCCCGCCGAACTGCGCGAGTTGGCGCTGCGGCACCTGTTCACGATCCCGGAGACCGTCGTCGTCTCGACGCCGAGCGGGGGCCGCCACATCTGGCTGGCCGGGCCGCCCGACACCGTCGTACCCAACTCGGCGGGCCGCCTGGCCCCCGGCATCGACATCCGCGGCGCGGGCGGCTATCTCGTCGGCCCCGGTTCCCGTACCGAACACGGCGTCTACAGCGCGGTCCCCGGCACGGCCCACCTCCCGCCGGCCGCCTGCCCGCCCGCGCTCCTGCGGCTGCTCGTCCCGGCATCGCGACGCCGCCCGCGGCCCGCACACGCGGGCGCCCCCGCGGACCCCCAACAGGGCCAGGGCCTGGTCCAGTTCGTCCTCGCCGCGCACGAGGGACAACGCAACACGCGTCTGTTCTGGGCGGCATGCCGCGCGTACGAGAACGGCTTCGGCGAGGCCCTCACCGCGCCCCTCACCGACGCCGCGGTCCGCGTGGGTCTCACCGCGCGCGAGGCGGCGTCGACGATCGCGTCGGCAGCGCGCCTGACGGGCCACGGGTAGGCCGACCGCCGCGGAGCGGTGCCGTCAGCGCATCAGCACTTCTTCTTGGTCTTCACCCGGGCATGGCAGGCAAGTTGAGCATCGAGGAAAGGGCGGTCCGAAAGAGGCGGGGTGACCGGAAAGCTCCGGTCACCCCCCCACGCCAAGGCACGCGGCCCGATTAATCGGGGGGTGT
>NZ_JBHXTE010000025.1:0-100998 GCF_042677545.1 Streptomyces sp. NPDC127108 | reverse complement strand
ATTTTTTTTTGTCTCACCCCGGGGCTTGGCACGAATTTTTGAAATTGGGGACTGGGGGGCCCATTTGGGGGGGGTGACCCCCTACCCCCCCCCCCCCCCCGCCTCGCCAGGCCTCGCGGCCGGATTCTGCGGTGGGTGTGGGATTTGAACCCACGGTGACATCGCTGCCACGACGGTTTTCAAGACCGTTCCCTTAGGCCGCTCGGGCAACCCACCCCGCGCCGGTGGCCGGTGTTCGGCCGGTGGCGCGGGGTCAAGAGTAGCGGGTCAGCTGTCGCCCTTGCGTGCGCCCAGGACCACGTCGGCGGTGCGCTCCTTGCCGTCGCGCTCGTAGGTGATCTTGACGGTGTCGCCGGGGCGGTGGGTCCAGATCTGACCGATGAGGGTCGGGCCGCTGTCGATGACCGTGTCGTCCAGCTTCTTGATGACGTCGCCGGACTTGAGGCCCGCCTTGGCCGCCGGGCCGCCCGGCTCCACCGCGGCGCCGGAGTTGCCGGCGGCCCGGTCGGAGATGACCGCGCCGTCCGAGGTGTTCGCCAGGGAGACCGACGCGCCGATCACGGGGTACGTCGCCTCGCCCGTCTTGATCAGCTGCTGCGCCACGTTCTTCGCCTGGTTGACCGGGATCGCGAAGCCCAGGCCGATCGAGCCGGACTGGCCGCCGCCGCCCATGCCGCCGCTGTCGGCGGGCTTGATCGCGGAGTTGATGCCGATGACCGCGCCGCGGGCGTCCAGGAGCGGGCCGCCGGAGTTGCCCGGGTTGATGGACGCGTCGGTCTGCAGCGCGCTCATGTACGAACTCTTGCTGCTGCCGCCGTCGCTGGAGGTCACCGGGCGGTTCTTCGCGCTGACGATGCCGGTCGTGACCGTGTTCGACAGGCCGAAGGGGGCGCCGATGGCGATCGTGGAGTCGCCGACGGCCACCTTCTCGGAGTCGGCGAGCGGCAGCGGGGTGAGGTCCGAGGGCTTGTTCTTCAGCTTGATGACCGCGACGTCGTAGCCCTGGGCGCGGCCGACGACCTCGGCGTCGAACTTCTTGCCGTTCGAGAACGTCGCCGACAGCTTGCCGCCCTCGGCCGCGGACGCCACCACGTGGTTGTTGGTGAGGATGTGGCCCTGCTTGTCGTACACGAAGCCCGTGCCCGTGCCGCCCTCGCCGCTGCCGCTCTGGGCCTCGATGGTGACGACGCTCGGCAGCGCCTTGTTCGCGATGCCCGCCACCGAGCCGGGCTCCCGCTTGAGGTCGGCGGGGCTGTCCGACGCGGAGACCGTCGTCGAGTCCGTGCTGTCGTCGTCGTTGCGGTCCGCCGCCCAGAAGCCGAGGCCGCCGCCGACTCCGCCCGCGATCAGCGCCGCCGCGAGCACCGCCGCGACCAGGCCGCCACGCCGGGCACCCGGCTTCGGCGCGGCCGGCTGCTCCGCCGTCCAGGACGCGCCCCAGCCCGAGCCACCGGATCCGGCGCCGTCCTGTGCGTACGACGGCACGGCCGGGGGCGGGGGCGGCGGCCACGCGCCGGAGGGCGACGCGGCGGACGCGACGGGGGCGGGCTGCTGGCCGTACCCCGCGGCGGGCTGACCCGCCTGGGTGTACCCGGCCGCCGGTTGACCGGCGCCCGTCTGGCCCGCACCCACATGCCCGGCCGTGTGCGCGTACGGATCGGGGACGCTCGGCGCCGGGGTGGGCTCGGGCGCCGGAGCCGACGGGGGCGGGGTGCTCGCGGGAGCCTCCGCAGGGGCGGGCCCGGACGGGGCGGGTCCGGACGGGGTGGGCCCGGACGTGGCGGGCCCGGACGTGGCGGGCCCGGACGCGGCGGTCTGGTCCGCGGGTGGCGTCGGCGCCGGCGCCGGGGTTTCGGGGGCGGAAGCAGCGGGAGTGTCCACCGGCACGGGAGGTGCGGACGGGGCCGGGGGTACCTCAGTGCCCTCGTTCTCGGTGCTCACAGCTTCTTCTCCTCGGTCCACGCTGTCGTTACTCGGTCACGGCCTGAGAGCAGCAGACGATCGTTTCGGTTCACTTTTGTCTGCAGTCAGCTTTTCCCATGGGCTGTCAGGGCACCATAAGCCGATGCTGTGCGTTCACGGCGGGCGAAACCAACCCATACGGAAGGCGCAACCGGTCGGCGATGGCACGATGACGCGGTGACCCACGCACGACAGCCCCACATCCAGGTCGTCGCCCACCGCGGAGCCTCCGAGGACGCCCCGGAGCACACCCTGGCCGCGTACGAGAAGGCGGTCGAGGACGGCGCCGACGCCCTTGAATGCGACGTACGGCTCACCGCGGACGGCCATCTCGTCTGTGTGCACGACCGCCGCGTCAACCGCACCTCGAACGGCCGCGGCGCCGTCTCCGCCCTGGAGCTCGCCGACCTCGCCGCCCTCGACTTCGGCTCCTGGAAGAACGGCGGCGACCCCGGGGACGGCGAGGGACCCGACTGGGACGAGGGGAAGGACCCCTCCGACTCCAGGAACACCTCCGTGCTCACCCTGGAACGGCTCCTTGAGCTGGTGGCCGAAAACAATGCCTCGGGGCGCCGCGTCCAGCTCGCCATCGAGACCAAGCACCCCACCCGCTGGGCGGGCCAGGTCGAGGAGCGGCTGCTGCACCTCCTGAAGCGCTTCGGCCTCGACGCGCCGCCCGCCGACGGCCCCTCGCCCGTCCGCGTCATGAGTTTCTCGGCGCGTTCGCTGCACCGCGTGCGTGCCGCGTCCCCGACGCTGCCGACCGTCTATCTGATGCAGTTCGTCTCGCCCCGCCACCGCGACGGCCGGCTCCCTCAGGGCGTACGGATCGCGGGCCCGGGGATCCGGATCGTACGCAACCACCCCGGGTACGTCGCCAAGCTCAAGCGGGCCGGGCACCAGGTGCACGTGTGGACCGTGAACGAGCCCGCGGACGTCGAGCTGTGCGCCCGGCTCGGCGTGGACGCGATCATCACCAACCGCCCGAAGCAGGTGCTGTCCCAACTCGGCCGCGCCTGACGCCCATTACGGGGAGTGCACCGGCGCGTTCGGTGCGTATTCGACCGTGTCGAGTGCGTCACCATCGCGGTGTTGGCCGGTTTCCGGTCCAGTCCATTGGGGCATTCACACCGTGGCGTGGGGCAAAGGAGGTCTCGGGGGTGGCGTTTGTGGTGGCACAGGAGGTGCCCACGTCGTCGAGCATGGCCGTACCCCATGGTCCTGCGGGCGTGGGAGAAGCCAGACACCGGATGCGCGATCAACTGCGCGGCAGCGGGGTGTCGGAGTCGGTCATCGACGATGCCGTACTGATCCTTTCCGAACTCCTCAGCAACGCCTGCCGGCACGGCAGGCCGCTGGGCGAGGGGCTCAACGGGGACGGCGACGACGGAGACGTGCGCGCGGCGTGGCGCGTCGAGAAGACCGGCCGGCTCACGGTCGAGGTGACGGACGGCGGCGGCCCGACCCGCCCGATTCCGGCCACTCCTTCGGTCACGGCCCACGGCGGCCGCGGTCTCAACATCATCACCGCCCTCGCCGAGGCCTGGGGAGTCCGCGACGACACCCGCGGTGAGGTCACCGTCTGGGCCCTGGTGCAGTCCGGGCACGACCACGAGGACTTCGCTACGCGCGTCGCCGCGCCGTCGGCGGCCGCGATATCCGACCTCGGCTTCGCGGACCCCTTCGACGACGTGGACTGACGCCGTGGACCGACGGGGACCAGCGGGCCGCGCCCGCCCTCCCGAGCCGCTCCCGGCGCGCACCCGGTCCCCCGGGCACCCGACGGCGAACGGCTAGGCTCGCGCCCGTACGCAAGCGAGCCGTAACCGGGAGACACCCACGATGGCCAAGAAGCGCCCGCAGACCAAGGGCAACCAGGGCAGCAAGGGCAAGCAGCCGCAGCTCAAGGACCACGAGGTTCCGGTCGTCGGCGCCCGGGAACCCTGCCCCTGCGGTTCGGGCCGCCGGTACAAGGCCTGCCACGGCCGGGCCGCCGCGCACGCCGTGACCGAGCTGGTGCAGCGCCCCTTCGACGGCCTGCCCGGCGAGTGCGACTGGGTGGCCCTGCGCGAGCTGGTGCCCGCCGCGACCGTCGAGCTCACCCTGAAGGACGGCCTGCCCGAGGGCGTGCCCTCCGTGACCCTCGCGACCGTCCTGCCGATGGCCTGGCCCGCGCTGCGCCGCGACGACGGCTCGGTGCTGCTCGGCCTGCAGAACGACACCTCCTCCGGCGACATCAGCCGCGACCTCGCCGACACCCTCCAGCGCGCCCTCACCACCGAGCCCGGCCAGCCGGTCCCCGGCCGCCGCGCGGTATCCGGCGACGGTCCCCGCCTGCAGGAGCTCATCGACGAGAAGAGCGCCTTCGAGCCGGTCGTGCACCCGGGCTTCGAGTTCTGGGTGCCGGACGCGGAGAACGCCACTCCGGAGGTGTCGGCGTCCCTGGAGCGGGCGAACGCCGCCGCCATCCCGACGGTCAAGCTCTCCGGCGTGGACGCCGCCTACTGGTGCGAGACGCCGGAGAAGAACCACCTGCGCTGGGTCATGCCGCACCCCGAGGAGCAGCTCCTCGACGCGCTCGCCCGGCTGCACGCGGCCGGTGCGTCGAGCCTCGGCGAGGGCACCCGCCTTGTCGGCTCCTTCCGCGCGCACGGTCTGACGGTGCCGGTGTGGGACCTGCCGAGCGGAATGGGGGCCGGCGACATCGAGCAGCCCGCCGCCGAGTTCGCGTCGCGCCTCGCGACGGCGCTCGCGGCGACGGAGCCGCTGACCCCGGAAGAGCGGAGGGCGCGCGGCGGCCTCACCAACCGGCAGGTCACTCTCAGCTGACCTACCGGGGCCTCGGACGCCGTGGTGCGCGACCGGTCCGCACTGACCCACCAGTCAGTCGGAACGGAATGCGTGACTCCCGTCACAACTCCCCTTGGACACAGGTAAATCCCTGTCCGGATAACTGAGATCGAATTTGCCAAGCGCCGATCTCTTGTTACCGTTCAGGTAGCCCGGTTGCTGGTGCATCCCCCGTCGCCAGCAACCGGGCGTTTCTGTGCCCGGTGCACACCCGGTGTCCGTTCAGCGGTGAACGACCGTCCCAACTGCACCGGGACATCGCTCAGTTGCTGCCGGAGCGCAGCAGCAGCGCAGCTCCGTCCGCACGGGCGAACTCCGCCACCGCCGTGTACCGCGCCGCCGTTCCCGCCGTGCGCTCACGGGGCGTCTCGCACGCCGCAGGCTCGTCGTCGGCGCCCACCGCGCAGTGCATCTGCACGGTGCGTCCCTTCGGCCCCATGACGCTCAGAACGGCCTTCAGTGCCTCACCCGTGGCGTTGCGGTAGTAGGTACGCGCCCAGGTGTCGTCGGCCTGGGACAGGACGCAGGTCTGGGCCTCCACGCCGTGGGGCGACGAGAGTTCGGGACCGCACCGGGCGGTGGTCTCGCGCGGGGGCGCCGCGTCGGGCGCGGGGCGCGCGGGAGCGGCCCGGTCACCGGGCTTGTCCTGCGGCCGGGACGACGGCGGGGAGGAGCGCGGGGACGACGGCCGGGACGCGGGGTCGGCAGGCTCCCGGGGCGACTGCCCGGCGGGCAGCGCCCCGGCGGGGCGCTTCGCGTCGTCGTGGAGCACGGGTCCCGCGGAGGCGCCGGCGAGCGGCACGAGCACCGCGACGGCCACGACTCCCAGGAGCGCGAGCAGGCGGGGGTTCACGGCCGGGCGCGGGTGCATGGCCCGAAGATAACGACGATGGGCACGCGGAGCGTTCACCGCGCGCCCGACGCCCTACAACTCGGGGGCGCTCACACCCGTACGAGTGAGCGCGTCCACCACCGCGTCGACCACGGCCTCGACGTCGGGCACCCAGGGCGCGGACGAGCCGGGCAGCGGCGCCTGCTCCCAGCGGACCTGGCCCTGGCCCGTCTCGGACGGCGGCAGCGCCACGTACCCGCCGTCGCCGTGGAACCGCAGCGAGCCCGGGACCCAGTCCTTGGCGTACAGGAGAGCGCCCAACTGCTCCATCGAGTACGGCGCGACGAGGATGAAGACGCGAGCCGGGGTGGCCACGACCGGGCCGGTCCTGACGCCCGCTTCGTCGAGTGCGGCCAGGGCGCGCGCGCCGGCCACCGCGGGCAGGCTCACGGCGCACGGGGCGCGTCCGCCGGTGGCGAGGAGCACCGGTGCGCCGGGGCGGTTGGTCCACCACCAGCGCACCATGCGCTCGTCGGTCGTCGCGGCGAGCAGGCCCGGGTCCAGCGGATGGGCGCCGGGGAAGCCGCACTCGGGGTCGGGACAGGCGCAGCGCGCGGCGGTGTCGCGCGGGGTGGGCGTGCCGGTGCCGCGTGCGTTCTTTCTGGTGCCCTTGCCGGTCCTCTTGCGGGTGTCGCCCTGCCGGTCGCCGGCCTCGCCCCGCCGGTCGCCGTCGGTGTCGAGGGTGCCGAGACCCCGCCTGACCTGGCTGTCGATGCCGACGCCCGGCAGTACGGGCCAGCGCCACTCGGTCGCGAAGGTGATGGCCGCGCCGAGCAGAGCGGGACTCTGGTCAGACTTCCTACCGATTCGCCAGGACAGGAGCCTGCGTCGCCTTCCGAGGATCTCGCGCATGAGCGCTCGTTCCTTTCCGTTACACGCAGAGGGACACTTCGGGCCACATCACACCATGTGTGGATCACTATCGACGTGCGTACGAGGTGCGCGTACTGGTGCATGCAAGTGCGTACAGGTGCGTACAAGCTGGCGCATCACACCCCAGCCTGCGGCATGGGGCTCCCCTATGGGCCGAGCGTTGACGTGGCGTGGGGTGGCGGCGCCTGGCGTTTGCCGTCCCGCGTAATTCTTGCCGCCCGTGCCGCGGGAGGATGGGGCACGGCCGCCGTGGGTTAAGACGCCCGGGTCGGCCACCAGGTTCCGGGCGTCCCGCAACTGCCCCTGGCCATCACCGAGTACGTACCCATCGCAACCGCTGTGACGCTCCTTCGAACAATGTCAGTCGACCGCAATATGCCGTTCCCTGCAACAGTTTTCAGACAAGTTCTCAAGATCGCTGCTAGTTCCCGGAATTCACTCTCGTCCCACTGGACACCAGGAATCCCTGCAGGACAATGCTGGACATCCCCTCTCCACTGCGTGTAGATGTGGAGGCATTGCTAGCGGCGCAGAATGACAGGGGGTTTGCGATGCTATTGAGCAATACACGCTGGCCGGAAAGCCGTCAGCCATGAACGCCCCGCACCTCCCGAAAGTGGCCGGAATCGATTCCACTGTTCCGCCACCGGCCCACACTGCCCCGTGCGCCCAGGGAGCCCCTGCCGCCTCCGGCGCCCAGAGCGCCCCAGGAGCACTGATCCAGGACCGCCTGGCCGGCTGGGTCTCCGACCTCACCACGCTGCACGAACTCACGGAACGCCTGTCCCGCACGGCCGCACTCGACGGCGCACTCGGCGAACTCCTGCGCGCCGGAGCCGCCCTCGTCGGCGCCCGCCGCGGCCTCGTCGTCCTGGAGCCCGCCGACGGCCTCGGCCCCACCACCACCGTCGGCCTCGGCCTGGCCCGCGCCGACCTCGGCCATCTGGAGACGGTGCCGCGCGCCGCCACCTCGTTCGGACGCCTCCTCGACGCCACCGCCGGTGCCATCCCCGGCGTGCCGGATTCCGCGCCCACCGCCAAGACCGCGCCCCCCGCCGCGGCCCCCGTCACCGAGATCGTGCAGCCCGACCTCCTCGCCGACGAGGCCCTCGACCCCCGCCACCGCGAGGTCGCCGTCCGCCTCGGGTACGCCGCGAGCTACGCCCTGCCGCTGCTCACCGACACGGCGGGCCGCGTCGGCGCGGTGGTCTGGCTGTACGACGAGCCCGCCGAACCGGCCGAGCGGCAGCGGCACCTCATCGGCCGCTACCTCCAGTACGCCACCGAGCACCTGGCGCGCCTGGTGGAACTGGACCGCGCCCGCTCCACCACCGCGACCCTGCGCACGGAACTGCTGCCTCCGCGCCTCCCGCGCGTCCCCGGAGTGCAGCTCGCGGCCCGGCACGGCACCGGCCCGCGCGGCGGCGGCGACTGGTTCGACGCGCTGCCCCTGCCGGACGCGGCGCTCGGCCTCGCCGTCGGCTCCGTCACCGGGTCCGGGCCGAGCGCGGTCGCCGCGATGGGACGGCTGCGGGCCTCCTTGCGGGCGTACGCGGTGATGGAGGGCGAGGACCCCGTCGCCGTCCTTTCGGACCTGGAGCTGCTGCTCCGCCTCACCGAGCCCGCGCGGTCGGCGACGGCGCTCTTCGCGTTCTGCGAGCCCGCCCTGCGCAAGATCGTCCTCGCCGGGGCCGGGCACAGCCCGCCGCTGATCGTCGGGGAGCGGCGCACGGAGTTCGTGGAGACGTCCCTCTCGGCTCCGCTCGGCATGCTCGCCTGCTGGGAGGCGCCCAGCGTGGACATCCGCCCGGAGCCAGGAGAAACGCTGCTTCTCTATACGGACGGCCTTCTGCAGCGCACCGGCGACGCCATGGACCGGGCTTTCGCGCGGCTGCACGCGGCCGCCGCGAGCGTGCCGAAGGCGGCCCGCGACGACCCCGGGGAGATCGCCGACCACGTGCTGCGCACGGTCCTGCCGGAGGGCCTGGACGGCCCGGCCGCGGCGGCGAGCGAGGAGGACGTGGTGCTGCTCGCGGCACGCTTCGAGTGACGCGGCGCGCACGGCCCGTGAGCCTTCGCGGTGACAGGTCTTCCGCCCCTGGGCCTCCTTACGTACGACCGTACGATGGAGGGGGTCCAGAGTCGTACAGAGCCGTCAATCAGGAGGCAGACCGTGTCGGACGCCCTCAACCCGGAGACCCCGGAAGAGCTGGTGGAGACCGAAGAAGAGCCGATCAAGCAGCGCAAGAACGGCCTCTACCCCGGTGTCTCCGACGAGCTCGCCGAGAGCATGAAGTCGGGCTGGGCCGACACCGAGCTGCGCGACCTGGAGCCGATCGAGCAGGCCGGGCACACCGCCGCCCGCCGCGCCGCGCTCTCCGCGCGCTTCCCCGGCGAGCGTCTGGTCGTCCCCGCGGGCAACCTGAAGACCCGCTCGAACGACACGGAGTACGCCTTCCGCGCCTCCGTCGAGTACGCCTACCTCACCGGCGACCAGACGGAGGACGGCGTCCTCGTCATGGAGCCGAGGCGGACCGGCGGCCACGACGCGACGATCTACCTGCTTCCGCGCTCCAACCGTGAGAACGGCGAGTTCTGGCTCGACGGCCAGGGCGAGCTGTGGGTCGGCCGCCGCCACTCCCTGACCGAGGCCGGGAAGCTGTACGGCATCCCCGCCGCCGACGTCCGCGAGCTGACCGGCAAGCTGCGCGAGGCCACCGGGCCCGTCCGCGTCGTCCGCGGCTTCGACGCCGGGGTCGAGGCGGCCCTGACCGACAAGGTCACCGCCGAGCGCGACGAGGAGCTGCGCGTCTTCCTCTCCGAGGCCCGCCTCGTCAAGGACGAGTTCGAGGTCCGTGAGCTGCAGAAGGCCGTGGACTCCACGGTGCGCGGCTTCGAGGACGTCGTGAAGGTCCTCGACAAGGCCGAGGCGACCTCCGAGCGCTACATCGAAGGCACGTTCTTCCTGCGCGCCCGCGTCGAGGGCAACGACATCGGCTACGGCTCCATCTGCGCCGCGGGCCCGCACGCCACCACCCTGCACTGGGTGCGCAACGACGGCGCCGTCCGCTCCGGCGAGCTGCTCCTGCTCGACGCGGGCGTGGAGACGCACACGTACTACACCGCGGACGTCACCCGCACGCTGCCGATCAACGGCCGCTTCGACGCGCTGCAGAAGAAGATCTACGACGCCGTGTACGAGGCCCAGGAGGCCGGCATCGCGGCGGTCAAGCCGGGTGGCAAGTACCGCGACTTCCACGACGCCGCCCAGCGCGTGCTCGCCGAGAAGCTGGTCGAGTGGGGCCTCGTCGAGGGCCCCGTCGAGCGCGTCCTCGAGCTCGGTCTGCAGCGCCGCTGGACGCTGCACGGCACCGGTCACATGCTCGGCATGGACGTGCACGACTGCGCCGCCGCCCGCACCGAGACCTACGTGGACGGCACGCTCGAGCCCGGCATGTGCCTGACCGTCGAGCCCGGTCTGTACTTCCAGGCGGACGACCTGACGGTGCCCGAGGAGTACCGGGGCATCGGCGTGCGCATCGAGGACGACATCCTCGTCACCGAGGACGGCAACCGGAACCTTTCCGCTGCGCTGCCTCGACGGTCGGACGAGGTCGAGCTGTGGATGGCCAAGCTGAAGAGCTGACCCAGGGCGTGGGCGCGGCAGATCGCGCTCCGCGCTCGTCCTCAAGCGCCGGACAGGCTGGAACCAGCCCGTCCGGCGCTTTTCGCTGCTCAGGGGAAGCGCCGAATTGGCCCATGAACTGATGCGGAAAGTGGACCACTTGAGGGGTCCAGTGGCTTCCTAATGTTCGGGGCATGACGTCACCCCGGCTCCTTCCCGCCCGCGGGCCCCTGCGGCTCCTTGCCCTCGCCCAGCTGAGCAACTCCGTGGGCGACGGCGCGTACTACGTCACGTCCGCCCTCTACTTCACGCACGTCGTCGGGCTCGCCCCTGCGCGGATCGGGCTCGGGCTCACCCTCGCGTGGGCCGTCGGGTCCGTGGTGGGGGTGCCGCTCGGGCGGCTCGCCGACCGGCGCGGGCCGCGCGGCACGGCGGTCCTCCTCGCCCTCGCGACCGGTGCCGCCGTCGCGTCCTTCCTCGTCGTCCGCGACTTCGTGCCGTTCGTGGCCGCCGCCCTCGTGTACGCCACCGCCCAGTCGGGCCTCTCCGCGGCACGCCAGGCGCTGCTCGCCGGGCTCGTCAGCAAGGAGGAGCGCACCGGGCTGCTCGCCCACCTCCAGTCCACGCTGAACGCGGGGCTCGCGGTGGGCGCCGGGCTCGGCGGCATCGCGCTGCACCTCGGCAGCCGGGCCGCGTACCTCTCGGTGTTCGCGCTGGACGCCGCCGGGTTCGTGGTGTGCGCCGCGGTGCTGTGGCGGCTGCCCGCCGTCGCGCCGACGGCGGCGGTGGCGGGCGAGCGGCTCGCGGTGCTCAGGGACCGGCCGTACGCGCTCGTCACGCTGCTCAACACCGTGCTCCTGATGCGGATGCCGCTGCTCAGCCTCGGCATCCCGCTGTGGCTCACCGAGCGCACGGACGCCCCCGCGTGGCTGGTCTCGGCGCTGTTCGTCCTCAACACCCTTGGCGTCATGGCCTTCCAGGTGCCTGCGGCCCGGTCGGTCTCCGGGATCCCGACGGCGGTGCGGGCCGTGCGCAGGTCCGGCGTGCTGATGCTGGCCGCGTGCGCGGTGTTCGCCCTCTCGGCCGCCGCGGGCGGACCGTGGACGGCCGCCTCGGTGCTCGTCGCCGCATCCGTGGTGCTGCTCGCCGCCGAGATGCTGCAGTCCGCCGGTTCCTGGCAGCTCGGCTTCGACCTGGCACCCACCGGACGCGTCGGCGAGTACCAGGGCTTCTTCGGCACCGGAGTCACCGTCGCCCGCACCCTCGGCCCCCTGATCCTCACCACGCTCCTGGTGGAGTGGGGGGCGCCGGGGTGGCTACTGCTCGGCGGGGTGATTCTGGTGGCGTCGTACGCGATGGGGCCTGCGGTGCGGTGGGCGGACCGCGCGGGGGACGGTTCCGCCCCCGCGGCTCGGACGGCCTGACCGTTCAGGAGCCCTCGCGCTCGTCCGTCCCGGCCACCTTCGCCGTGCTGAGGGCGATCCGGTTCCACGTGTTGATCGCGAGGATCAGAGCGATCACCTGGGCCAGCTCGGCCTCGTCGAAGTGCGCGGCCGCCTCGGCGTACGCGGCGTCCGGGACACCGGCGTCGGCGACCAGAGTGACCGCGTCCGTCAGGGCGAGAGCGGCCTGCTCCTTGGCGGAGTAGAAGTTCCTGGCCTCGCGCCAGACGGCGACCAGGTGCAGCCGGTCCTCGCTCTCGCCCGCCTTGCGCGCGTCGTTGGTGTGCATGTGCAGGCAGTACGCGCAGCCGTTGAGGTGCGAGGCGCGGATCTGGATCAGCTCGACGAGGGCCGGGTCGAGTCCGGCGCGGGCGGCGGCGTCCAGGCCGATGACAGCCTTGAAGACCTTCGGCGCGGTCTTGGCGAAGTCGATGCGGGCAACGGGCTCGTGGGACACAGTGTGCGTCGTGTTGTTCGTCATGACCATGAATCTACGGCGGTCAAAGACCACGGGTAGGGTGCATTTCCATGGCGGAATCCTGGGTCAATTCGGCGGAGCGCATCGGCAGTGACCTGCACCTGGAGCTGTCCGGCGGCGGCAGCCGCAGAGCCGCGCTCATCCGCGCGCTGCGCGCCGCCGTGCAGGACGGACGCCTCGCCCCCGGCACCCGCCTGCCCCCGTACCGCTCCCTGGCCGCCGACCTCGGCATCGCCCGCAACACCGTCGCCGACGCCTACGCCGAACTCGTCGCCGAGGGCTGGCTGACCGCCCGGCAGGGCTCGGGCACCCGTGTGGCCGAGCGCACCGCGCCCCCGCCCCGCGTCCGGGTGCCCAAGCGCTCGCCGAGCGTCCCCGCGAAGCCCGCGCACAACCTCGTCCAGGGCCAGCCGGACGCCGGTTCCTTCCCCCGCGCCGCCTGGCTCGCCGCCGCCCGCCGCGCGCTGACCGCCGCGCCCAACGAGGCCTTCGGGCCCGGCGATCCACAGGGCCGGATCGAGCTGCGCCGGGCGCTGGCCTCCTACCTGGCGCGGGTGCGGGGGACCCGGACAGATCCTGACCGGATCGTGGTGTGCTCCGGTTTCGCTCATGCGCTGCGGCTGCTGTTCGGCGGGCCCGGGGGCGGCATGGGCGGCGCGGTGCTGCGCGGACCCGCCGCCGTGGAGGCGTACGGACTCGGTTTCCACCGCTCGATCCTGGACGCGGCGCGCGTCCGTACGTGGCCCCTGACCCTCGACGAACACGGCGCCCGCATCGAGGAGTTGGCGGACGTACCGGGGCCCGTGCGGGCGGTGCTGCTCACGCCCGCGCACCAGTTCCCCACCGGCGGCCCGCTGCACCCCGCGCGCCGCAGCGCCGTCGTCGACTGGGCCCGCACGCACGGCGGTCTGATCCTGGAGGACGACTACGACGGCGAGTTCCGCTACGACCGGGAGCCCGTCGGCGCCGTCCAGGGCCTCGACCCCGAACGCGTCGTGTACGTCGGGTCGGTGAGCAAGAGCCTGTCGCCCGCCGTGCGCATCGGCTGGATGGTCCTTCCGGAGCATCTGGTCGGCGCGGTCGTCGCCGCCAAGGGCGAGCGGGAGGCCTGGGTGAGCGTCCTCGACCAGCTCACCCTCGCCGACCTCATCGACTCGGGCCACTACGACCGGCACATCCGCCGCATGCGCCAGCGCTACCGGCGCCGCCGCGACCACCTCGTCACCACCCTCGCCGAACGCGCCCCGCACATCACCGTCACCGGCATCGCAGCCGGGCTGCACGCCGTGCTGCGGCTGCCGCCCGGCGCGGAGGCGTCCGCCGTGAAGGCCGCCGCGTGGCAGGGCGTCGGCCTGGAGGGCCTGGCCGGCTACCGGCACCCGGCGGCGACCGCGCACGCGCCGGACGGCCTGGTGGTCGGGTACGCGACACCGCCCGAGCACGGGTACGCGGCGGCGATCGAGGCGCTGTGCCGGGTGCTGCCGCCAGCGGCGGAGGAAGAGGAAGAAGAGGAGGGTGGCGGGGGCTGAGGCGGGCAGGGCATGAGGGGCCGGGCCCGAGGCAGGGCGGGGCCCCGCCGGGGGCCGCTAGGCGTCGGCCGCGGACCGCGCGTCGTACTCCTCCCGCGCCTCCGCGATCGCCGGGCGGTGGGCGATCGACCAGTCCGCGAGGGACTTCACGAGGTGGGTGAGGCTGTGGCCCATCTCCGTCAGCTCGTACTCGACCTGCGGCGGGATCGTGGGGTGCACGGTGCGCTTCACGAGGCCGTCGCGCTCCAGGCGGCGCACCGTCAGGGTGAGCATGCGCTGCGAGATGCCGCCGTGGATACGGCGCTGGAGCTCCTTGAACCGCAGGACTCCGGAGGCGAGTTCGACCACTACGTAGACCGACCACTTGTCGCCGAGCCGGTCCAGGACGTCCCGGACGCCGCACTCGTCCTGCGGCGTCTCGCACTGGATCACCGGCTCGCCCGCCACCACCGCGGCCTGCGGGGTGGTTACCGCCGTGTGCCCTGCTGACATCAAAGTGCCTCCTTACGTGAGCGTCCGCCGCCGATCACGATGGTCCCGGGCCCGGTGACCACCACCGCCCGCTCCAGGAAACCAGAACCACGGGGGAACACACCCATGCTCATGATCACCGGCGCCACCGGCGCACTCGGCAGGCTCGTCACCGCCCGCCTCGCCCACCGCGACGACGTCGTCATCGGCACCCGCGCCCCGGCCCCCGGGCAGCGCCGCGTCGACTTCGACGACCCGTCGTCCCTGGACTTCACCGGCGTCGACACCCTGCTCGTCATCTCGGCCGGTGCCGCCGAGGACGACATCGTCGCCGCCCGCCACGAGGCCGTGATCTCCGCCGCCGAGAAGGCGGGCGTCGGCCACCTCGTCTACACCAGCCTCAGCGGCGACGGCGACCACCTCACGTACGCCCTCGCCCACCGCTGGACCGAGCGCAGGCTGCGCCGCTCCACGCTGAACTGGACGGTCCTCCGCAACGGCCTGTACGCGGAGTTCCTCGCCGCGATCGCCGCCCCGGGCCCCGACGGCACCGTCGCCGCGCCCCTCGGCGACGGCCGCCTCGCCGCCGTGGCCCGCGAGGACCTCGCCGACGTCGCCGTCCGCGTCGCCACCGACCCGGCCCCGCACGCGGGCCGCACCTACGAACTCGTCGGCGAACAGGCCCTGGGCGGCGCCGACCTGGCCGCGGCGGTCGAAGGACGCTACGAACCCGGCACCCTCGCCGCGACCCGCGACGCCGTCGCCGCGTCCGGCGACGCCCTGCCCTTCCAGGTGCCGATGCTCCTGAGCACCTACTCGGCGATCGCGGGCGGCTTCCTGGACGGCACGTCGGTCACGGACAACCAGCTGCGCGCGCTGCTCGGCCGGGCGCCGCGGTCGGCCCTTGAGGTGTACGCGGCGACGGTGCGGTGAACCGGACCGTCCGCCTCAGGCCTCCCCGTTTCCGGGTTCCACGTCCTCAGGCCCCGCCGCTTCCGGATTCCGCGTCGAGTGCGCGCAGGACGGACCAGGCGATGAACTCGGCTGCCCCGTCGAGCACTTCGGGGCCGAGGTTGGGCTCGTCGAGCTGATACGTGTGCGTGGCCGGGCCGAGGGTGACCCGGCAGCGCATGGCGACGGAGCCGCGGTGGTCGGTCGGCGAGCCGGTGTGCCAGGTGCCGGTGGCCGTGACCGTGATCCCGGCGGGGTCGCCGTCGGCTTCCCCGGCTCTCCCGGCTTCCGGGGCGAGGTCCTCGTACCACCGCTGGAAGCGGCCGTGCGACAGGCTGTCGTCGAGGGTCAGCCGCACAGAGGCGCCCCCGTCCGGTGCCGCAAGCCGCTCCCTGGCGCTCCTGCCGTCCCGGCTGACCACATGACCCGCCAGGGCCTCCCCGATCTCCCCGATCAGTTCGGTGAGCGTGGCCGCCGTGTCGGACCGCTCGGCGCCGCCGTGCAGGGTGACGTCGACGTATGGATAGCGCCAGCAGTAGCCCGCCGTCGCGCGTGCACCCGGCGCGGCCTTCAGGACGGCGTCGATCCGGGCGGCGACCTCCGGCTCGGGCAGGCCCATGGTCCGCCACCGCTGGTCGGCCGTCGCGGTCGGACGCGCGCCGACGCCGTCCAGCGCCGCGTCGAGCATGGGCAGGCACTCCTTCGGCGGCCCCGGGAGCAGCACCACATGGCGGCCGCCGACGGTCACCCTGGCGCCCCATGCGGTGCCGTGGGCGTTGGGCAACAGGACGCTGCCCGAAGGGAATTGGGCCTGGCGGCGGTTGTCGGGGTGGACCTCGATCCGCAGTTCCTCCAGGCGGCGGCACACCGCGTCCCACGCTTCCTGGCGGTCCTCCATGTCGCGGCCGAGCGCGTGGCCGACGGCGAACCGCGTGACGTCGTCCGAGGTGGGGCCGAGGCCGCCGATCACGAGGACGAGCCACGCCTGGCCGAGGCCGTGGACGACGGCGTCGCTGATGGCCTGCCGGTCGTCGGCGACGGTGTGCCGGGAGCGGGTGGCGATGCCGTGCGCGGTGAGTCTGCGGCTGGCCTCGGTGCCGTTGGTGTCGGCGATCTCACCGCGGAGCAGTTCGTCGCCCACGGTGATCACACAGGCCGTACGGGGGGCGAGCGTCAGAGGTTCGAGCATGGGGTTCACCTTCGGGCTGGCAGGGGCTCGGGCTGGAAGGGGCTCGGGCAGGTCAGGGGCTGGGACTGATCAAGGGCGGGCTCGGGGCGCAGCGCGGCCGTGACGAGCCGGGCGACCTCGGCGGCCGACGCCGGGTTCTGACCGGTCACCAGGCGCTGGTCGAGCACGGCGTGTTCGTGGAAGTCCGGCCCGGTGGAGATGAGGGCGCCGCGCTCGGCGAGGGTGCTCTCCAACGCGAACGGCACGACCTCGTCGAGGCCGACGGAGGCCTCCTCGGCGTCGCTGAAGCAGGTGAGCCGCTTCCCCGCCACCAGCGGGGAAGTCCCACATCGTCCCGTGGCCACCGGCGAAGTGCGGGCGACGACCGGGGCGGCGAGGTTGACGCCCTCCTCCCTCGGCGCGTGGCCGCCCCGCACCGATCTGCGTGCTGCGGGAGTACCGGGCACGTCACACCCCCGCGCTCAACCCGCCGTCGATCGTCAGCACCGAGCCGTTGACGGTCGCGGCCGCCTCGCTCGCGAGGTACACGACCGACCGCGCGATCTCGTCCGGCTCCGTGGCCCGGCCGCTCGCGGTGCGGGCGAGGATCGCCCGCTGCCGCTCCTCGGACAGGACCGCCGTCATGTCGGACGTGACGAGTCCGGGCGCGACGACGTTCGCGGTGATGCCGCGCGGTCCCAGCTCCCGGGCGATGGACCGGGCGAGCCCCACCAGACCCGCCTTGGACGCGGCGTAGTTCGCCTGGCCCGCGCCGCCGGTCGCGCCGACGACCGAGGAGATGAAGACGATGCGGCCCCGGCGGGCCCGCAGCATCCGCCGGGAGGCGCGCCGGGCGACCCGGAAGGCCCCGCCGAGGTTGGTGTCGACGACCGAGGTGAACGCCTCGTCGCTCATCAGCGGCAGCAGCGTGTCCTGGGTGATCCCCGCGTTGGCGACCAGGATCTCCACCGGCCCGTGTGCCGCCTCCACCTCGCTGAACGCGGCGTCGACCTGCTCGGTGCTCGTCACGTCGCACTCCACGGCGAGCAGCCCGGTGTCGGACGGCGGGCCGCTGCGGTAGGTGACGGCCACGCGGTCGCCCTCCGCTGCGAAGGCGCGGGCGATGGCCAGGCCGATGCCCCGGTTGCCGCCGGTGATCAGGACGGAACGACTCACTGCTTGGTCCTTGTCAGGTATCAGAAGGTCAGGTTCAGAAGGTCAGGGTCAGAGATCTGAGGCAGAGGTCTGAGGCAGAGGTCAGAGGCCGGGGTCTCAGGCCGGGTGAGGGGCGGGCGACGGACCCGCCCCTCACCACCGACGTACGCGTCACACGGCATAGCCGTACGACTCCGGCCACCGGGCCGCGTCCCCGAGCCGCCCCGCGGCCCGGTGCGCCCAGTGCGGATCGCGCAGCAGCTCCCGCCCGAGCAGCACCGCGTCGGCCTTGCCGGAGGCGAGGATCTCCTCGGCCTGCTCGGCCTCGGTGATCAGGCCGACGGCGCCGACGGGCATGTCCGTCTGGGCGCGGACGGCGGCCGCGTAGGGGACCTGGTAGCCGGGTCCCGTGGTGATCCGGGCGTCGTGGGCGATGCCGCCGGACGAGACGTCGAGCAGGTCGACGCCGTGGGCGAGGAGTTCCTTGGCGAGGCGCACGGTGTCGTCGCCGGTCCAGCCCTGACGGTTGTCCGCCGGGTTCTCCGCGGCCAGCCAGTCGGTGGCCGAGGTGCGGAAGAAGACGGGCAGTTCGTCCGGCCACACGGCGCGGACCGCGTCGACGACCTCGAGGGCGAAGCGCGCCCGGCGCTCGAAGCTGCCGCCGTAGGCGTCCGTGCGGTGGTTGCTGTGCGGCGAGAGGAAGGAGTTGATCAGGAAGCCGTGCGCGCCGTGCACCTCGACCACCTTGAAGCCCGCGTCCAGGGCCCGCCGGGCCGCGTCCGCGAAGTTCCCGATCAGGCGCTGGATGTCGTCGACGGACAGCTCGTGCGGGGTCGGGAAGTTCCCGTACGCGACGGCGCTGGGCGCCACCGTGTCCCAGCCGCCCTGCTCCGGGGCGACGGGCCCGCCGCCGAGCCACGGCGCGGAGGCCGAGCCCTTGCGGCCGGAGTGGGCGAGCTGGATGGCGGGCACCACGTCGTGCTCTTCGAGGAAACGGGTCACCCGGGTGAGGGCGCGTGCCTGCGTCTCGTTCCACAGGCCGAGGCAGCCCGGCGTGATGCGGCCCTCGGGGGCGACGGCGGTGGCTTCGAGGAGGATCAGGCCGAGGCCGCCGGCCGCGCGGGCGAACAGGTGGCCCAGGTGCCAGTCGTTGACCACACCGGCCTGCGGGCCGGTCGGTTCGGCCTGGTACTGGCACATCGGCGCCATCCAGGCGCGGTTGGGGATGGTCAGCTCACGGAGCTTCAGCGGGGAGAACAGCGTGCTCATGAAGGTTCCTGTCGTGCGTTCGACGAGAGTTCTCGGGGGGTTGTTGCGGCGTACGGAGCGGCGGCCGGGCGCTCACCCGGGCCGTCGTGCCTCGGGGTGGCGAAGGCACCAGCCCTCCCACGCGGACGTGATCATGTCGACGACGCCGTGCCGGGCGGTCCAGCCGAGCTCGCGCCCGATCGGCGCCGCGTCGGCGACGACCTTCGCCGGGTCGCCGGGCCTGCGCCCCACGACGACCGGGTCGACGGCGTGGCCGGTCACGTCCTGGATGACGGAGATCAGCTCGCGCACCGAGAGCCCCTCGCCGCGGCCGACGTTGAACGTGCGGGCGACGTCGTCGTGCGCGCGCAGGAAGCGGGTCGCCGCGAGGTGCGCGGAGGCGATGTCGGCGACGTGGATGTAGTCGCGTACGCAGGTGCCGTCCGGGGTCGCGTAGTCGTCGCCGAAGATCCGGGGCGCCGTGCCCGCGGTCAGCCGGTCGAAGACCATGGGCACCAGGTTGAGGATGCGCTCGTCGGCCAGCTCCGGCGACGCGGCGCCCGCGACGTTGAAGTACCGCAGGTTGATGAAGTCCACCTGCCCGGCCCGGTGCGCGGCCCGCGCCAGCCACTCGCCGATCAGCTTGGTCTCGCCGTACGGGCTGAGCGGGGCGCACGGGGTGTCCTCCGTGACCAGGTCGACGTCCGGCATGCCGTACACGGAGGCGCTGGAGGAGTACACCAGCTTCCGCACCCCGGCGTGCTCCATGGCGGACAGCAGGCCGCGAAAGCCCTCGACGTTCTGCCGGTAGTGCAGCAGCGGCAGCTCCACCGACTCCCCGACCTGGGTGCGCGCCACGAGGTTGACCACGCCCTCCACGGGGTGGTCGCGGAAGACGCGGGCGAGGAACTCGGCGTCGAGGACGCTGCCGACGAGGAGCGGCACGTCATCGGGCACGGCGGCCCGCGACCCCGTCGACAGATCGTCCACGACGACGATCCGCTCACCCGCGTCCCGCATCGCCTTGACCACGTGGCCGCCGATGAATCCGGCGCCACCGGCTATGAGCCAGTACGACATGGTGTCGTCCCCTCCAGGTTGTCGTGTCACGCGGCGCCGGCCTCGACGGGTGCCGGAGCCGCCATCCGCAGGCAGGCGTCGGTCAGCAGGACGTCGGCGGACGCGGGGTTCGAGGCGAGGGGGACGTCATGGACGACCGCGAGCCGGTGCAGGGCCCGGACGTCGCTCTCGTGGGGCTGCGTCCCCAGCGGGTCGGTGAAGAACACGAGGAGGGCGATGCGCTCCTCGACGATCATCGCGCCGATCTGCTGGTCACCGCCCAGCGGCCCGCTGGCCACCAGGTCGGCCCGCAGGCCGAGTCGGCGTCCGAGCAGCTCGCCGGTGGTCCGGGTGGCGACGAGGCGGCAGCCGCGCAGCGCCTCCTGGTGCCGGGCCGCCCAGTCGAGCAGCTCCGTCTTCTTCGCGTCGTGCGCCACGAGCGCCACCGTGTCGGGTGCGCCGACGCGCGTCGAAACGCTCTCGAAGTGACCGCGCGCGGCCGCCTTCCCACTCATAACCTCTGCCCCCGTATTCCATAAGCCACTGTTTGAATAAGTTACGGATTCAACAAAGCACGGCGGTGCCGCGGCCCAAGCATGCATGAACCCGACCGCCACTTTCAGTGCCGGTACCGCTAGTACCGCAAGCAATCGAACTCCCCCACAACAAGCACCTGTTATGATCTGCGGATGGCTCGGGGGGGCTTGTCGGCTCCTCGACCAATGAACGGGGAGCACGTCATTCTCAGTGAAAGCAAGAATTACCTCTGCGCGCACGCAGAAGACGCCGCAGAAGACGTCGGCGAAGGGGTCGACGAAGGCGAATCCATCGGGCGCCTCCTGCGCGCCTGGCGGGCCCGGGTCATTCGCCGCGACGCCGGACTCCTCGCGGTCCGCAATGCCACGACGGGACTCTCACAGGCCGAGGTGGCACGGCTCGTCGGAGTGAGCGAGGGCTGGTACCGCTCCCTCGAACGCGGCACCCGACGGGACTTCTCCGACTCCTTCCTCCTCCGCGTCATCGAAACGCTGCAGCTCAGCGAGGCGGAAGAGCTGACCCTGTTCCTCGGCGCGGTCGGCCGCAGACCACCGGCGGACCCCGCGAGACACCTCGCGGACCTCGACCCCGAGGTCCTCGACCTGCTTGAGCACCAGGCCCCGAACCCCGCCTACATCTCCGACAGCGCATGGAACGTGGTCGCGGCGAACTCCGCGATGGCCCAATGGTTTCCCTGGTCGGTCGCCCCCCGCGCGAATATCATGCGCTGGGCCCTGCTCGCGCCCGAGGCCCGCACCCAACTCGTCGACTGGGAAATGAAATTCGCCCGGATCTATCTGGCGATGCTGCGGCTCGCCAACAATCGCGACCCGGGAAATTCACCAGTTCGGTCACTGACTCGTGACATTCTCGGTGCGGACGCCGACTGCCGCCGCATATGGACCGAGGACCACAGTGTCGTGGAACACAGGTCAGGACATCGCTTCGCGCTTCGACTGCCCTTTCACGGCGATACGGAAATCGGCGTGATGAGCCATGTGTTCCGGCCCATGGAGTGCCCGGATTCCCGTTTCGTCATCATCACCCGGGACGATTCGGCCACGCGCTGACGAACGACTGCGTCCTGACGAACGACTACGCCCTGACGAACGACTACGCGCTGACGAGCGGCGCGTCCTCCCGCCACTTGAGCACCTTGTCGAAGCTGATCACCGCGCCACCGCGCCCGGGCTTGTTGCCGAAGTCCACATGGTCGGCGAGCTCGCGGATCAGATACAGGCCCCGGCCGCTCTCGGAGGTCTCCGCGGGCGTGACGGACTTGGGGGCACGGGACGGGCGGCGGGTGCGGCGACGGCCCCTGCGGCGGGCGGACATCCGGATGCGGCCCGGTGGGAAACCCGGCCCCGAGTCGGCGACCTCGATGCGGCAGGTCTCGCCGTCCAGATACGCCGTGACCCGGTACGCGCCGCCGCTCGCCCCTGGCGTCCCGGCCCCGCCGTGCTCCACCGCGTTCGCGCAGGCCTCCGTGAGAGCCAGCGACAGTTCGTACGAGACGTCGGGGTGCACCCCCGCGCTCTCCATCGTGCCCATCAGCAGGCGCCGGGCGAGCGGAACGCTCGCAGCTTCGCGCCGCAAATGGAGTGACCACCAGATGCTCATGCTCCAGCCTCCTGGCTGCGGCTCGACATACCGATACGTATTGCCGCGAGTAACCGCGGATAAGCGCCCACTTGACGTGATGCCGCCCATACGGCGGACGCGCCGGGCACCCCGCCCGGTGTAGCCGACCGCCCCCGAGAATCCGCCGCCGCCCGCGGACCTGCCGTAGGAGACGGGTAAGCCTGGTGCGATGATGGCCCGGCCATGACTGCCCCCCACCCGCGTCAGACACGCGCCGGATCCGATGTCCGGCTCCTGCGGGCCGCGACCTTCGCCGCGGTCTGCGTCGTGCTGTCCGCCGGGGGCCATGTGCTCGCGTCCTGTGCCGCCGTCCCCCTGTGGACGCTGATCGCCGCCTTCGTCGTGGTCCTCGCCGTCGCCGTGCCCCTCGCCGGGCGCGAGCGGTCGCTGCCGGGCATCGCGGGGGCACTCGCCGTCGGCCAGCTCGCGCTGCACGCGCTGTTCGGCCTCGGCCAACAGCACAGCATGGCGATGACCACGGCCGGGGCGGGCGGCGGCTCGGACGCCGCGTCGCTCGTCGAACGCGCGGCCCGCATCGCGTGCGGCGCGAGCGGGGCGACCATCACGCCCGTCCAGGCCCGGCAGATCCTGCGGAGCGCGGGCCTCGAACCGTCGGGCGGCGCCCACGGCGCGCACGCCCACGCCGGGGCCGAGGCGGCCGCGCAGGCGACGGGCACGATGCCCTCGACGGCGTCGATGCCCTCGATGGGCTCGATGGGCTCGTCGTCGATGGCCGCGCTGCTCCCCTCCCTGCCGATGCTGCTCGCCCACGTCCTCGCGGCCCTCGCCGCGGGCTGGCTCCTGCGCCGCGGCGACCTCGCGCTCGCCCGCCTCGTACGGCTCTCCGCCCAGGGGGCGTACGGAGTCGCCGAGGCAGCGCTCGTACGTTCCCTGCGTGCCGCCCTCGCGCTGGTACGAGTCCTGCGCGCCGGGCTCCTCGGCGCACCCCTGACGGGCCCGGCGTGCGCCCCGCACTCCCCGCCACCGCCGCGGCTTCGGGCCGTCGCGCTCGAGGACACGGTGATCCGGCGCGGCCCGCCCGCGACCGCCGCCCTCACGCTCGCCGCCTGACGCGGACCGCTCCTCCCGGCTCGATCGGAAGCGGTGCCGCGTGGCGCGCCCGCACGCATCAGCGCATGGCCGCACGGCCCCGCGCACCGCGTCCCCTTCCGAACACCACAGTGCGTACGGCCGTATTCACCGTTCACCACGGGCACGACCGCCGTGACCACCTGCCGAAACTGGAGCATTCCGCCATGAAGTCCCTGACCCGCGTCTCCGTCGTCGCCGGCACCGCCGCCTCCGCCGTCCTGCTGCTCTCCGCCGTCCCCGCCTTCGCGCACGTCAGCGTCAGCCCCGAGGGCGTCGCCGCCAAGGGCGGCTATGCGACCGTCAACTTCAAGGTCCCCAACGAGCGCGACGACGCCTCCACCACCAAGCTCGAAGTCACCTTCCCCGCCGACCAGCCGCTCGCGTCCGTGATGACGCAGCCCGTGCCCGGCTGGAAGGCCAAGGTCACCAAGACCAAGCTGAAGAAGCCGATCGAGATCCACGGCGAGAAGATCGACGAGGCCGTCTCCAAGGTCACCTGGACCGCCGACGGCAAGGGCATCGAGCCCGGCACCTTCCAGAAGTTCCCGCTGTCCCTCGGCCAGCTCCCCGAGGACGCCGACCAGATGGTGTTCAAGGCGCTGCAGACGTACAGCAACAAGGAAGTCGTCCGCTGGATCGAGCCGCAGCAGAAGGGCCAGGAGGAGCCCGACTTCCCCGCGCCCGCCCTCGCCCTGAGCGCCGCCTCCGAGGACCACCACGGCGGCGCCGCGTCCGACGACAAGGACGACGCCGACGACAAGGCCGAGGCGAAGTCCGAGGCCAAGGAGGAGAGCGCCTCCGACAGCGACAGCAGCGACACCACCGCCCGCACCCTCGGCATCGTCGGCATCGTCGTCGGCGCCGCGGGCGTGGCCTTCGGTGTGCTCGCCGGACGCCGCCGCAGCAGCTGAGCCACCCGCGGGACGCGCCGCCGGCCCCGGCCCCGGCGCGTCCCGGCCCCCTCACATCTGGGACATTTTCGTATGCGCAAGTTGAGCAAGCAGACCACGAAGACGCTGTCCGCCGCCGCTGTCCTGACCGCGGCCGCCCTCACCCTGAGCGCGTGCGGCGGGGGCGACGGCGACAGCAAGAAGCCGGTCGCGGACGTGTCGATGGAGTCCGGCAAGGACAAGGCCGCGACGGTCCTCGACCGGCCGTTCAAGAAGCCGGACCTGGTCCTCAAGGACACCCACGGCAAGAAGTACGACCTGCGCGCGCAGACCAAGGGCAAGCCGGTGCTCCTCTACTACGGCTACACCAACTGCCCCGACGTCTGCCCGCTGACGATGAGCAACATCGCCGTCGCCAAGAAGAGCCTGCTGCAGAAGAAGACCGTCACCAAGGCCGAGCTCGACAAGCTCCAGGTCGTCTTCGTCACCACCGACCCCGAGCGGGACACCTCGAAGGAACTCGGCAAGTGGCTCAAGGCCCAGGACCCCGAGTTCATCGGCCTGACCGGTGACTTCCCGACCATCCAGGGCAGCGCCCGCACCGTCGGCATCACCATCGAGCCGTCCAAGAAGCTCAAGAACAACAAGATCGAGTCGATGCACGGCACCCAGGTCATCGCCTTCTCGCCGAAGTCCGAAGCCGGCTACGTGGTCTACAACGGCAAGGACGCCACGGCCAAGGACTACGAGCAGGACCTCCCCAAGATCCTCAAGGGACAGAACCCGTGAACCACCGCACCACCCGTCGCAGCCGTCGTCTCGTCGCCAGTACAGCGGTCGCCCTGACCGCGGGCCTCGTCCTCGCGGGCTGCGGCGACTCCGACAAGGACAACAAGTCCAGCAAGTCCGGCAAGGACGCCCCGGCCGCCGCGAAGCCCGAACTGTCGGTCGACGGCGCCTACATCCCCGTACCGGCGATGGACGACATGGCCGGCGGCTTCTTCACCGTCACCAACAAGGGCGCGGCCGACAAGCTCGTCTCCGCGTCCAGCCCGCTCGCGGGCAGCGTCACCCTGCACGCCACCGTCGGCTCCACGATGAAGGAGCGGAAGTCCTTCACCGTGCCCGCGAACGGCACGCTCGACTTCTCCCGCGGCGGCAACCACATCATGCTCGAGAAGCTCAAGCACAAGCCGAAGCAGGGCGACAAGGTGGAAGTCACCCTCCGCTTCGAGAAGTCGAAGCCGATCACCGTCTCGATGCCGGTGAAGCCCGCCACGTACAACCCGAGCAACGACGCGAAGACCCACTCCACCACCGACAAGCACTCGTCGACCGACAAGCACTCGTCGCACTGAGGGGACTGAAGAGTTGATGCGGACCACCGCTCCCCGCCCGGGGCCGGCCGCCCTGACCGGCTACGGACGACTGCTGCTCGTCGCCGTCGCCCTGATCGGCGCCGTCCTCGGCTCCGTACTCGCCGCCGCGGCGCCCGCCGGCGCGCACGCCGCGCTCACCGGCAGCGACCCCAAGCAGGGAGCGGTGGTCGACAAGGCACCCGAGCAGGTGTCACTGACCTTCTCCGAGAAGGTCGCCATGTCCGACGGCTCGGTACGGGTCCTCGACCCCGCGGGCAAGCGCGCCGACACCGGCAAGACCAGCGACCTCGGCTCGCACTCCTACGGCGTGAAGCTGAAGCCCGGCCTGCCCGACGGCACCTTCACCGTCGCCTACCAGGTCGTCTCCGCCGACAGCCACCCCATCGCCGGGGCCTTCACCTTCTCCATCGGCGCGCCCTCCGCCACCAAGGTCTCGCTGCCCGACCAGGACGTCGGCGGCGGACTCGTCGGCACCCTCTACGACATCGCGCGCTACGTCGCCTACGCCGGGTTCACCGTCGTCGTCGGCGGCGCCGCCTTCGTCCTCGGCTGCTGGCAGCGCGGCGCGGGCGTCCGGCCGCTGCAGCGCCTCGTCGTCGGCGGCTGGCTCGCCCTCACCGGCGCCACCCTGGTGACCCTGCTGCTCCGGGCGCCCTATACCGGCTCCGGCAAGCTCGGCGACGCCTTCGACCTGGCGAAGCTCGGCGACGTACTGCAGACCAAGACCGGCGCCGCCCTCGTCTCCCGGCTGCTCCTCCTCGCGGCCGCCGCGCTGTTCGTCGCCGTCCTCTTCGGGGCGTACGAGCGGCGCGAGGACGCCAAGGAGAAGCGGGACCTCGCCTTCGGCCTGGCCATCGGCGGCAGCGTCGTCGCCATCGGCATCGCGGCCACCTGGGCGCTCGCCGAGCACGCGTCGACCGGCATCCAGGCCGGGATCGCGATGCCCGTCGACGTCCTGCACCTGCTCGCCGTGGCCGCCTGGCTCGGCGGGCTCGCGGCGCTGCTGCTTTGCCTGTACCGCGCCCCCGACATCGAAGCGGCGGCGGTGCGCCGCTTCTCGCGCGTCGCCTTCGTCAGCGTCGTGGCGCTCGCGGCGACCGGCCTCTACCAGTCGTGGCGCCAGGTCGGCTCGTGGACCGCGCTCGTCGAGACCGGGTACGGGCAATTGCTCCTTGTCAAGATCGGCCTCGTCGCCGTCCTCGTCGGCGTCGCCTCGGTGTCGCGGCGGTGGACCGGGCGGATCGCGGGGGAGGCCGGGGGGATGGCGCCCGAGGCCGCGGCCGCGACGGTGGTCGAACAGCGGGCGGGCACGGGCACGGTCACGGCTCCGGCCAAGACCTCGACCAAGAAGAAGAAGCCCGTCGCCGTGGCCCACAGCTCCAAGACGGGCGTCTCGGCGACCGTCGACACCGCCGACGGCAAGACGCCCGGCGGAAAGGGCGGCGGCAGCAAGGGCGGCAGCGACAAGGCCGACGCGGGCAAGGGCAACGGCGGCAAGGCGTCCGGCGCCAAGTCGTCCGATTCCAAGGCCCCCGGCCAGGACAAGCGTGCCGCCCAGCTCGCCCGGCAGCAGGCCGCCATGGACACCGCCCGCCAGAAGCGCGTCCGCGACGCCGACCCGCACCGCTCGGGCCTGCGCCGCTCGGTGTTCGCCGAGGCCGGGGTCGCCGTCGTCGTGCTCGCCGTCACCACGCTCCTGACCAGCACCGAACCGGGCCGCACCGAGGAGGAGGCCAAGAACGCCTCGGCCACGTCGGCGCAGCAGCCCGCGGGCCCGGTCAAGGTCACCTTCCCCTTCGACACCGGCGGCAAGGACGGCAAGGGTGCCGTCCGCATGGAGCTGACGCCGGGCCGTACCGGCAGCAACGACCTGCACGTCTACGCGACCCGCCCCAACGGCAGCGCCTTCGACCTCCCCGAGGTCAAGGTGTCCTTCACCCTCAAGGCGAAGGACGTCGGCCCGCTGCCCGTCGCCCCCGACCGCATCGCGACCGGACACTGGAGCGCGAGCGGAGTGCAGGTCCCGATGGCCGGCAAGTGGCAGGTCAAACTGACCGTGCGCACCTCCGACATCGACCAAGTGACCCTCGACAAGAACGTGCAGATCGGCTGACCCACCATGGCGGACCACACCATTTCGCGACGGCGCCTGCTCGGCACAGCGGGCGCCACCGGCCTCGCGCTCGGCGCGGCGGGCGGCGCCGCCGGGTACGCCGCGGCGTCCTCGGGCTCGTCCGACTCCGGCGGCGAGTCGCCGACGGCCCTGACGTCGCTCGGCACGGACGAGGTGATGTTTCACGGGAAACACCAGCCCGGGATCACCACGCCCGTGCAGTCCCGCGGCCACCTGATCGCCTTCGACCTGGCGCCGGGCGCCGGGCGCAAGGAGGCCGCGGCCCTGCTGCGCCGCTGGTCGGCCACCGCGAAGCGGCTGATGGCGGGCGAGCCGGTGGACGGCGCGGGCCCCGACACCGACGTCGCCCGGGACGCGGGCCCGGCCGCGCTCACCATCACCTTCGGCTTCGGCCACGGCTTCTTCCGCCGCACCGGACTGGAGAAGCAGCGCCCGTCCGCCCTCGACCCGCTGCCCGACTTCTCCTCCGACCGCCTCGACAAGTCCCGCAGCGGCGGCGACCTGTGGGTGCAGATCGGCGCGAACGACCCGCTCGTCGCCTTCCACGCGCTGCGCGCCCTGCAGCGGCAGGCCGGTGCGGCGGCGAAGGTGCGCTGGCAGATGAACGGCTTCAACCGCTCGCCCGGCGCCACCGCCCGCCCGATGACGGCCCGCAACCTGATGGGCCAGATCGACGGCACGAACAACCCGAAGCCGTCCGACGACGACTTCAACAAGCGGATCTTCGTGCCCGAGAAGCCGGACGGCACGGACCCCGCCTGGATGGCCGGGGGCTCCTACGCCGTCGTACGCCGCATCCGCATGCTCCTCGACGACTGGGAGAAGCTGGCCACCAAGGCCCAGGAGGAGGTCATCGGGCGCCGCAAGGCCGACGGGGCGCCGCTGACGGGCGGCACGGAGACCACCGAGATGAAGCTGGAGAAGACCGGCGCCGACGGCAAGCTCGTGGTCCCCCTCAACGCCCACGCCCGCATCACCCGGCCCGACCAGAACGGCGGCGCCGCGATGCTGCGGCGCCCCTTCTCGTACCACGACGGCTTCGACGCCAAGGGCGAACCGGACGCCGGACTGCTCTTCATCTGCTGGCAGGCGGACCCGCTGAAGGGCTTCGTGCCGGTGCAGCGCAAGCTCGACCGGGGGGACGCCCTTTCGGAGTTCATCCGGCACGAGGCGAGCGGTCTCTTCGCCGTGCCGGGCGGTGCGGGGGCTTCAGGAAGTGGTGAGTACGTGGGGCAGAGGTTGCTGGAGGGATAGCGGGTGACAGATCTCGTCATCCGCCGCCCCGAGTCTGTAATCGATCGAATGTTGGACGACAGCCAACCTTCGCCTCCCTCCGCGCATTAGGGTGAGCCCATGTCGGCGACGCGCTACACCTACCTCGGCCCTGAAGGCACCTTCACCGAAGCGGCCCTGCGCACCCTGCCGGAGGCGGCCACCCGGGAGCTCGTCCCGATGGTGTCCGTCCCGGCCACCCTGGACGCGGTGCGCGGCGGCGAGGCGGCGGCGGCGCTGGTGCCGATCGAGAACTCGGTGGAGGGCGGCGTCACGACGACCGTCGACGAGCTCGCCAAGGGCACCCCCCTGATGATCTACCGCGAGGTGGTCCTGCCGATCGCCTTCGCGCTCTTGGTCCGCCCCGGCACGAAGCTCAAGGACATCAAGACGGTCACCGGCCACCCGGTCGCCCAGCCGCAGGTGCGCAACTGGCTCGGCGAGCACCTGCCGGACGCGCTGTGGGAGTCGGCGGCGTCGAACGCGGACGGCGCCCGCCTGGTGCAGGAGGGCCGGTTCGACGCGGCGTTCGCGGGCGAGTTCGCCGCGGCGACGTACGGCCTCGAGGCGCTGGTCACCGAGATCCACGACGCGGCCAACGCGGAGACCCGGTTCGTCCTGGTCGGCCGCCCGGGACGGCCCGCCGCGCCCACCGGCGCGGACAAGACCTCCCTGGTCATCTGGCTCGGCGACGACCACCCGGGCGCGCTGCTCGAACTGCTCCAGGAGTTCGCGGTCCGCGGGGTCAACCTGATGCGGATCGAATCGCGCCCCACCGGCCAGGGCATCGGCAACTACTGCTTCAGCGTGGACGCCGAGGGCCACATCACCGACCGCCGGGTGGGCGAGGCGCTGATGGGCCTGAAGCGGATCTGCCCGAAGGTGCGCTTCCTCGGGTCGTATCCGCGCGCGGGTGTGGCCGTGGAGGATGTGCGGCCGCTGCGGGCCGGCACGTCCGACGAGGAATTCCTGGCGGCGTCGGACTGGCTGACGCAATGCCAGGACGGCCGCTTCTGAGCCACGCGATGCCGGGACGGCGGCGTCCGAGCGTTCGCCGCGCCTTCGCCTGACGTTTCCCGGTGCTTCGTCATGGCCTTCCGCCGGCCACGGTCATGGCTGAAAACGCAGTACTACCTGCAGATTTACGTTGTCCACAGAAGTTATCCACAGGTGCCCTTCTCGATCTGGGGACAAGTCGACAACGAAGTACGACATCGTCGACATAGCGATCCTCAGCCCCCAGTTGCGTCCACAGCCCCGCACATCACCCCTCGTCCATTCTTTTCCATTGACCAACTCTTTGGAGTTAACCATTTCCACTCGAAAGTTGGTCCAGAGGGGGTTTGGGGAAGGAATCCACCGACACGGAGGCGGCATTCGGAGCGGCCCGTTCCGGTGTCCACAGATCTTTCGCACAGCCTGTGGATAACTTTCCGGACGTCCCCATTCCTGTGGACAACCACCTCCCCAAGTCCCGTTTCCCACAAGGGGATCGAGTCAAGGCGGCGGCAGACATCTGCCCCGTTTCGGGGATTCGTGTCCGGTTTATTGACCCTCGGAACGCGCGGCGATCTCCGGCCACCGGTACGA
The DNA here is from genome assembly GCF_042677545.1 of Streptomyces sp. NPDC127108. Taxonomy (NCBI): domain Bacteria; kingdom Bacillati; phylum Actinomycetota; class Actinomycetes; order Kitasatosporales; family Streptomycetaceae; genus Streptomyces; species Streptomyces sp. NPDC127108. The sequence goes on along the minus strand of NZ_JBHXTE010000025.1, from coordinate 70,760 downwards.
CACCCGCACGTCGCTCACGGGAATTCCCATTCCGGCAAAACGGTCATATCGCCCCTGAAGTGAATATCAAGTCGTGGGCGGGAACCGCGCGACGGTAGCCTTGAGGGGTGATTGACCTTCGCCTGCTCCGTGAGGACCCCGACCGTGTTCGCGCTTCTCAGCGCGCCCGTGGAGAGGACGTCGGCCTCGTCGACGCCCTGCTCTCCGCCGACGAGCGGCGCCGGTCGTCCGGGCTCAGCTTCGACGAGCTCCGCTCCGAGCAGAAGGCCCTCGGCAAGCTCATCCCGAAGGCCTCCGGCGACGAGAAGGCCGAGCTCCTGAAGAAGGCCGGCGAGCTGGCCGCCGCGGTGAAGGCCGCGAACGCCGCACAGGACGAGGCCGACGAGGAGACCAAGCGCCTCCTCCTCCAGCTCGGCAACCTCGTGCACACGGACGTGCCGGTGGGCGGCGAGGAGGACTTCGTCGTCCTGGAGACGCACGGCACGATCCGCGACTTCGCCGCCGAGGGCTTCGAGCCCAAGGACCACCTGGAGCTCGGCGAGGCGCTCGGCGCCATCGACGTCGAGCGCGGCGCGAAGGTCTCCGGATCCCGCTTCTACTACCTGACGGGCGTCGGCGCGCTCCTCGAGCTCGCGCTGGTCAACGCGGCCATCGCGCAGGCCACCGCGGCCGGTTTCACGCCGATGCTGACCCCCGCCCTGGTCCGCCCGCGCGCCATGGAGGGCACCGGCTTCCTCGGCCAGGCCGCCGAGAACGTGTACCACCTGGAGAAGGACGACTACTACCTGGTCGGCACCTCCGAGGTCCCGCTCGCGGCGTACCACATGGACGAGATCATCGACGCCGACAAGCTCCCGCTGCGGTACGCCGGGTTCTCGCCCTGCTTCCGCCGCGAGGCCGGGACGTACGGCAAGGACACCCGCGGCATCTTCCGGGTGCACCAGTTCGACAAGGTCGAGATGTTCTCGTACGTCGCGCCGGAGGACGCCGAGGCCGAGCACCAGCGGCTCCTGGACTGGGAGAAGCAGTGGCTGACAGGCCTCGACCTGCCCTTCCAGGTCATCGACGTCGCCTCCGCCGACCTGGGCGCATCGGCCTCGCGCAAGTTCGACTGCGAGGCCTGGATCCCCACCCAGGGGAAGTACCGCGAGCTGACGTCCGCGTCGAACTGCGACAGCTTCCAGGCCCGCCGCCTGTCCGTGCGCATGCGCGAGGAGCACGACGGCAAGAAGGCGGTCCAGCCGCTCTCGACACTGAACGGCACGCTGTGCGCGGTGCCCCGCACGATCGTGGCGCTCCTGGAGAACCACCAGCTGCCCGACGGTTCCGTGCGCGTCCCCGAGGTCCTGCGGCCGTATCTGGGGGGCCGGGAGATCCTGGAGCCCCTCGCCAAGTGAGCACCGCGCCCACGGGCGGCTCCGGCCCGTCCTTTCCGTACCCGCTCGTCGCGACCGACCTCGACGGGACGCTCCTGTCCCCCGACGACACGGTCTCGGCGCGCACCCGGGACGCGCTCACCGCGGCCACCGCGGCGGGCGCGGCCCACATCATCGTCACCGGCCGCTCCGTCGCCTGGACCCGGCACGTCCTGGACGACCTCGGCTACGAGGGCATCGCCGTGTGCGGCCAGGGCGCGCAGGTCTACCACGCGGGTGAGCACCGGCTGCTGACCTCCGTGACCCTGGACCGCCAGCTCGCGGGCCTGGCCCTCGCCAAGATCGAGGCGGAGGTCGGCCCGCTGGCGCTCGCCGCGAGCCGCGACGGCCTGGACGGCGAGGTCCTGGTCGGCCCCGGGTACGTGGTCCAGGAGGGCCCGCTCCCCGTCATCCCGTTCACCGACGTCGCGGAGCTGTGGTCGGCGCCGCTCAACAAGGTGTACGTCCAGCATCCCGGGCTGAGCGACGACGATCTCGCGGCCGTGGCGCGGCAGGCCGCGGGCGATCTGGTCGGCGTCACGATGGCGGGCGAGGGCATAGTGGAGCTCCTGCCGCTCGGCCTGACGAAGGCGACGGGCCTGTCCCTCGCGGCCCGACGCCTCGGCGTGAAGGCCAAGGACACGATCGCCTTCGGCGACATGCCCAACGACATCCCGATGTTCGCCTGGTCCGCCCACGGCGTAGCCATGGCCAACGCCCACGAGAACCTCAAGGCGGTGGCCAACGAGGTCACGTCCTCCAACGAGGAGGACGGCATCGCGGTGGTACTGGAGCGGTTGCTGCCGTGAGGCAGCCCCTTACGGCAGCCGCTGTCGCTGTGGGCAATCGTCCCGCAGGGCGGGACGGGTGGGCACAGCCACAGGCCGACGGTGCCATGACGTGAACGCGCACAAAGGGCCGGGCCCAGGGCACAGGAACAGCGTTCCCGTAACCCCAGGCCCGGCCCAGTGCAACGTTGGGTGGGCGGCCCGCGCAGCGAAATGTGCGCGCTCGAAGCGGCCGCCCCGGGCGATCCCCCGTGGCGCGGGCTCGGACGGAGTGCAGTGACTACTCCGGAGCCTGCCGCGGACCGCCCTGCCGGGAGCACGACGACGGGTGGTTGAACATCGTCGGCTCCTCTCCCAGAAGGTGAGCACCGGGGCGAGGCCCCGACGCGGTGACACCCACTACTCTGCCGACCGCGGCCACACCCCGCCACCGATTTTTCCCGCCGCAGAAGCGGCCACCCAGAGCTCTGCTCACGGCGTCGCTGCTTCCGGCGTCGCTACTTCCGGCGCCGCTTCTTGCGCCGCCGGCTGAAGAACCACCCGGCGGGCGGCTCGTCGGACCGCCAGGGCTGCGGCTCGGGCGCCCGGTCCCGCCACCGGGCGGAGAGCATCCGGGCCCGCGCCGACGGCTCGGCGGCCTCCGCGGACCGTACGAAGTCGTCGTCGAGGACCACGTCGTCCCACCGCTCGTCCCCGGCGCTCCCGGGCTCACCGGCCCCGCCGGTGTCCCCGGCCCCTTCGTCCCGTCCCTTGTCCGATGCCATCGCGGCACCTCCCGGATACAGCTGAAGCATCCCCCTCCCACCAGTGTCCGGGTGGGAGGGTGAAGACACCGTCAAGACTTCAAGCACCTGGCTTCGGACGCCTGACCTCCGGCTCCTACTCCTCGCCGGCCAGCGTCAGCGTCCGCAGCTTCTGCCCGGCGAACCACGTGGCCCCGGCCGTGACCACGATCAGCAGGATCACCGCGGCGGGCAGGCCCACGTCGGAGGTGACCAGGTCACCGCCGTCCGCGGCCTTGTGGGCGACGGCGAGGGACCACTGCTGGACGCTGAGCGTGCGCGCCCCGGAGACCAGGGATCCGAACAGCGCCTCCCACACCAGGGCGTACACGAGGCCGAAGACCACCGCGTGCCGGGTGACCGTACCGAGCAGCAGGAAGATCGCCGCGTACGCGATGGAGGAGACGAGGGCGGCGATCGTGTAGGCGACGGCGATCTGCTGGCCGTTGCCGTTGAGGATCATGCCCGCGACGAACGTCGGGAGCGCCGAGAACGCCATGGTGACGGCGATGGCGACGGTGAGCTTGGTGACGATGATCGTGGGCCGTTTGACCGGCTTGGACAGCAGGTAGAGCACGGAGCCGTCGTCGATCTCGGGGCCGATCGCGCCGGTGCCCGCGATGACGCCGATGATCGGCACCATCGTGGCGAGCGCGAACCCGCCGAGCAGGTCGGAGGCGACCTGGTCGTCGGCGCCGCTGAGGGCGCGTACCGCCACGGAGATGACGATGAGCAGCAGCGGCAGGGCGAACAGGATAAGGGCCCGGCGGCGGCCGAGGAGGGCCCGGTAGGTGAGCCGGGCGACAGTGGGGTCGTACACGGTGACTCCCTTCAGGCCGCGACGAGGTAGGAGAAGACCGACTCGAGCGACTCGTCCGAGGGCGAGACGGTCAGGAGCCGGATGTCGTGTTCGCGGGCGATGCGTGGCAACAGGGTGGTGAAGCGCCCGAAGTCGACGGCCTGGATGCGCAACGCGCCCTCGTCGAGGTCGACTTCGATGCCCGCGGTGGACGGGTCGGCGATCAGTGCGGCGGCGAGCGTGCGGTCGTCGCTGGAGCGCACCAGGTAGCGGTGCGGCCGGTCGGTCATCAGGCGGCGGATCTTGCGGAAGTCGCCGCTGGCCGCGTGGCGTCCGGCGACGATCACCTCGATGTGCGAGGCGAGCTGTTCGACCTCTTCGAGGATGTGCGAGGAGAACAGGACGGTGCGTCCGTCGTCGCCCATCTTGCGCAGCAGCTCCATGAGTTGCATGCGCTGACGGGGGTCCATGCCGTTGAAGGGCTCGTCGAGCAGCAGCACGGACGGCTCGTGGACGAGCGCGGAGGCCATCTTCACGCGCTGCCGCATGCCCTTGGAGTACGTGGAGATCTTGCGGTCCTGCGCGTACTCCATCTCGACCGTGGCGAGGGCGCGCTGGGCGGCCTTCTTGCCGAGGCCGTGCAACTCGGCGTTGGCGACGACGAATTCGCGGCCGGTGAGGAAGTCGTACATCCCCTCGCGCTCGGGGACGATGCCCAGGTGCTTGTAGATCTGTTCGTTGCGCCAGGTGGGGTGGCCGTCGAGGGTGACGCTGCCCGTGGAGGGGGCGAGGAAACCGCCCATCATGCTGATGAGGGTGGACTTCCCGGCGCCGTTGGGGCCGAGCAGGCCGGTGACTCCGGGGCTGATCGTCATGGTGATGTCGTTGACCGCCACCACGTTGCCGAACCAGCGGGAGACGTGATCGATGCTGAGGGACGACATGGCTAGAGCCCGGCCTTTCGGTAGCGGCGCAGCAGGCCGGCGTAGCTTCCGGCGATGAGGGCGAGGACGACGAGGACGTACACGAGGCCCGTGCCGGTCGAGGGGCCCTGCTCCCCGGGGAAGGCGGACGTGGCGCCCAGGAAGGCGGTCTGCACGCCGTCGATGAGGGTGATCGGCGAGAACAGGCCGAGCCAGCTGATGGCTTCGGAGCTGCCCTGTTCGTGGGCAATGGCCTGGACGGTGGAGACCGCTCCGTAGGAGATGGTCAGGACGGCGATGACGGCGGCGATGCCGAAGCCTCGGCGCGGCGTGACCGCCGAGATGACCAGCGCGATCCCGGAGAACAGCACGGACAGCAGCGCCACGGAGACGAGCCCCTGGGCGAAGCCCTTCGTCTGGTCGGCGAAGTCGAGCTTGGCGAGCAGCGCGCCTACGTAGAGCACGATCAGCGGGAAGGCCGTCAGGATGAACAGCGCGCTCGCGAGTGCCGCGAACTTGGCGCGTACGTAGTCGACGCGTTCGATGGGGCGCGAGAAGTACAGGGGCACGGTCTTGAACCGCAGGTCCCTGGAGACCGTCTGCGGCGCCTGCGCGGCCAGGTAGAGGCCGATGACGGCCTGGAGCAGGACCGCGTAGCGCGTGTAGTCGACGGGGAGGTCGTTGGCCTTGGTGGCCACGGCGACCGCGACCATGATCAGCGCGGGGGCGCACATGACCCCGAAGAGGATCATCGGCAGGACCTTGGACTTGGCGGAGCGGCCGAGGCCGTAGGCGCCGCGCAGGCTCTGCGAGAACAGCGAGCGGGTGGCGTACGCGCGGCCCAGGCGCTGGCCGTCGTAGTGCCGGTAGCCGATGTTGTGGATCTGGGTGGAGTCAGCGGGCATCGCGGCCGCCTCCCGTCTGCGTCTGCTCGGCGGCGGCAGCGGTGGCCGCCCAGGCGGCGGCGCGCTCGGACACCTGGTCGCTCTCGTCGGGCTTGCCGGACCGGCCGGACTCGCCGGACTCGCCGGACTCGCCGGTGCGGAAGACCTCCGCGATGTGGTGCCTGCGCTGTTCCATGCGGACCAGGCCGAGGCCCAGGTCGACCACCACGTCCCGGACGAGGTCGTAGGTGTCCTCGTCCGCCGCCTCCAGGAGCACGGTGTGCCCGGCGCCGGGGAGGCCGCCGCCGTCGTCCTGGGTGGCGACGCCGCGGCTCTTGAGGGCCTCGCGCAGGGCGGCGGTGCCGTCCGGGTGCTCGTCGCTGTCGGTGACCTCGACGGCGAGGGTCGCGGTGGTCTGGGTGAAGTCCGTGGTGGAGCTGGAGCGCAGGAGCTTGCCGCCGTCGATGACGACGACGTGGTCGCAGGTGCGCTCCAGTTCGCCCAGGAGGTGCGAGGTGACCAGGACCGAGATGCCGAAGTCGGTGTGCACCCGGCGGATCAGGGCGAGCATCTCGTCGCGGCCGACCGGGTCGAGGCCGTTGGTCGGCTCGTCGAGGAAGACCAGCTGCGGGTCGTGCACCAGCGCCTGGGCGAGCTTCACGCGCTGCTTCATGCCGGTCGAGTAGCCGCCGATGGGGCGGTAGCGCTCTTCGTAGAGCCCGACATGGCGCAGGGTGTCCGCGGTGCGCTCGCGCGCGGCGGCCGGCGGCAGGCCCGACATGCGCGCCATGTGGACGACGAACTCGGTGGCCGAGACGTCGGGCGGCAGGCAGTCGTGCTCGGGCATGTAGCCGACGCGCTCACGAATCCGGCCGCCTTCGGTGGCGACGTCGAGGCCGAGCACGGCGGCGCGGCCCTCCGTGGCGGGGGACAGACCCAGCAGGATCTTGATCAATGTGGACTTGCCGGCTCCGTTGGCTCCGACGAGTCCGGTCACACCGGGTCCGATGTCCATGGAGAGCCGGTCAAGTGCGGTCACCCGGGGGAACCGCATGCTCAGGCTTTCGGTCGCGATCACAGTCACGGTTCGAACGTAGTGGCGTGGGCCACACGAAGGCGTCAGCCCTGAGGCTCGATCGACCGTCACTCTCGAGTATTACGGGCCCGTAGGGGTCGTCCGTAAGTCGCCCCCTACAGGTTCCCCCGGGTGCGACATCGGGGAACTTCCGGACCTGTCCCGCGGGGTTGGGCAGAACTATTGACGCAGCCGTCAGCCATTGTCACATTCATCAGTGTCAAGTTACGAGCGCGTACGGAGACGACGGAGCGCGGGCGCGAGCGGCACGGCGCGTGCGGACACGACGGACGGACGGTGGCATGACCTCAGCCATGACCTCGGCAGGGATCTCGGCAGTGACCTCGGCATCGAAGGGTGAACTCTCCGCGGAGCTGCGAGGGTTCCGGCAGGTGCAGGCCCTCGCGTACGCGTGCGCGGAGGCCGTCGCCGCCCAGCTGAAGCCGGGGGTGACGGAGCGCGAGGCGGCGCGGATGCAGCGGGACTGGCTGCGCGAGCGGGGAGTGCGGGACTGGTTCCATCTGCCGTTCGCCTGGTTCGGCGACCGCACGGCGTTCACGAACTTCCGGATACCCCTGCAGTTCTTCCCGACCAACCGCAGGCTGGAGCCGGGGATGCCCTTCATCCTCGACATGGCCCCGGTGTTCCAGGGCTGCACGGCCGACATCGGCTACTCCGGCTGTCTGGGCCTCAACCCCGTGCACGACAAGCTGCTCGCGGACCTGGAGGCGCACCGCGAGCTGATCCTGCGCGAGGTCCGCGAGCGCCGCTCGCTGCGCGAGATCTACGAGGACGTGGACCGGCTCATGGTCCGCCAGGGGTACGCCAACCGCCATCGCGCGTATCCCTTCGGCGTCATCGCGCACAAGGTCGACCGGGTCAAGGAGCGCCGGCTGTCCCCGCACGTCTTCGGGTTCGGCACGCAGTCCTTGAAGGGCCTCGCGAGCGACGCGCTGCACGGCCACCGGGACGGCTGGTCGCCCCTGTGGTCGCCGTACAAGTTCTCCGACCACCCGCCGCAGCCGGGTCTGTGGGCGGTCGAGCCGCATCTGGGCTTCCGCGGCACGGGCGCGAAGTTCGAGGAGATCCTGGTCGTCACCGACTCCAAGGACCCCGAGCAGAGCGCCTTCTGGCTGGACGACGATCTGCCGCACGTGCGGCGCTGGGCCGAGGAAAGGGCTGCCGCATGACCACCGTGGATCTCTTGGGTGCGCGTGAGCGCTGGGTGCGCACGGGCGGCGTGGAGCTGTGCGTCGCCGAGCTGGGGGACGCGGCGCGGCCCACGGTGCTGCTCGTGCACGGCTATCCGGACTCCAAGGAGGTGTGGTCCGAGGTGGCCACGCGCCTCGCGGACCGCTTCCACGTGGTCCTGTACGACGTGCGCGGGCACGGCAGGTCGACGGCGCCGAAGCCGCTGCGCGGCGGTTTCACGCTGGAGAAGCTCACCGACGACTTCCTCGCCGTCGCGGACGCGGTCAGCCCGGACGAGCCGGTGCACCTGGTGGGCCACGACTGGGGCTCGGTGCAGGCCTGGGAGTTCGTGACGGTCGAGCGCACCCAGGGGCGGATCGCGTCCTTCACCTCGATGTCGGGGCCGTCCCTCGACCACTTCGGGCACTGGATCAAGAAGCGCATGACGCGGCCGACCCCGCGCCGCGCCGCCCAACTCGCCTCCCAGGGCGCCAAGTCCTGGTACGTGTACATGCTGCACACCCCCGTCCTGCCCGAGCTGGCCTGGCGCGGCCCGCTCGGCAAGCGCTGGCCGAAGATCCTCCAGCGCCTGGAGAAGGTCCCCGCCGACGGCTATCCCACGCTGTCGCTGCCCTCGGACGCCGCGCACGGCGCCTGGCTCTACCGCGACAACGTCCGGGCCCGTCTGCGCAGGCCCCGCGCGGACGCCTACGCACACGCCCCGGTGCAGCTCATCGTCCCCTCCGGCGACATCTTCCTCTCCGAGAAGCTGTACGACGACCTGGAGTCGTGGGCCCCGCAGTTGACCCGGCGCACCCTCCCCGCCAAGCACTGGGTGCCGCGCACCCGCCCGGACCAGCTCACGGCGTGGATCACGGAGTTCGTCACGGCCCACGAGGACGGCGGTCCGACGGCCCTGGCGAGCGCGGCGGCCCCGGCGCCCGGCAAGCACGCGGAGCGGTTCGCGGGCCAGCTCGTCCTGGTCACGGGCGCGGGCAGCGGCATCGGGCGGGCCACGGCGTTCGCCTTCGCGGAGGCGGGCGCACGGGTGATCGCCGTCGACCGGGACGCGGAGGGCGCGGCCCGCACGGCGGAGCTGTCCCGGCTCGTGGGCGCCCCGGCGGCCTGGGCGGAGACGGTCGACGTCAGCGACGAGCAGGCCATGGAGAAGCTGGCCGAGAAGGTCGCCACGGAGTACGGCGTGGTGGACGTCCTGGTGAACAACGCGGGCATCGGGCTGTCCGGCTCCTTCCTCGACACCAGCTCCGAGGACTGGAAGAAGGTCCTCGACGTCAACCTGTGGGGCGTGATCCACGGGTGCCGTCTCTTCGGCAAGCAGATGGCCGAGCGCGGCCAGGGCGGGCACATCGTCAACACCGCGTCGGCGGCGGCCTATCAGCCCTCCAAGGCCCTCCCGGCGTACAGCACGTCGAAGGCCGCCGTCCTGATGCTCAGCGAGTGCCTGCGCGCGGAGCTGGCCGGGCAGGGCATCGGGGTCTCGGCGATCTGCCCGGGCTTCGTGAACACGAACATCACGGCGACCGCCCGCTTCGCCGGGGTCTCCGCCGACGAGGAGAAGCGCCGCCAGAAGAAGTCCGCCCGCCTCTACGGCCTGCGGAACTACCCCCCGGAGAAGGTCGCCGACGCCGTCCTGCGCGCCGTCGTGCGCAATCAGGCCGTCGTCCCCGTCACCCCGGAGGCGCGCGGCGCCCACCTCATGTCCCGCTTCACGCCCAAGGCCCTGCGCGCGATAGCCCGATTGGAGCCACCGCTGTGAGTACGGAGAAACCGGAAGAACGCGGGATAGAGCGCGGGGAAGAACGCAAGGAAGAGCGCCAGGGAGAACACCAGGAAGAGCACTACGCGATCGTGCCGCGCCGGGTCTCGTTCGACTGGGACGAGACCCCGCTGGACTGGATCCCGGACGAGCCCGTCGCCACGCACGTCATCAACGTCCTGCACCTGCTGCTCCCGGCGGGGGAGCGGTGGTTCGTGAAGGTCTTCAAGGAGGGCCTGCCGCTGGTCACCGACCCCGTGCTCCTCAAGGACGTCAAGGGTTTCATGGGGCAGGAGGCGACGCACAGCGTGCAGCACGCGCACGTGCTCGACCACCTGGCGGCGCAGCGCCTGGACACGGCCGACTTCACGAAGTACGTCGACTTCCTCTTCGAGCGGCTCCTAGGGGACCGGACGCCGCTCGGGCCGCTGGTGTCGACGCAGGAGTGGCTGCGGTTCCGGCTCGCGGTGGTGGCCGCCATCGAGCAGTTCACGGCGGTGCTCGGCGACTGGGTGCTCGCCGCCGACGGGCTCGACCGGGCCGGGGCGGACGAGGTCATGCTGGACCTGCTGCGCTGGCACGGCGCGGAGGAGGTGGAGCACCGCGCGGTCGCGTTCGACATGTACCAGCACTGCGGCGGCACGGGCGCGCCCCGGTACGCGCGCCGGGTCGCGGCCATGGCGGTCACGGCCCCCGTGATGCTCTATCTGTGGATCTGGGGCAGCGCGTATCTGATCCGCCACGACCCGCGCCTCGCGAGGGCGACGGGGACAGCAGGGCCAGCCGGGGCAGCGGGGGCGGCGCGGAGGCCCCGGCTGACGCCCCGGGCGTACAACAGGGCCGTGGACAAGGGCCTGCTGCCCTCCATGCGGAAGCTCGGCGCGGCCGTGCCCCGCTATCTGCGGCGGTCGTACCATCCGTCGCAGGAGGGCTCGCTGCGCAAGGCCGTCGACTATCTGGCGCAGTCGCCGGCGGCACGGACCGCGGCGGCGGTGGCGGGCCGCGCGGCCATCGCCTAGCACGAGCGCCGGGAGCCGGGAGGGGCTGAAGCGTGGTGGAGGACGGGTCGGCCACGGGGTCGCGTACGGAGCGGTGGTCCGAGGAGGGCTCGACGGACTCGGCGGACACGGCAGACACCGCGGGCACGAAGGCCACCGCGAACAGCGCGGCCACCGCGGACAGCGGTGGGACGGGAGCGCCCCAGGTGTCGGCGCCCGCCCCGGGTGAGCCCCGCGTGGAGTACCGGATAGAGGACCTCGCCCACCACAGCGGGGCCACGGTGCGCACCATCCGTGCCTATCAGGACCGCGGTCTGCTGCCCCGGCCCGAGCGGCGCGGCCGGTCCAACGTGTACGGGGACGCGCATCTGGCCCGGCTGCGCCAGATCGCCGACCTGCTCGACCGGGGGTACACCCTGGCCTCCATCAAGGAGCTCCTGGAGGCCTGGGACGCGGGCCGCGGCCTCGGCGGTGTGCTCGGTCTGGTCGCGGAGGTCGACGGGCCCTGGACGGACGAGGAGGCCGACCGGATCACGCGGGCGGAGCTGATCGAGGCGTTCGGCGGCGTCCCGGACCCGGCGGCGGTGGCGGACGCGGTCGCGCTCGGCGTGCTTGAGCCGCTGCCGGGGAACGACGACGAGTTCCTGGTGCCGAGCCCGCAAGAGCTCGCGGTGGCCGCCGAGTTGCACGCGGCGGGGGTTCCGCTGTCGGCGATCTCCAGCCATCTGCGGGAGTTGAGGGGGCAGGTCGAGCACATCGCGGCCCGTTTCCTGGAGTTCACCAACGAGTACGTCTTCGCGCGCTACCTCGGCGATCACCAGCCGACCGAGGCCGACGCGGCCGAGGCCGCCTCGCTCATCCGGCGCCTCCGCCCGCTGGCGCAGAAGTCGGTCGACGCCGAACTGGCGCGCGCGATGCGCTTGTTGGCCACGCGCAACCTGCGCCGTCACCTCGTCGCCGAGGAGCCCCTCCGAGGGGGCGACGAGCCCGAGTACGTGGGCCTGCCCGCCGACACAATGCGCGCTGTTCAGGACCTGGTTGGGCGGGAGAACGCGGCGGCGTTCATCGCGGCGGCCGCCGAACGGGAAGTCCACAGCCGGACATTGGACAGACTTGCCTCAATTGACCCCAAACAGACATCAGTTGCCCAAAAGCCGCCATCCGCCTGAGAGTTGTCCACAGAATCGCCAACGAGCCTGTGGATAACCGGACTTGGTTGTGGATCAAACCTGTGGCTCGAAATTCGTCGATGAAAAGTTGATAGCGAGAAAAAGTCGATGGCGAGAAATCGAGGGCGGGGAGAACGAGCCGACGCGCGGAGAACCGAGCGAGTGTGGAGAACCGAGTGCGGAGAACCGAGCGCGGGGAGAGCGAGCGCGGCGAGAACCGGCGACCGCGCCGCCGACCAGGCATGATCGGGAGACATGGAGCACCTGCACAGCACCGAGGCCGCCGTCGCCGCGCTGCGCGCGATAGCGCGTGAGCACGAGCGGGAGATCGAGGTCGCGCACGACATCGGCGCCGACCGGACCTCCCGCCGCAGCGCCGCGGGCTTCGAGATGACGACGGACCCGGACGGCTCGCTGCCGCACGAGGCGTTCGTGGAGTTCGGCGGCTCCCCCCGGCTCTCCGTGCGCCTCTACCCCGACGACGACGCGCTGATCGACGTCGACGGCGTGGAGTGCCACGACATCCCGCGCGACTCGGTGCCCGCGTTCGTCCGGTCGGTCCTCGGCGGCCTCGCGTACGTCAAGGGCCGCCGCTTCCCGCCCGGCTACTGGCTGGTCGTACCGCTGCCCGGCGACGAGACGTACAAGGAACTGATCCCCATGATCTCGCTCACGCCATGGCTGAACGCCCGGGTCCGCTGAGCGCGGGCCCGCAGGGCGAAACGCCCGGCAGGAGCGGTGGCACGGCTGCCGACGGGCCCGCCCGGACCGTGCGGGCACCGCGCCGCAAGAGGAAGGCGATCCTCCGGACGGTCGTACGCTCGATGGCATGAGTCTGCGTCTGAGCACCGTCATCCTGCCCGTCCGCCGCTGGCACGAGGGGGGCAAGGAGCGCTGGCAGCGCGCGGAGGACCTCGGTTTCCACACCGCGTACACCTATGACCACCTCTCCTGGCGGACCTTCCGCGACGGGCCCTGGTTCGGCGCGCTGCCGACGCTGACGGCCGCCGCGGCCGCGACCGGGCGGATCCGCCTGGGCACGCTCGTCACCTCGCCGAACTTCCGGCACCCGGTGACGCTCGCCAAGGAGCTGATCACCCTCGACGACGTGTCGAACGGCCGCGTCACGCTCGGCATCGGCGCGGGCGGCAACGGCTTCGACGCCGCCACCCTCCGCCGCGCCGACGAGGAGCCCTGGACGCCCCGGGAGCGCGCTGACCACTTCGGGGAGTTCCTGCCGCTGCTCGACCGCCTGCTCACCGAGGACTCGGTGACGTACGAGGGCGAGCGGTACGCGGCGTACGAGGCGCGGAACATCCCCGGCTGTGTGCAGCGCCCCCGGCTGCCGTTCGCCGTGGCCGCCACCGGGCCCCGCGGGCTGCGGCTCGCCGCGCGGCACGGGCAGGCGTGGGTGACGACGGGCGACCCGAAGATCTCCGCGACGGGCACCCCCGAGCAGTCCCTCGACGCCATCCGCGGCCAGCTCGACAAGCTCGGCAAGGCCTGCGCGGACGTCGGCCGGGACGTCGACGAGCTGGACAAGGTGCTGCTCACCGGCTTCACCCCGGACCGCCCGCTGGACTCCTTCGACGCCTTCGTCGACTTCGCGGGGAAGCACGCCGCGCTCGGCTTCGACGAGATCGTCCTGCACTGGCCGCTGCCCGGCACGGACTTCGGCGCGGACGAGAAGGTCTTCGAACGCATCGCGACGGAGGCGCTCGCCCAGCTCTGACGGAGCCGCTCAGTGGACTCTGTCGACACCTCCGGCCGCCCCGCGAGCCGGAGGTGCGACAGGGGCGTACGGGGGTGAGACGTACTCAGATGTGCGCCCCGCCACACACCCGTGCGCGCATATGCGGGACAATCGCGTACGTGACCTCAACCACCCCGCGGCCCCCCGTCCCGGCCCCCTCCGTTCCGCCCCGGCTGATCGCCACGGATCTGGACGGCACGCTGCTGCGTGACGACAAGTCCGTCTCGGAACGCACCGTCGCCGCGCTCGCCGCCGCCGAGGCCGCCGGGATCGAGGTCTTCTTCGTGACCGGGCGCCCGGCCCGCTGGATGGACGTCGTCAGCGACCATGTGCACGGCCACGGCCTGGCCATCTGCGGGAACGGCGCCGCGGTGGTCGACCTGCACGGCGGCCCCGGCAACCACCGCTTCGTGATGGTGCGCGAGCTCGAACCCGCCATCGCCCTGGACGTGATCGGCATCCTGCGCGCGGCGGCGCCCGGTACGTCCTTCGCGATCGAGCGGACCGGCGGAGTGCACCACGAACCGGCCTACCCGCCGCTGCACCTGGACCCCGCCGTCAGCGTCGCGCCCGCCGAGAAGCTCCTCAGAACCGAGTCCGACAGCGCCGACCAGCCCGTCCTCAAGGTCCTCGCCCACCACCCCGAGCTGTCCCCGGACGCGTTCCTGGCCCTCGCCCGGGTAGCCGTGGGCGACCGCGTGGAGATCACCCGGTCCAGCCCGACCGCGCTCCTGGAGATCAGCGGCCCCGGTGTCTCCAAGGCCAGCACCCTCGCCCTGTGCTGCGCCGAGCGCGGCATCAGCCACGAGGAAGTCGTCGCCTTCGGAGACATGCCGAACGACATCGAGATGCTCACCTGGGCCGGTGTCTCGTACGCCATGGACAACGCCCACGCGGACGTGATCGCGGCGGCGTCCGGCCGCACGGTCGCCAACAACGAGGACGGCGTGGCAGTCGTCATCGAACGAATACTGGCCGAGCGGTAGACCCGCCGACCGAGCCGTCGGTCCGGCAAGTGCGCCTCGGGCCGGACGGGCCCTAGAGCCCCACTCCCCGCTCCGCCAGCCACCCCACCGGATCCACCCCTGAGCCCAGGTCCGGCGTCAGCCGTGCCTCGAAGTGCAGGTGCGGGCCGGTCGAGTTGCCGGTGGTGCCCGCCTGACCGACCCACTGGCCGGTGCGCACCCGCTCCCCCTGGTCGACGGCGACGGACGCCAAGTGCGCGTACTGCGTGTACGAACCGTCCTCGTGCCGCACCACGACCTCCATGCCGAAGCCGCCGCCGCACGCCACCCGCACCACCCGTCCGGCCCCCACCGACCGCACCGGGGCGCCGATGCCGACGGCGAAGTCCTGCCCGGTGTGCCGGGCCGCCCAGCGCGCACCCGCGCTGTCGAAGCCCGCGGACAGCTCGTACGTCTCCACGGGCGTCACCCACGCGCGCGTAGATGACGATTCCGGCTGCGCGAGCCGGACCGCGCCCCGGCACCGGCCCGCGGCGGCCGACGCGTCGGCCTCCTCCTGCAGGGTCCACCGCGCCGACTCCAGCTTCGCCTCGATGTCCCGCTTGAGGCGGGCCAGGCGCGCCTCCCGCCGGTCGAGCACGTCCCGGGCGCGGGTGGCGGACCGCTGGGCCGCGGCGAGCCTGGCAGCGGCCCGCTGGGTCCTGGCGACGGTGTTGGTCACGGCGAGGTCCGCCTGCCCCACGACCCGCCTGCCGCGCAGCAGTTCGTCGGGGTTGTCCGCGAGCAGCAGGCGCGCGGTGAGCGGCAGGCCGCCGCCGGTGCGGTACTGGGCGCTGGCCATCCGGCCCAGGTCCTCGTGCAGCACGGCGACCTCGTACCGCTCCTTGGCGAGCAGCCGCTCCAGGTGCTTGACGCGGGCGCGCTGCACTCCGGCCGCGCGCCGCCCCGTCTCGTAGCGCAGGGTGGCGGACTGGGCCTCTACGTAGAGGCGTGCCACCTCCACGCTGGTGCTCGGCCCGCCGTGCCCGTCGCTTCCAGGACTCCCGGGGCTTCCGGGGCTTCCAGGACTCCCGGGGCTTCCGTCGCTGCCCTTGCGCCCATCGCCTCCGTCCCGCGCGTCCGCGGCCGCCGCCGTCCCGGGCACGCCGAGAGCGACGAGCGCGCACAACAGGACCGGCAGGAGCGGTGCGACGAGCGGGCGGCAGGGCAGGGAACGCATGTCCCGGATCGTTGCCCGCACGGGCGGGCGGCGCCTGCGCAGCTCGTACGCGCGGGGGACCCGGTGACCCGTACGGGGCACGCGGTTCCGCCGAACAGGGGCGCACGGCACGTCCACGCGGCGGGCGGCCCAGCGCATCGCCGGCGGACGCCCTCGCCCGTCAGTACGGCGCCTGCCACACCACCGTCGTCCCGCCCCCGTCCTCCCCGATGCCCGGCCCGTACCAACTGGCGCCCCCCAGGGACTCCGCGCGCCGCTTGAGGTTCTTCAGGCCGCTGCGGCGGCCGCCCTCCGTGATGCCGACGCCGTCGTCCGCCACGGTCAGGCGTACGCCCCGCGCCCCGTCCGGCAGGACCAGCGTGGCGTCGACGACGACGTCGATGCGGGCGGCCCGCGCGTGCCGGAAGGCGTTCGACAGGGCCTCGCGGAGGGCCGCGATGAGGTTCTTGCCGGTGAGTTCGCCGACGACCGTGTCGACGGGGCCCACGAAGTGGTGGGAGGGCTTGAAGCCGAGCGGCACGGCCGCCATGTTGATCTCGCGCAGGACGCGGGTGCGCAGCCCGGCGGGCGCCTCGGCGGGCCCCTGCTGGAGCGCGAAGATCGCCGTACGGATCTCCTGGATCGTCACGTCCAGCTCGTCGACGGCCTTGCCGACGCCCTGCTGCACCTCCGGCACGACGGACCGCCGCTGGGCGCTCTCCAGCATCATCCCGGTGGCGAAGAGCCGCTGGATGACGAGGTCGTGGAGATCGCGGGCGATCCGGTCGCGGTCCTCGTAGACGGCGAGGCGCTCCCGGTCGCGCTGCGCCTCGGCCATCATCAGCGCGAGCGCGGCCTGCGAGGCGAACTGGGTGGCGAGGGTCCGCTCGGCCTCGGTGAAGGGGCGTGCCCCGCGCGCGCGGGGCGTGACGAGCGTCCCCAGGACCCGGCCGTCGCTCTGCAGGGGCAGCATCATGGCGGGTCCGTAGCCGCGTGCGAGGTCGGTCATGATGCGCGGGTCGGTGGCCGCGTCGTCGATGAACACGGCCCGGCCGTCGAGCAGGTCGGCGACGATGCGGCTCTCCGGAGGCACCACCACACCGAGCGCCCCGCTGGGCCGGTCCGAGGACACGGCGACGATCTCCATGCCGCCCTCCTCGTCGGGCAGCAGCACGATGCCCGCCGCCGAGTCGGCCAGATGGCGCGCCTGCTCCGCGACCACCGCGAGGGCGTCCTCCGCGTCGGAGCCGGAGAGCAGCGCCGTGGTGACCGCCACGGAGCCGTCGATCCACCGCTCGCGCTGCTTGGCGGCCTCGTAGAGGCGTGCGTTGCCGATCGCGATGCCCGCCTCCGTGGCGAGGACCCGGACCATGTGCACGTCGTAGTCGTTGAACTCGCCGCCGTCGCGCTTCTCCGTGAGGTAGAGGTTGCCGAAGATCTCGCCCTGGACGCGGATCGGCACCCCCAGGAAGCCGCGCATCGGCGGGTGATGGGCGGGGAAGCCGCAGGAGCGCGGGTCGGCGGCCAGGTCGGCGAGGCGCAGCGTCCCCGGCTGGTGGATGAGCGCGCCGAGGAGCCCGCGGTGTCCATCGGGGAGGCGGCCGATGCGGGCGGCGGTCGCCTCGTCGATGCCGTGGTAGACGAAGTCGGCGAGCCCGTCGCCGTCTTCGGAGACGACGCCGATGGCCGCGTAGCGCGCGTCCGTGAGCGCGGCCGCGGTCTCGCAGATGCGGTCCAGGGTGGTGTGCAGTTCCAGGCCGGTGCCGACGGAACGCATCGCCTCCAGGAGCTGCGGTACGCGCGCGGTCAGCTCGGTGGACAGCCCCTGGAGGCTGCGGGTCGCCTGGGCCGCGACCTCCGCCGGGTCCGGGCTGCCTTCGGGAGGCGGGGTGGGGGCGGGGGCCGGGGGGACGGACATGCCTTGAGGGTAGTTAGTCCGATTTGCCGTGGAAAGTCGAGCCTTCACCGGGCCCTGGCCCGCACGGACGGCGGCCATCGGCGTCACCCGCCCACCGAGACCGTCACCGCCACGGCCACCGTCAGCCCCCGACCCCGGCTCCAGCTCCGACCCCGGCCCCGACCTCGACCT
Source organism: Streptomyces sp. NPDC127108 (assembly GCF_042677545.1). Lineage (NCBI taxonomy): Bacteria > Bacillati > Actinomycetota > Actinomycetes > Kitasatosporales > Streptomycetaceae > Streptomyces > Streptomyces sp. NPDC127108. Next base: position 52,954 of record NZ_JBHXTE010000025.1, on the reverse strand, counting down.
CAGCCTCGGCAGCGGCAGCGGCACCGACCCCGGCCAGCGCGTCCCCCGCCGCCTCCCGCTCCCGCATCCGCCGCAGCGGCCCGTCCACGGCCACGAGCTCCGCGTACGCCCCGCGCTGCGCCACCCGTCCCTCGTCCAGGACGAGCACCTCGTCCACCGCGTCGAGCCCGGCGAGCCGGTGCGTGATGAGCAGCGTCGTCCGGCCCTCCGTGGCCGCGAGCAGGTCGGCGGTGAGGGCGTCGGCGGTCGGCAGGTCGAGGTGTTCGGCGGGCTCGTCGAGTACGAGGACGGGGAAGTCGGCGAGCAGCGCGCGGGCGAGCGCGAGGCGCTGCCGCTGGCCTCCGGAGAGGCGTGCTCCGTGTTCCCCGACGAGCGTGTCGAGCCCGTCGGGCAGGGAGGCCACCCAGCCGTCGAGCCGGGCCCGCCCGAGCGCCGCGTACAGCTCGTCGTCGCTCGCGTCCCTGCGGGCGAGCAGCAGGTTCTCGCGCACGGAGCTGTCGAAGACGTGGGCGTCCTGGGCGCACAGGCCGACGAAACGGCGCACGGTGTCGCCGTCGAGCGCCGCCGCGTCCGTGCCGCCCAGCGTGTACGTCCCCTCGGACGTGCCCAGGAAGCGCAGCAGGACCTGGGCGAGCGTGGTCTTGCCGGACCCGGACGGGCCGACGACGGCGACGCGGCGGCCGCGCTCCAGGGTCAGGGAGACGCCCGCGAGCGCGTCCCGCTCCTGGCCGTCGTGGCGGGCCCGCAGCGCGTCGAGGCGCAGCGGGAAGGGCGTCTGCGGGGCCTGTGCGGGCTCGGTGGGGTCCTGGACGGGTTCGGGGGCGTCGAGGACATCGTGGACCCGCTCGGCGCTCTTGCGGACGCGCTGGCGGTACTGCACGGCGAGCGGCAGCCCGAGCACGGCCTCGAACGCGGCGAGCGGGGTGAGGACGACCACGGCGAGCGCGACGCCGCTGAGCCGTCCGTCGTGCAGGCCCTGGACGCCGACGAGGGCCGCCGCGGCCACGGTGAGGCCGGTGGCCAGTGCGGTGAGCCCGTCGCCGAGCGCGGTGGCGGTCGCCGTCCGGGACGCGATCCGGGTCAGTTCGGCGTCGGCCTCCTTCGCCCGGTCGGTACGTCGGCGCAGGGCGCCCGCGACCGTCAGCTCCGCCGTCCCCGTGAGCAGGTCGGCGACCCTCGTGGCGAGCACCCCGCGCGCGGGGGCCAGCTTGCGTTCCGCGCGGCGGGCGACGGCGCCGCTCACCAGGGGCACGCCGACTCCGGCGGCCAGCAGGCCCACGGCGAGGACGGCGCCGGCCTCCGGGAGCAGCCACGCGGTGAAGCCGACAGCTCCCAGGCCGACGGCGGCCGCGGCGCCCGTGGGCAGCAGCCAGCGCAGCCAGTAGTCCTGGAGGGCGTCCACGTCGGCGACGAGGCGGGACAGCAGGTCGCCGCGCCGGGTCGTGCGCAGGCCCGCCGGGGCGAGGCGTTCCAGGCGCCGGAACACCGCGACCCTGGTGTCGGCCAGCATCCGCAGTACCGCGTCGTGCGACACGAGGCGCTCGGCGTACCGGAAGCAGGCCCGTCCGATGCCGAAGGCGCGGGTCGCCGTGACGGCGATCATCAGGTACATCACCGGGGGCTGCTCGGAGGCCCGCGAGATCAGCCACCCGGAGGTGGCCATGAGCCCGACGGCACTCCCGACGGCGAGGCTCCCGAGCAGCAGGGCCAACGCCAGCCTGCCCTTGCGCTGTCGTGCCGCCGCCCGGACCCGGGCCAGATCCCCGCCCTGCCGACGGGAACCCGCAACCTCACCCGCCCGTTCACCAAGAGACACAGCCTGACCGAGCAAGCCGCTCTCCAGGCCACCGGAGCCCGCACCGCTGCCCCTGCTGCCGCCGCTGCCCGTGCCGTCGCCGCTGCCCCTGCCATCGCCGCTGCCCTCACTGCCCCCGATGACCTCGCGACTGCCGCTCCGGCCACCACCCTTGGCACCCTGAGCGTCGTCACCACCACAGCCCGTGCCATCACCGCTGCGGACGACCACGCCGCCGGGCGACCGACGCACTCCCTGTTCGACCGAAGCCGCCAGCTCAGGGACGGGCAGGCCCAACCCCCGCCCACCGGCACCGCTCACCGCGCGGTCGGCAGCACTCACCGCACCACCGGCACCACCCCCCGCGCCGTCCACCCGGACCACCCGGTCAGCAACCCCCAGCAACGCGGGCCGATGGACGACCATCACCACGGTCCGGCCCACGGCCAGCCTCCGCACCGCCTCGACGATGCCCGCCTCGGTCTCCCCGTCCAGCGCGGCGGTCGGCTCGTCGAGGAACACCACGGGCCGGTCGGCCAGGAACGCCCGGGCCAGAGCGACCCGCTGCCGCTGCCCGGCGGAGAGCCCGGCCCCGTCCTCCCCCAGGGCGGTCCCGGCGCCCCGGGGCAGCCCGGCCACGAACTCCCGGGCCCCCGCGGCGCGCAGCGCCTCCTCGACGTCCTCGTCCGCCGCCTCGGGACGGGCAAGGCGCACGTTCTCGGCGATGGTCCCGGCGAACAGGTGCGGCCGCTGCGGCACCCAGGCGATCCGCTCCCGCCACCCTTCGAGGGACAGGTCGGCCAGGTCGGCACCTTCGACCAGGACGCGCCCCGCGGTGGGCGGCACAAAGCCCAACAGCACGTTCAGAAGCGTCGACTTGCCCGACCCGCTGGGCCCCACCAGGGCCACCGTCTCCCCGGGCTCGACGGCGAACGACACCCCACGGACAGCGTCGACCGCCCGCCCCGGGTACCGGACGGTCACCCCGTCCACAGCCACGCCGACCGCACCGCCCGCAGGCACAACTCCCGTGCCCTCGGCCGGAACCGGCGCCTCCAGGACCGCGAAGATCTCCTCTGCCGCGGCCACTCCCTCGACCGCCGCGTGATACCGCGCCCCCACCTGCCGCAGCGGCAGATACGCCTCGGGCGCGAGGATCAGGATCACCAGGCCGTCGTACAGCTCCATGTCGCCGTGGACGAGCCGCATGCCGATGGTGACGGCGACCAGGGCCACCGAGATCGTGGCGAGCAGCTCCAGGGCGAACGACGACAGGAACGCGATGCGCAGCGTCCGCATCGTCGCCCGCCGGTACTCCCCGGTGATCTTCCGGATCGACTCGGCCTGTGCCTTGGCCCGCCCGAACACCTTCAGCGTGGGCAGCCCCGCGACCACGTCCAGGAAGTGCCCGGACAGCCGGGAGAGCAACTGCCACTGCCGGTCCATCCGGGCCTGGGTGGCCCAGCCGATCAGCATCATGAACACCGGGATGAGCGGCAGCGTGCCCACGATGATCGCCGCCGACACCCAGTCCTCGGTGACCACGCGGAGCAGCACGGCCGCCGGCACCACCACCGCGAGTCCCAACTGCGGCAGATAGCGCGAGAAGTAGTCGTCGAGCGCGTCCACGCCCCGCGTGGCCAGGGTGATCAGGGATCCCGTCCGCTGACCGGTCAGCCACCCCGGCCCCAGCTCCCCCGCCCGCTCGAGCAGCCGTCCCCGCAGCTCCGACTTCACCGCCGCGCTCGCCCGGTGCGCGGCGAGTTCGGTCAGCCACGACACCGCGGCCCGGCCCACGGCCACGGCCACGAGCAGGACCAGCGGTGTCCTCAGGTCACCGACGCCGTACCCGTGTTGGAAGCCGCCCACCACGATCTCGGCGATCAGCATGGCCTGGGCGACGACCAACCCCGCCCCGGCCAGGCCGAGGACCACCACCGCGGCCAGGAAGACACGGGTGGAGCGGGCGTACCGGAGCAGACGCGGGTCGATCGGTTTCACGTGAAACACACCCTCCCAAGGAGCGTGGGCGTACGGAGAGTTGGCTCCGTGCACGGCGGGATCCGAAGGAGGCTCCGTGCACGGAGAGGCTCAGTGCGGGGCTTCGGCCGGAAGGTCCGGCGCGATGTGCTGCGTACCGATCCGCTTGCGGAACACCCAGTAGGTCCACGACTGGTAGAGCAGCACGACCGGGGTCGCGATGCCCGCGCACCACGTCATGATCTTCAAGGTGTAGGGCGTCGACGAGGCGTTGGTGACCGTGAGGCTCCAGTCCTCGTTCAGCGACGACGGCATGACGTTCGGGAAGAGCGTCAGGAAGAGCATCGCCACGGCGGCGACGATCGTGAGCCCCGAGAAGGCGAATGACCAGCCCTCGCGCCCGAGTTTGATCGCCGCGACGGCCGCGACGAGCGCCACCACCGCCACGATCATCGCGGCCAGGCTCTTGCCGTCGCCGTTGTCGGCCTGGGTCCAGCCGAGGAAGCCGAGCGCGAGCACGGCCGTGAGCAGCCCCAGGACGAGCGCCATCTTCCGGGCCCGCATCCGGATGTCACCCACCGTCTTCAGCGCCGTGAACACCGCGCCGTGGAAGGTGAACAGCGTGAGGGTGACCAGACCGCCCAGGATCGAGTACGGGTTGAGCAGGTCCCAGAAGTTGCCCACGTACTCCTTCTGCGCGTCGATCTTCACGCCGCGCACGATGTTGCCGAAGGCCACGCCCCAAAGGAGCGCCGGGAGCAGCGAGGTCCAGAAGATCGCGTGTTCCCAGTTGGTCTGCCAGCGCTCCTCGGGCCGCTTCGCCCGGTACTCGAAGGCGACACCGCGCACGATCAGGCAGATCAGGATGAGCAGCAGCGGCAGGTAGAAGCCGGAGAACAGCGTCGCGTACCACTCAGGGAAGGCCGCGAAGGTCGCGCCGCCCGCCGAGAGCAGCCAGACCTCGTTGCCGTCCCAGACCGGACCGATGGTGTTGATCAGAACGCGCTTCTCGGTCCTGTTCCGGGCGAGCAGCTTGGTGAGGACACCCACCCCGAAGTCGAAGCCTTCGAGGAAGAAGTAGCCGATCCACAGGACGGCGATCAGGACGAACCAGACGTCGTGCAGTTCCATGTGCGCCCAACTCCTTAGTACGAGAAGGCCATGGGCCGGTCGGCATCGGCGTCGGCGTCGCTGTCCGCGCTCGCCCCGCCGGGCGGGCCGCCGATCTTGGTGGGCGGGTTGAGGTCGGCCTCGGTCAGCTCGGGCGGGCCCTTCCTGAGGTACTTGAGCAGCAGCCTGACCTCGATGACGGCGAGGATCGCGTAGATCAGCGTGAAGACGATCAGCGAGGTGAGGACCTCACCCTGCGAGACACCGGGGGAGACCGCGTCCTCGGTCTTGAGGACGCCGTAGACGACCCAGGGCTGACGGCCCGTCTCGGTGAAGATCCAGCCCCAGGCGGTGCCGATGAGGGGGAAGATCAGCGTCCACTGCGAGAGCCGCCACCACCAGATCCCGAGCCTCGGCGCCAGCTCCTTGTCCTTGGTGAGCATCAGCTTCGGCACGTCGTCCGCGCCGGTGTGGTGCTCGGGGGCGAGCCAGAACTTCCGCCTGGTGAGCCAGAGTCCGGCGGTGCACAGGGCCATCGAGACGCCGCCGAAGCCGATCATCCAGCGGTAGGACCAGTACGCGGTGGGGATGTTGGGCCGGTAGTCGCCGGGCCCGAACTTCTCCTGGGCTTCCTTGTTGAGGTCGTTGATGCCGGGGATCTCCGCGCTGAAGTTGTTCTTCGCGAGGAAGGAGAGCACCCCGGGGATCTCTATGGCGACCTCGTTGTGGCCCTTGGCGACGTCGCCGTACGCGAAGAGCGAGAACGGCGCCGGCTTCTCCGACTCCCACAGGGCTTCGGCGGCCGACATCTTCATCGGCTGCTGCTCGTACATCACCTTGCCGAGGGTGTCGGCGCTGATCACGGTGAGCAGGGTGCCGACGAACGCGGTGACCAGGCCGAGCCGCAGCGACATCCGCATGGTGCGGATGTGCTGCTTCTTGCGCAGGTGGAAGATCGCGATGCCGGTCATGAAGGCGCCGCCGACCAGGATGGTCGCCGCGATGACGTGGAAGAAGTTGACGAGCGTCGTCTCCTGGAACAGCACCTTCGCGAAGTCGGTCAGCTCGGCGCGCTTCTTGCCGTCCCGCTCGGTGATCTTGTAGCCGACCGGGTGCTGCATAAAGGCGTTCGCGGCGATGATGAAGTACGCCGAAAGGACCGTGCCGATCGACACCATCCAGATCGTCGCGCAGTGCAGCTTCTTCGGGAGCTTGTCCCAGCCGAAGATCCACAGGCCGATGAACGTCGACTCGAAGAAGAAGGCGATCAGGGCCTCGAAGGCCAGCGGGGCGCCGAAGACGTCCCCGACGAAGCGTGAGTAGTCGGACCAGTTCATGCCGAACTGGAACTCCTGCACGATGCCGGTGACGACGCCCATCGCGATGTTGATCAGGAACAGCTTGCCCCAGAACTTGGTCGCCCTGAGGTAGTGCTCCTTGCCCGTCCGCACCCACGCCGTCTCGAGGATCGCCGTGAGGGCGGCCAGGGAGATCGTCAGGGGGACGAAGAGGAAGTGGTAGACGGTGGTGATGCCGAACTGCCATCGCGCCAGTGTTTCCGGCGCCAGAGCCAGGTCCACGTCGACTTCTCCTTACGTGCCGTGGTCTACGCGGCAGTTTGCCCCTTATGTCATAGACATCCCTGGAGCAACTGGGACACGCTTGTGAACGCGTTCACATTCACAAGCATTATGTCGCACGTACGGTCGACGTTCGTCAGGGGGGTCCCCCTTACCGGCGGGAACGGGCCAGGAGGGGCGATGACCGGCCACCCCGCGGCCGCCTCGCAGCCGTCGCACGGCCCGCAGCCACCGCGCGCGGCCGCGAGGGCCCGCACAACAGAACGCGCGAGGTAGCCCGCCGCCACCTCGCGCGTTCACACGTCCTCTCCCCGACCGGGAGGGCTAGAGCTCCTTGCGGAACGCCTCCGCCGTCTTCAGGAAGATGTCGTTGCCCTCGGTCTCGCCGATCGTGACCCGGACGCCCTCGCCCGGGTACGGCCGCACGATCACTCCGGCCGTCTCACAGGCGGCCGCGAAGTCCACCGTCCGGTCGCCAAGACGCAGCCAGACGAAGTTCGCCTGGGTCTCGGGCACCGTCCAGCCCTGCCCCCGCAGCGCGTCCTGCACCCGCGTCCGCTCCCCGAGCAGCGCGCCCACGCGGCCGAGCAGCTCGTCCTCGGACCGCAGCGACTCCACGGCCGCGTCCTGCGCGAGCTGGTTCACGCCGAACGGCACCGCGGTCTTGCGCAGCGCCGCGGCCACCGGCTCGTGGGCGATCGCGAAGCCGACCCGGAGACCGGCGAGGCCGTACGCCTTGGAGAAGGTGCGCAGGACGCAGACGTTCGGCCGGTCCCGGTACAGCTCGAGGCCGTTGGGCGTCTCGGGGTCGCGGACGAACTCCACGTACGCCTCGTCGATCACGACCAGGATGTTCTTCGGCACCCGGTCCAGGAACCGCACCAGGTCGGCCTTCTTGACGACCGTGCCGGTGGGGTTGTTCGGGTTGCAGACGAAGATCAGGCGGGTGCGGTCGGTGATCGCGTCGGCCATCGCGTCGAGGTCGTGGACCTCTCCCGGCGCCAGCGGCACCATCACGGACTTGCCGCCGCCGACCGTGGTGACGACCGGGTACCCCTCGAAGGACCGCCAGGCGTACACCACTTCGTCGCCCGGCGTGACCGTCGCCGTGACCAGCTGCTGCGAGAGGCCGACCGAGCCGACGCCGGTGGCGACGTGCGAGACGGGCACCCCGAAGCGGTCCGCGATCTCGTTCAGGAGGCGGTCGCAGCCGTAGTCCGGGTATCGGTTGAAGGAGCCGGCCGCCGTAATCGCGCGTTCCATGACTCCGGGCAGCGGCGGGTAGGGGTTCTCGTTGGAGGACAGCTTGTACACGACGGGGCCGCCACCCTCGCCGGTCTCGGCGTTCCTGCCCGGCTTGTAGGCGGGGATACCCTCCAGCTCGGCGCGCAGCCTCGGGCTCGTCTCGCTCACCGCGGTCCTCCTCGTGATCATCCGGTCTTCAATGATTCTCACCCTATGAGGATTCGACGCCCCTGCGAATGGGGTGACGGCTCCCGGCTGGGCAGGGCGCCTGCGGGCCGGGCGGCGCCAGGTTTGAGCCGCGGCCGCGCGGGGCCCCCTGCCACCGTACGCAGCGGCCGCCGGGGACGTACACCGGAAGCCGTTCCCCCGGGGGCGGCAGCGCCCGAAACAGGGGGGAGCGCTCCGCTCGGCCGCGTGCGCCGGTGGCTCACCCCGTGGCGCGCATCACCCGTAAAGGTGAGTTGAGACCTCTTCGAGACCTCGGCCATTTGGCAGGCCCCTGCGCGACGACAAGGGAGCGATACCTCCCTGAACGCCCAACTCCCTTTGTTTCGAAGGTCATTGGGTGTTTTCCGCCATGCAGAAACGTGCCTGTCAACGGGTGCATATGCGTCCGCACTACCCACCCTCATGAGCCCTACTATCGGCTCGCCATGACAGCAGCAGGGAAGCACCAGGTGAGCCGAGCGGAGACCGCCCGCCGGGGCAACCGGCAGAGCCGAGCAGGCATCAGAGACGTCGCCGCCGCAGCCGGTGTCTCGATCACGACTGTCTCCGACGCGCTCAACGGCAAGGGGCGGCTGCCCGACGCCACGCGACGCCATGTCCGCGAGGTCGCCGACCGCCTGGGCTACCGCCCGTCGGCCGCGGCCCGAACACTCCGTACCGGGAAGTCGGGCCTCATCGGCCTCACCGTGACGACGTACGGGGATGAACCTTTCACCTTCACGGAATTCGCGTACTTCGCGGAGATGGCGAGAGCCGCGACCTCGGCCGCCCTCGCCCGGGGCTACGCCCTGGTCATCCTCCCCGCCACCTCGCGCCGCAGCCCGGTCGACGTGTGGTCGAACGTCGCCCTCGACGGCACCGTCGTCGTCGACCCCTCCGACCACGACCCGGTGGTCAGCGAGCTGGTGCGACAGGGGCTTCCGGTGGTCTCCGACGGGCGGCCCGCCGGGTCGCTGCCGGTCACGGCCTGGGTCGACAACGACCACGAGGCCGCGGTCCTGGAGATCCTCGAACACCTCGCGGCCGCCGGGGCGCGCCGCATCGGCCTCCTCACCGGCACCACCACGGACACCTACACCCATCTCTCCACCACCGCCTATCTGCGCTGGTGCGAGCGCGTGGGTCAGGATCCGGTGTATGAGTCCTACCCCGCGCACGACCCGTGCGCGGGCGCCGTCGCCGCCGACCGACTGCTCGCCCGACCCGACCGGCCCGACGCCGTGTACGGCCTGTTCGACCCCAACGGCACCGACCTGCTCGCCGCGGCCCGCCGCTACGGGCTTCGCGTACCGGACGACCTGCTGCTCGTGTGCTGCAGCGAGTCGACCGTGTACGCCACCACCGAGCCGCCCATCACCACGCTCTCCCTGAAACCCCGGCGGATCGGCACCGCCGTCGTCCAACTCCTCATCGACGCCATCGAGGGCCTCGACGCGGGCCGGCCCATCGAGCAGGTGATACCGACCGAACTCATCGTGCGCACCTCGTCCGAGCGACGTCCGCCACGTACGACGGTCAGCCCGCCGCGGTCGCCCGGCCAGGGCTGACCTCACCGACGACCGGCCCGAGGCCCGCGACCTGCGGGAAAAGAGGGGGAAACCTCGGGCCAATTCGGGAGAAAACCGCGGTGAACTGGGGCTCGGCACCGATTCACCACCCCTGGTGCACCACACAGGGACAGCCGCATTCCTATGATGGGCGGACGACACCGCGGGCCACTGCGACCAGGCAGTCCGATCCCGGTGCAGATGCGGCGCGATGGTGGTGGAGGGGTCGATGACTCAGGGGGCCGGTCAGGGACCCGAGGTGCGGACGGCGACGCTGCGCGACTTCCGCGTGCCCGCGTACGTCTATGAAGGCGTCCGTGAGTCCGGCCGGGGTGTCGCGGAGGCCGTCGAGGCCGAGGAGTCCGTGGCCGAGCAGGTCGCTGGGCAGCGGGTTTCTGGGCAGCAGGTCGCTGGGCAGCAGGTTTCTGAGCAGCGGGGGGCTGCGCAGGAGGCCGGACTTGGGCAGGGTGCCGGGCAGGTGCCTCCGGCGGCCGGGCAGGCTCCCGTCGGCCACCAGGGCCCCGTCGCCGGGCAGGGGCAGGCGTCCCACGCCGGACAGGGCTCCGCCGTAGGTCAGGCCCCCGGGCACACCGCCCCCCAGGCGCCCACCCGCCTCGCCGCCCACGTACCCGCCCAGGCCGGTCCGGTGGAGCCTCTCGGCGCCGCCGCCCCCGCCCCCGTACAGACGCAGCAGTCGGCCGCCCGACCCGTGGCACAGCCCGGTTCCGTGACACAGCCCGGTCCGGTCGCACAGCCCGGTCCGGCGCACGCTGTGGCGCACGCCGCTCCCACGCGCCCCACGGCGCAGAACGCGCCCGCGCACCCCGGCTCCGCCGGTGAGACCCCGGACGGCTATACGCCCACCGAGCGCGATCTGCCCATCATCAACCGCGGCGACACCGTGCAGGTCGAGATCCGCGAGATGCCCGAGCCGCCGCCCGCGCCCGACGCGGAGGGCATGGGCCCGCTGTACGTCGTCGGCGACGTGCACGGCTACCTGGACGAACTCATCGCCGCCCTCACCGCCAAGGGCCTGATCGACGCGGACCTGAACTGGTCCGCGGGCAACACCCGGCTGTGGTTCCTCGGCGACTTCACCGACCGCGGCCCCGACGGCATCGGCGTCATCGACCTGGTCATGCGCCTGTCCGCGGAGGCCGCCGCCGCGGGCGGCTACTGCAAGGCGCTCATGGGCAACCACGAACTGCTGCTCATCGGCGCCAAGAAGTTCGGCGACACCCCGGTCAACTCCGGCGCGGGCACCGCCACGTTCCAGGCCGCCTGGCTCCTCAACGGCGGCCAGAAGACCGACATGGAGCGCCTGGAGGACCACCACCTGCAGTGGATGGCCCGCCTCGACGCCATCGAGGAGGCGGACGGGCATCTGCTCGTGCACTCCGACACCACCGCCTACCTCGACTACGGCGACTCCATCGAAGAGGTCAACGACACCATCCACGAGGCGCTCACGCGCAACGACGCGGACGAATACTGGGACCTGTTCCGCAAGTTCACCAAGCGCTTCGCCTTCCGCGACGACTCCGGCCCCGCGGCCGTACGCGAACTCCTCGACATGTACGGCGGCACCCGCATCGTCCACGGCCACAGCCCCATCCCGTACCTCCTCGGCGAGGTCGGCTCCGAGTACGACGGCGACGACGACGGCCGCCCGGTCATCGAGGGCCCGCACGTCTACGCCGACGGACTGGCCATCGCCATGGACGGCGGCGTGACCATGGCCGGAAAGCTGCTGGTCTGCCGACTCCCGCTGGAGAACTGAACGTTCACGCGGCACGTGCCCCGTTAGCAGGATCTCGCTGGCCAGCGGGCCAATTCTGGTTAACCCCTGTCACCGCGTGCCGTCACCGCTCTACCATCGCCTTATCCGTAGCAGGCTCCCCTCCGTTTCTGCCCGACGGCTCGTAGTCATGCGAGCCCCAAGCCCTACGGAGCATCGGGGGATGCACATGAACAGCGCTCCACACCTGCTCAATGAGGACCGCCCCCAGTACGAGCGGGTCCTCGATGAGGCGCTGCGCACCGCACCGAACCGCCCGGAGCTGGCCGCGGTGGGCCAGCGACTCAACCCCGAGCAACTGCGCACGATGGCTCTCAACGCCACCGCACTGATCACGGCCGCCGCCGCGACCGAGTATCACCACTACGTGAAGGTCCGTGAGGAACTGCGCGACCCCGGACCCTCATCCTCCACATCGATCCGTGAAGGGAACGGATCCAGGTCCAGCACGACCGAGTCGGGCTCCGGCGGTATCAGCCTCGCCACCACCATGGGCGAGGTCACCGAAACCGCGGGCGCCGGACTGGTCGCCGTGATCGCGGTGCTCGCGCCCGTCCTCGCCGGGACGGCCGCCGCGATCTTCCTGCTCGTCGGCTACATCCTGAAGATGCTCGACCCCGAGCCCGCCTTCGCGGACACCCTGCTCACCGCGGGGTGGCTGTTCGGCGCGCTCACGGCGGGCGCCATCCTGGTCGCCGCGGTAGGCCTGCTGCTTACCGCCCTGCGCAACGGCTCCACCTCCCTCCAGGCAGGCTCGCACAACGAGCGGAACGAAGAGGTGGACCGGGCCAGGGAAGCCTGGTGCCAGGCGCTCCTGGAGCGTGGCATCCTGCCCTTCCTGCGCGAGGCGCTCACGGACCCGGACACCAAGGCGGCGTCCGCGGCCCGCGCGTCCTCGGCCGGACCGGCGGGGCGCATGCCCCAACTCGGCTATCACAGGCCGGGATTCAGCAGCCCGGACGGCGGCTCGACAACCGGGACCCGCCCGAGCTACAGCAGCCCGGACTTCTCCAGTCCGGACTACGGCGGCCCCGAGCACCCACCGGAGTAGCCCGGGCCCCGCGGACCCTCCGCGAGGCCGCCCGGCGACTGGATCAGGCCGGTCGCCGGGAGACATGAACCGGACGCCGGTCAGTCAGGAAACCGGCACCGGAGAGGACGGCCGACGGCGGTCGGCCGGTCGCACACGGGCCGGAAGCCCCCGTGGTGGGGCTTCGGTGCGCCGCTGTCGGCGGACGGCGGCGCGAAGGCCTGCCCGCACCGTGCCCTGGGCTCCGTGCGCCCTCAGAGAATTCCCTCCCGCTTCGCCGCCTTGATCCAGTCCGGGAACTCGGACAGCAGCCGGTCGTACAGCTCCGGGTCCGGCACCGTGCTGATGTCGTCCACCGCGAAGAACCCGACGTTGTCCACGCGACGGCCCGGCAGCGTGTCGAACCGTTCAAGGACCCCGTAGTTGGACTTGCCGAGCCCCACGAACTGCCAGAAGATCGGCTCCTCCACGGCGTCCCGCAGCTCCTGCTCGATCTCGTTGTTGCGGTAGACGCCCCCGTCGGAGAAGAACAGCACCAGCGTGGGCGCGGCGGCCGGGTTCTCCCGTACGTACGCCCGCACTTGGGCGATCACCCGCTGCTCCTCGTTCTGGATACCCACGTCCCGCATGTCGACCTGGTCGTCCCGCAGGCCCTTCTTCCGCTTGCCCCGGCGGAAGATGCCCACCTCCCCGACGCGGACGTGGAACTTCAGCCAGTCCGGCAGCTCCCCGATGCGCAGATCGGGCAGCCGCGCCGGATGCGAGGCGAACGTCCAGGCCTGCATCTCCCCGTCGTCGTCCAACTGCGCGGCCACGGCGGCCATCCGCTCCACCACGTCGGCCACGATGCCCTTGGAGTACAGGAACGACATGGACCCGGAGGCATCGAGTACGAGAATGACGCGCGCCGTGACCCCTTCCGCCCCGCGCTTGCGCAGGCTGACCGCCACCTGCTCCTTGCGCAGCGAGAGGCGCTTGCGCATGTCGACGGGGAGGTGCTCCTCGCCCTTGGTGAGGCGGGGGGTGGAGGGTTGGGCCGGGGGCGCGGTTGGGGCGACGGGCGGGGCCGGGGGGACGGGCGCGACAGGGGCCACAGGCGCAACGGACGCCACCGGCTGCGCCGGAACAACAGGCTGCGCCGGGGCAACGGGCGGCGCCGCCGCAGCCGGCTCCTCATCGACAGTGATACCGAAGTCGGTGGCGAGCCCGGCGAGCCCGGAGTCGTACCCCTGCCCCACCGCACGGAACTTCCACTGCCCGCCCCGCAGATACAACTCACCACCTATGAACGCCGTCTCCGACGTGGCGGTCATCTCGAAGCGCGCCAACTCCCCACCTGTCGAAGCGTCGAGCAACCGCAACGTCAGCCCGGTCAGCTGCCCGAACGTCCCACCGTCGGCCGAGGCGCACAGCAACACCCGCTCGACGGCGGACTCCAGGGAACCCAGGTCCACCTCGACCGTGTCCGTGGTGACGCCGGCGGCACTCTGCTTCCCCAGGTGCCGCACGGCGCCGGACGCGTGCCGAGGCTGGTTGTAGAAGACGAAGTCAGCGTCGTCACGCACGCGCCCGGCCGCGGTGAGCAGCAGCGCCGAGGCATCGGCGGTGGGCCCACCGGCCCCCTCACCCCAGTCGAGCGCCACACGCACCACCGCTGAACCGACGGGAAGATTGGCACCCTTGCTCAAGGAACTGGCAGTCATACGACCAGTCTGCCGATCTCCCCGGGACGGGGGTACCGCCTTCCCCCAATCACCGGTCCAGGTATCCGTCAGCCGTAGCCGTCAGCCACACTCAGTCGGCCAGCGGCAGATACACCCGGTTCCCAGCGGCCGCGAACTCCTTCGACTTCTGTTCCATGCCCTCCTCGATCTCCGTCTTCGTCGTGCCGTGCTCGCGCCGGATGTCCTGGGAGATCTTCATCGAGCAGAACTTCGGCCCGCACATCGAGCAGAAGTGGGCCGTCTTCGCGGGCTCGGCGGGCAGCGTCTCGTCGTGGAACTCCCGTGCCGTGACCGGGTCGAGGGCCAGGTTGAACTGGTCCTCCCAGCGGAACTCGAAGCGGGCGTCGGAGAGGGCGTCGTCCCAGTCCTGTGCGCCCGGGTGGCCCTTGGCGAGGTCCGCCGCGTGTGCCGCGATCTTGTACGTGATGACGCCGGTCTTCACGTCGTCGCGGTTGGGCAGGCCGAGGTGCTCCTTGGGCGTGACGTAGCAGAGCATCGCCGTGCCCCACCAGCCGATCATCGCGGCGCCGATGCCGGAGGTGATGTGGTCGTAGGCGGGCGCGATGTCCGTGGTGAGCGGGCCGAGCGTGTAGAACGGGGCCTCCTCGCAGATCTCCTGCTGGAGGTCGATGTTCTCCTTGATCTTGTGCATCGGGACGTGACCGGGGCCCTCGATCATCGTCTGTACGTTGTGACGCTTGGCGATCTGGTTGAGTTCCCCGAGCGTGCGCAGCTCCGCGAACTGCGCCTCGTCGTTGGCATCCGCGATCGAACCGGGGCGCAGCCCGTCGCCGAGCGAGTACGTCACGTCGTACGCCGCGAGGATCTCGCACAGCTCCTCGAAGTGCTCGTACAGGAAGCTCTCCTTGTGGTGCGCGAGGCACCACGCCGCCATGATCGAGCCGCCGCGCGAGACGATGCCGGTCTTGCGGTTGGCGGTCAGGGGGACGTACGGAAGGCGCACGCCCGCGTGCACCGTCATGTAGTCCACGCCCTGCTCGGCCTGCTCGATGACCGTGTCCTTGTAGATCTCCCAGCTCAGCTCCTCGGCCCTGCCGTCGACCTTCTCCAGGGCCTGGTAGAGCGGCACGGTGCCGATGGGCACGGGGGAGTTGCGCAGGACCCACTCGCGGGTCGTGTGGATGTTGCGCCCTGTGGACAGGTCCATGACCGTGTCGGCGCCCCACTGGGTCGCCCAGGTCATCTTGTCCACCTCCTCCTCGATGGAGGAGGTGACCGCGGAGTTGCCGATGTTGGCGTTGACCTTCACCAGGAACTTCTTGCCGATGATCATCGGCTCGATCTCCGGGTGGTTCACGTTCGCCGGGATCACGGCACGGCCCGCGGCGACCTCGGCGCGCACGATCTCGGGGTCCATGTTCTCGCGGATCCCGATGAACTCCATCTCGGGTGTGATCTCGCCGCGACGGGCGTACGCGAGCTGCGTGACCGTCTGTCCCTGGCGGCCCCGGCGCGGCTGGCGCGGGCGGCCGGGGAAGACCGCGTCGAGGTTCTTGAGCCCGCCGCGCGGCGAGGTGTGCTTGATGCCGTCGTCCTCGGGACGGGGCGGGCGGCCCGCGTACTCCTCGGTGTCGCCGCGGGCGATGATCCAGTTCTCCCGCAGCGGCGGCAGGCCGCGGCGGACGTCGGTCTCGGCCGACGGGTCGGTGTACGGACCCGAGGTGTCGTACAGCGTGACGGCCTTGCCGTTGGTGAGGTGCACCTGGCGGACCGGCACCCGCAGGTCGGGGCGCGAGCCCTCGACGTACGCCTTGTGCCAGCCGATGGACTTCCCGGCCTCCGCGCCCTCGGGCGTGCTGGAGGCAGGCGTGCGTGCGTCCGATGTGGTCATGAGACCTACTCCCTACGCCGGCATTACCCGGTAACAGGTTCGGCGGTCGACGCAGCGGCTTCCGTACGGTACGAACCGGTTCGTGGCCGTTCGTACGGAGGTCAGCGCCCTCTCAGCCCGGTGCTCCGAGCTCCCGCGATTGCAAAGGTGCCTCCACGCTAGCGTCCTGTCGGGCGCGGTGAACAGAGGGCCCCCGCCGTTCTTGCGATGATCGGGCCGTGACCACCACACAGCCGCCCACCGGACCCCCCGCCCCGGAGCCGCACGGCCACCCCCACGGCCACTCCCACAACCACGGCCCCGCCGCCCCCGTGTCCCAGCATCTGCGCAAGGTCATCGCCGCCGTCCTGATCCCTTTCGCCACCGCGGTCCTCGTCGGCCTCGTGGTGCTGTGGCCCGGCGGGGCCCCGGCCCACGAACGCACCGGCGTCGGCTTCGACCGGCAGACCCAGTCGGCGACCGTGACGAAGCTGGAGAAGCTCCCCTGCAAGGACCTCAACGCCTCGCAGACCCCGCCCAACGGCGACACCTCCACCGCCGAGGGCCAGTCCGCGCAGTCCCGCGCGGAGGGCACCTGCGGCCGGGCCACGGTCAAGGTCACCAGCGGCCCGGACAAGGGCCGCACCTTCACGGAGATCGTCCAGCCCGACTCGCCCCGGCAACTGCGCGCCGGCCAGGACGTGGTGGTCGCCTATGAGCCCAAGGCCCCCAAGGACCTGCAGTACTCGGTCACCGACGTGAACCGCAAGCTCCCGATGGCCCTGCTCGCCGGCATCTTCGCCCTGGCCGTCGTCGTGGTGGGACGGCTGCGCGGCGTCATGGCCCTGGTCGCCCTCGCGGTGAGCTTCCTGGTCCTGACCTTCTTCATCCTCCCCGCGATCCTGCAGGGCTCGAACCCCCTGGTCGTCGCCGTGATCGGCGCGAGCGCCATCATGCTGTGCGCGCTCTACATGTGCCACGGCCTGACGGCACGCACCTCGGTCGCGGTGCTCGGCACCCTGATCTCCCTCCTGCTCATCGGACTGCTCGGCTCCCTGTTCATCGGCTGGGCCTCCCTGACCGGCAACACGGACGACAACACCGGTCTGATCCACGGCCTCTATCCCGACATCGACATGAGCGGCCTGCTGCTCGCGGGCGTCATCATCGGCTCGCTCGGCGTCCTCGACGACGTCACCGTCACCCAGACCTCCGCGGTCTGGGAGCTGCACCAGGCCAACCCGTCGATGGGCTGGCGCGGCCTGTACCGCGCGGGCATCCGCATCGGCCGCGACCACATCGCCTCGGTCGTCAACACCCTCGTCCTCGCCTACGCGGGCGCCGCCCTGCCCCTTCTGCTGCTCTTCTCCATCGCCCAGAGCAGCGTGGGCACCGTCGCCAACAGCGAGCTGGTCGCCGAGGAGATCGTCCGCACCCTCATCGGCTCCATCGGCCTCGTCGCCTCCGTCCCCGTCACCACCGCTCTCGCGGCCCTGGTCGTCTCCGCCGACCGCTCAGGCCCCGGCCCCGCCCCGGCGGAGGCCCCCACGGCCCCGCCGTCCGGCACCGCGCCCACGGCCCCCTCCGCCCGACCGGCGCCCCGCCGCCCCTCCCTCGCCGGAAAGGGCCGCCGCCGCAAGACGTGACACCCCGCAGCGGCGATGCCATGAAATGCCCCGATCTGCCAACAGCCAGTGCCTTTGAGGAACCGGCCGCCCTTCAGCCCGCGCTCTGCTCCTCCGCGAGGATCCGGTCCAGGGCCTCGTCGAGGTGTGTCTCGAAGTCCACCAGCGTCCGCTCCTGCCCCAGCGGCACCAGCTTGTCCGTCCGGTCGAGGAAGGCGAGCAGCGGCGGGATGCCCACCCTGAACAGTGCCTGGTCCTGGCCCACTTGAAGCCGGATCAGCACTTCGTCGGAGTGCTCGGAGTCGATCGGCGCGATCCGCACGTCCCCGTCACCGCACGCCCCGCTCACCCCGTCGACCAGGAGTTCCCGCCCGAAGGCCCAGGTCACCGGGACGTCGCCGGGGAGGTGGAAGGTCAGCCGCACGGCGTAGGGATCGCGCGTCTCGTACCGCAGCTCCACCGGGATGCGGAACGACAGCTCCTCCGAAACGAGGAAGCTCATCATGACCTCTGCCTGCACCGA
Organism: Streptomyces sp. NPDC127108; assembly: GCF_042677545.1. Taxonomy (NCBI): domain Bacteria; kingdom Bacillati; phylum Actinomycetota; class Actinomycetes; order Kitasatosporales; family Streptomycetaceae; genus Streptomyces; species Streptomyces sp. NPDC127108. The sequence continues at coordinate 34,938 of NZ_JBHXTE010000025.1, read as the reverse complement.
CTCGCGCATCGCCGCCTACCCCGTCATTTGGCCTGGTGGTGGCAGGAACCAACTCCCTGACACTCATGGCATCTTGCTTAACGTGCACACCAGATCACAAGGAGTGAGTTTTCAGATGCTGATAGAGAAGGCGAGTGTCCTTAGTAGCTTTCCGAGTTCCTCCTGCAACAGCCGTGTCGCCGGCACCAGACGGCCCGCCTGCGACGACGGAACGGAGATCGCCACCGTGGCCGCGGTGGTGCCCACCGTGACCGGGAGCGCGGCGCAGACCGTCCCGAGCGCGTACTCCTGATACTCCGCCACGGGCGTCATCCGCCCCACCGCTTCCAGCCGCCTCAGGAACGCCCGGTCGTCACGCACCGTGTTCGGGGTGAGCGAGCGGACCGGGTGGCGGTCGAGGTGGTCCCGCCGTGCCGCGTCGTCGAGTTGGGCGAGGAGGCACTGCCCGATCGCGTGGGCGTGACCGGTCTCGCGGAAGTCGGCCCACTCCTCGACGGCCGGATTGCCCGAGGTGTCGGCGACGGACACGATCTCGATCTCGCCCTCGCGGTAGATGGCGAAGTACACGGGCACGCCGATGGCGTCGCGCCAGTGCTCCAGGGTTTCGCCGATCATGGCTCGGCGGTTCTGCTCCACCGCTCCCGCGCTCAGCCGCTCCGCCGCGTCGCCGAGCAGGAACACGCCCTTCTCCCGGCGCAGATAGCCCTCGTGGCTCAGGGTCCGCAGCAGGTGGTACGCGGTCGGCAGGGCCAGGCCCGCCTCGCGGGCCAGCTGCTTCGCGGGGGCTCCGGCGGGGTGCGTGGCGGCCGCCTCCAGGAGGCGCATCGCCCGCTGCACGGAGCCGATGAGTGTGGGTCCGACGCCAGAGGGGGCGGCGTCGGAGAGTGCTCCGGGGCTGCTGCCCGTAAGGAGCCCTCTGCTCGCGGGAGTTGACGGTCCTTCGCCCGAAACGGCTTCGCCTTCGGGATCGGTGGACCGGACGTCCGGGGGCGCGTCGTCAACCGAGGCCATGGGTCACTCCCGAAGCACAGGGGGGACCACCCGCGCCCGGAGGCAGACGAGTGGGGGTAGTGGGCCCGCCTACGGGGATCGCCCCCCGCGTCGGTTTTCGGACTCTAACCCTTGGCCACCGGTGAGGGGCGCTGTGACAGAAAACTTCCCCCTGGGGAGGGAACCCTTGCTTTCCCTTTCACCAGTCGCTACAGAACTTCACCAGTCGCTTCGGGACGAGGACGAGCTGGATATGAACTTCCGTACGACGTAGACAAGTCCGCCCACCAGGGCCACGAACAGCAGCAGCTTGAAGAGCAGGCCGAAGACGAAGCCGACGACGCTCGCTATCAGCCCGCCGAAGACCACCAGCGCGATGACCGGCACCGCGATCCACTTCACCCACCACGGCATACCCGCGAAGATCTCTCGCATTGCCCTCGTCCTCACCTTTCTCCGCAGATTCTGTTACCGCCCGCGCTTCGACGGCGCTACGACAGCTGTCGCGGTGCCACGGGATCTCCGCGACCGCCGGGAAACTCCGCTCCTGTGCAGATTTCCCACTTCACGCATTCGATGCTAGGTCGGAAAAAGCCAGTTCGGGGCCGTGCGATCCCTTGTCCTCCCCTGACTCGCCCCCTAGGGAACCCTGAGGCCGCGGCCCTGAGAGCCGGGCACCCACAAGCCGCCTCACCGCTCCGGCGGCGAGAACACCACGAGAACCCGCAGGTCCTCGCTGATGTGGTGGAACTTGTGGGGCACTCCGGCCGGCACGTACACGACACTGCCGCGCGCGACCTCCGTGGTCTCCATCCCGACCGTGATCGACGCACGGCCGCTCACCACCATGTACACCTCGTCCTGCCGGTGCGGCTGCTGCGGGTCGCTGTCGCCCGCGTCCAGCGCGTAGAGCCCGACCGACATGTTCCGCTCCCGCAGAAACTGCAGATACGCGCCGTCGTTGGCGGCCCGCTCCGCTTCCAGCTCGTCCAGTCGGAATGCCTTCATCGCTCTTCTGCGCCCCTTGCCCCAGGTCGTGGACCGACCACTGTTTCGTCACGTCTGCCACGATCAGACACATGAAGAATTTCGTAGTCAAGACGATCGCCAACGCGGCAGCCCTGGCCGTGGCCGTGTGGCTGCTCGACAAGATCACGCTCACCGGCGACAGCACGGGCGAGAAGACCCTCACGCTGCTCGTCGTCGCCCTGCTGTTCGGCCTGGTGAACTTCGTCGTCAAGCCCGTGGTGCAGGTCCTGACCTTCCCCCTGTTCGTCCTGACCCTCGGCCTGATCACACTGGTGGTCAACGCCCTGATGCTGCTACTCACCTCGTGGCTGGCCGACAAGCTCGACGTCAGCTTCCACGTCGAGGGGTTCTGGACCGCCGTACTGGGTGGCCTGATCATTTCGATCGTCTCCTGGGCGATGAACATGGCCCTCCCCGACCACAAGGACTGACCCCACCCCATGCCCCACGCCTCCACGCCCGCGCCGTCCACCGGCTCCGTCCCCGCGCCGTACGCCGTGTGCTTCGTCTGCACCGGCAACATCTGCCGCTCGCCCATGGCCGCGTCGGTCTTCCGCACCCTCGTCCGTGACGCGGGCCTGGACGGACTCGTCGTGGTGGACAGCGCGGGCACCGACGGCTGGCACGAGGGCGACCCCGCCGACCCCCGCACCGACGCCGTACTGAAGTCCGCGGGCTACGAGACCGGCCACGCGGCCCGCCAGTTCCAGGCGGACTGGTTCGCCGGACGCGACCTGGTCATCGCCCTCGACCGCGGCCACCAGCGCACCCTGCGCCGCCTCGCTCCCACCCCCGCGGACGCCGACAAGGTGCGCCTGCTGCGCTCCTACGACCCGGAGGCCGACGGCGACCTGGACGTTCCCGACCCTTACTACGGCGACGCCGACGGCTTCGCGGAGTGCCTGACAATGGTGGAGGCGGCGAGCGAGGGCCTGCTCGACGCGGTACGGGACGTGGTGGAGGGACGAGCGGCATGACGGACGAGGAGCGGATACCGGGGCGCGCTTCCGCCCCCACGCACGCTGACGAAAGCACCGGCGCGCCCCTGACCGGCGCGGACAGCACCACGCCTCCGACACACGCGGGCAGCACCACACCCCCGACCGGCGACGGCACCCGGGCGGTGCGGGCCGGCCTCCCCGAACCGGCGAAGTACGAGCCGACCCTGCCGGGCCCCGTGTTCGCCGCGCACTTCCACCTCCCCGGAGAGCCGACCGGCCCCTACACCTACGGCCGCGACGAGAACCCGACGTGGACCCACCTGGAGCGCGCCATCGGGGAACTCGAATCCCCCGCGGACGACGCCGTGGAGACCCTGGTCTTCGCGTCCGGCATGGCCGCGATCTCGGCGGTGCTCTTCTCCCAGCTCCGCACGGGCGACGCCGTGGTACTGCCGGACGACGGCTATCAGGCGCTGCCTCTGGTCCGCGAGCAGCTCACGGCGTACGGCATCGAGGTCCGCACCGCGCCCACCGGCGGCGACGCACAGCTCGACGTGCTCGACGGCGCCCGCCTCCTGTGGCTCGAGACGCCCTCCAACCCCGGCCTCGACGTGTGCGACGTACGCCGCCTCGCCGACGCCGCCCACGCGCGCGGCGCCCTGGTCGCCGTCGACAACACCCTCGCCACCCCGCTCGGCCAGCGCCCCCTGGACCTCGGCGCCGACTTCTCCGTGGCCAGCGGCACCAAGCAGCTCTCCGGGCACGGCGATCTCCTGCTCGGGTACGTGGCCTGCCGCGACGCCGAGCTGACGGCCGCCGTCCGGCGCTGGCGCAAGATCGTCGGGGCCGTCCCGGGCCCCATGGAGGCCTGGCTCGCCCACCGCTCGCTCGCGACGCTCCAGTTGCGGGTCGACCGGCAGAACGCGAACGCCCTGGCCCTGGCCGAGGCCCTGCGCGACCGCGCCGACGTGACCGGCCTGCGCTATCCCGGCCTGCCCGACGACCCCTCGTACAAGCTCGCGGCGCGGCAGATGCGGCGCTTCGGGTGCGTGGTGTCGTTCGAACTGCCCTCACGCGCGCGTGCCGAGCGTTTCCTCGACGCGCTGCGGCTCGTGGACGACGCGACGAGCTTCGGCGGCGTACGGTCCACGGCCGAGCGACGCGGCCGCTGGGGCGGGGACGCGGTTCCGGAGGGCTTCATCCGCTTCTCCGCGGGCGCGGAGGACGCGGACGACCTGGTGGCGGACGTACTGCGGGCGCTGGACGAGGCGAGGGCCTGACGGAGCCCGCTGCCGCCGACGACGGGACCTTCGCCGCGGCCTGGCCCGCGTCTCCCGCCACGGCCTGCCCCGCAGCTTCCGCCGCGCTCTGGCGAACCGTTCCGGCTACGCACAACGGACAGTCCGAGCCTCCCCCCTCGTGGCTCGGACTGTCCCGGTTCCGCGCGCGAAGAACCGCGCGAACAAGGCTAGTTGACTCTGTGTCAGTGTCCAATCACGGTAGCGACAGCAACCTATCGACAAATTTATAGTTGGGCGGGCGCCGGGGGCCGACAGGGGGAGCTGAAGGAGTAGGTGGCGACATGGATCTGGCCCTGCTGCGGACCTTTGTGACCGTGCACCGGGCGGGGTCCTTCACCCGGGCCGCGGCTCTCCTCGGCCTGTCCCAGCCAGCGGTGACCTCCCAGATCCGCACGCTGGAGCGGCAGGTGGGCCGCCCGCTCTTCCTGCGCCAGGCCCGCGGCGTCACCCCCACGACCACGGGTGACGAACTCGCCCACAAGGCCGCCCCGCACCTCGACGCGCTCGTCGAGATCGCCGAGACCGGGATCGACAAGGACTCGTCGGTCCGCACGCTCCACCTCGCCGGGCCACCGGAGTTCACCGCCGAACGTGCCCTGCCCGCCCTCACCGCGCTGACCGGCGACGACGGCCAGGGCCTCGCGCTGCGCGCCTCGTTCGGCAACGCGGAGGAGGTCCTGGAGGGGCTCGCCGCCGGGCACCACGACCTGGCGATCACCACGGCCCGACCGCGCGGTGCCCTGCTCACGGCGACCCCCCTGTGCGACGAGGAACACGTCCTGGTCGCCGCGCCGTACTGGGCCGCCCGGATCGGCCCCGGCAAGCTGCGCCGCAGGGGCGCGAGCGCGGTGGAGAACCTGCCGTTGGTCGAGGTGCACGAGTCGCTGCCGCTCGTCTCGCGCTACTGGGCCGCTGTCTTCGACTCCCGCCCCGCCGCGTCGGGCACCGTGATCGTGCCGGATCTGCGGGCCGTGCTCTCCTGTGTGACCACGGGCGCCGGGCTCGCCGTCCTGCCGCGTTATCTGTGCGCCACCGCCCTGAAGAGCGGCGAGGTCGTCGCGCTGCTCGAACCGGCGGTGCCGCCCCTGCGGACCTATTTCCTCGTCGTCCGCACCGGCACACTCGCCATGCCGCACATCGCGCGGGCGCACGAATGGCTGCTGCGTGCTGCCGCCGAGTGGACATGAGGACGGTCCGGCCGGGTCGCGATGTTTCACGTGGAACAGTGCGGGCCACATTTCTCCCATGACCGTCCGACCCGTGGTCAAGCGCACCGCACGTGCCGTCCTCCTCGACGGGGACGACCTGATCCTCATCAAGCGCACCAAGCCCGGCGTGGATCCGTACTGGCTCACTCCGGGTGGCGGCGTGGAGGAGGACGACGCGACCGTCATCGACGCGCTCCACCGGGAAGTGCACGAGGAACTCGGCGCCAAGATCGTCGACGTGGTGCCGTGCTTCGTGGACACCGTCGAGCACATCGGCGAGGACGGCGGCGCGACCGGCGTGAAGGTGCAGCACTTCTTCGTCTGCCGCCTGGAGTCCATGGACACCGCCCAGCGGCACGGCCCCGAGGTCGACGAACCCGCCGGTGAGTACGAGATCGTCCGGGTGCCGTTCACCCGGGTCGGGATCGCCTCGGTGCATCTGGTGCCGCTGTCGCTGCGGCACTATCTGGACGGGAACATCGAGGGTGTACGGGCGATGCACGCCCCTGATCTGGGCTGAGCGTCCTGATCCGGGATGAGCGTCCTGATCCGGGCTGACCGCCCGGGCCTGGGCCGACCGCCCAGCCGTGGGGTGAGCTCCCCCCGGCTCGTGGGTCAGTCGCCCGCCGTGACCAGTTCCTCCACCGAGTCGTGCCGGATGCGGCCGACCGGGATGCCCACGTCCCGCAGCGCGTCCACACCGCTGCGGATCATCCCGGGCGGGCCCGAGAGATAGGCGTCGTACTCGTTCCACGGCCCGTACTCACGCACCGCGTCGGGCAGTTGGGCCCGGTTGTCGACGACCGGGCGTACGGCCAGCCAGGGGTGGGTCTGCTGGAGGCGCAGCATCGTGTCGATGTCGTACAGGTCGTGGTCGGTGCGCGCCCCGTAGAAGACCTCGACCGGGCGCCGCCTGCCGTGCTCGGCGACGTCCTCCACGAGCGCCTTGATGGGCGCTATGCCGGTCCCCCCGCCCAGACACAGCAGCCCGCTGTCGGTCGAGTGGTCGACGGTCATCGAACCGGCCGGCGGGCCGAGCCGGACCACGTCGCCGGGGCGGGCCCGGTGCACCAGGGCGTTGGAGACCCAGCCCGCAGGGACCGCCTTCACGTGGAAGGAGAGCAGCCCGTCGGAGCGGGGCGCCGAGGCGAAGGAGTAGTGCCGCCATATGCGCGGCCACCAAGGGGTTTCCAGGCTCGTGTACTGGCCCGCGAGGAACGGATAGGGCTGATCGGGGCGGACGGTGATGACAGCGATGTCAGGCGTCCTGAGGTCGTGCGAGACGACTTCCGCGTACCACCAGGCCGGCGCCCGCAGCTCGTCCTCGGCCGCCGCGTCGATCATGACCTGGGAGATCGTCGTGTACGCCCGGACCCAGGCGGCCTCGGTCTCCTCGTCCCAACTGGCGCTCGCGTACCGGCTCAACGCACCGATCAGACACTCCCCGACGGCCGGGTAGTGCTCAGGCTGGGTGCCGTACTTGCGGTGTCCGCGGCCGAGGTTGCGCAGGTACGAGACGAGTACGTCGGTGTGGTCGATGTTCTCCGCGGCGGTGAGCAGCGCCTTGAGCAGCCGGTCGCGCTGCGTGTCCATCGCCGCCGGGAACAGGACGCGCAGGTCCGGGTGGCGGGTGAACAGGAGCGCGTAGAAGTACGAGGTGACCTTGTCGGAGACGGGTGCGATCTCGGCCATCGTGCGCTGGACGAGGACGGCGTCGGGGGAGGCGGTCGACTGGGTGGGGGTGGGGTCGGCGTGGGTGACGTCCGCGAGCGCGAGCGCTCCCTCGTTCGCGTCCCTGTCGGCCACGTCGGCCACGTCGTGCTCGTCGTGCTCGTCGTGCTCGTCGTGCTCGTCGGCCTCATCGTGCGCGTCGGCCAGTTCGTGCGCGACGTCCTCATCCGCGTACATCACCTGCGACTGGGGCACCGTGGCGGATATTCGGCCCGCACCCGGCTCCGCCGCGTCGGTGGCCGCTGGTCTGCCGAGGGGGCGTATCGCCGACACTCGCCGCCCGGAGAGCGCCGCCCTGGGCTCCTCGTCGGGTTCGGACGCCGACCCGGCCTGCTCCGCCGTCTGCGGCGCCTGGGCGCCTTCCTGGGGCGCCGGTGACCTGCGTGGCGTGAACCAGCCGCCAGAACCGCCGCTGTCCCCGGATGAGCCGTTGCCCGCCGACGTGGTGGTCGGAGCGTCCATGCTGTGCCTCGCCTCGAACATCTCTCGGTCGGTCGTGCACTTACTCAGCGGAAGGTGCGTGCTTCCCTCGTTCTGTCCCGTCGGCCCATGCCGATCACATTGAACCCCGGTGCCCCAAGACTTACGGACAAGTAGGGAGAGAATGTGACATTGGCCGCAGTCACCTCATCCGCAGCTTCGCAGCCGCGTCCATTGTGCGGAGCGCAAAGCCGGAAGTACGGGTTCTCGATCTCTCTACCCCGTTAAGCTTTGTTGATCTGCGTCCGCGCCCCCTCGGTTGCGCCTCCCCTGCCCCTGGCTCGAACCGTTCTCCGCCCCCTGGCTTGAACCGGAGTCGACCATACCGGCCGCCGCTCAGCACACAAGTGCCCTTCCTTCACTCGGAATTCAAGGCTCCACCCCCATCAATTGCCTCGATTACCGGTGTGCGCACCAATTCGTACGCCTTCCGCAAATCGCGACCGACATACGTGTGTGTGGCCAGGTCGATCAGCCGCGGATCCGCGTTGACCGCCACCGAAACGGGCATCGCGGTGAACAGGTCCAGGTCGGACAGTGAGTCTCCGTACGCAACGCAATCGGCCGGACTCACCCCGAACTCTTCACAGAGCCGGTTCGCGATCTTCACCTTGGCCGACGGGTCGAGGATGCCCGCCGGATTCACCGCCTCGGTGAACGGCACGGCCGGGAAGAGCGAGCCGTACGCGGCATGGGCGCCCCACCCCAGCAGGCGTTCCACGAAGAACGACGGAGAGAGCGAGACAACGGCGCAGTAGTCGCCGTTCGCACGGATCTCGGCCCAGGTGTCCTGGATGCCGCCCAGCCACGGAGCCCCCTCGAAGGCCGCCGTCACATGGGCGTCGGTCAGATCCGCCCACAGCTCGTGCACCCGCACCGCGTACTGAGGGGAGTCGATACGCCCGGCGACGAAGTCCCGCTCCAGCTCCGCGATCTCCCGATCCAGGCCGAGCTGACGGGAGATCTCCACGGGCGCGGCGGTGCCGTACAGCAGCGTGCCGTCCAGGTCGAAGAGGTGTAGGCGTGCCATGTACGCCGAGGCTAGTACCCGCGGTTACTCCCGCTGTCAGACGCCCCGGCGCGCTGCTCCCGGCACCGTGTTTCACGTGAAACTACGCCGCCCCGCACGCCGGGCCACCCTCGTCGTCCACGTCGCCGCCTCCGCCGGCTGGCTCGGGCTCACGCTCGGCCTCGTCGCACTCGCCGCGGCCGCGATCACCACCGATTCCGCCCCGACCATCGAGGCCTCCGTCCGCTCGATGAAGGTCTTCACCGACTGGCTCGTGCTGCCACTGGCCTTCCTCACGCTGCTGAGCGGGGTTCTGCTCTCCCTGGGCACGCCCTGGGGTCTCGCACAGCACCGCTGGGTCTATACGAAGTTCTGGCTGACCTTGGTCACCGTGACCGCGTCGACCTTCGCGCTGCGGCCAGGTGTCAACGACGCGGCCACAACCGTGTCCGCCGGAGAGCAGCTGGCCAGCTCGACCGACCTCATCGCCGGGCCCATCGTCTCGATGAGCGCATATCTGTTCATGACGGTCATCTCGGTCCTCAAGCCCTGGGGCCTGACCCGACGCGGTCGGCGCCTGCGCGCCGCCCACCGCACTGACCAGAAACAACTTGGCCAAAAGCAGCGTGCTTCTACCCACAAAAAGGTGGACGCCGAGGTCATGCGTCAGACAGCCTGACCCGCGTGTCGACACCTACCCTCTCCGCACTGCCCATCCGCAGGCTGACTCCCCGTGATCTCACGGCCTGCGCCGATCTGTCCGAGGACCGCGGCTGGCCCCGCGAGGAACACAAATGGGGCCTGCTGCTCTCGGCCGGAACGGGCTACGGCATCGACGACCCCGACCGCCCCGGCCTGATCGCCGCATGCGTCGTCACCCAGTACGGACCCCATGAGAACCCCGGACTCTCGGCGATCGGCATGGTGCTGGTCGCCGAGCGTCATGCCCGCAAGGGCATCGGCCGCCATCTGATGCGCAACGTCATCGAGGCCGCGGGCACCACCCCGCTCACCCTGCACGCGACCCCGAGCGGCCGTCCCCTCTACGAACAGCTCGGCTTCAAGACGACCGGCCGCGTCGAGATGGTCGTCGGCCGCTTCACGCCCGCCACCTCGGACGATCAGGCCCCGGGTGTCACCACCCGGGCGGCGACCGCGGAGGACCTGTCCACCCTCGTCAGGCTCGACACAGAGGTCTTCGGCCTCGACCGTACCCATGTACTGACCCGCCTCCCGGCGTTCACCGACCAGCTGAGGGTCGCGGAGGCCGACGGCGAGATCATCGGCTACGCGGGCGCTTGGCCGAACATGCAGACGCACGTCGTCGGCCCGCTGATCGCCCGGGACACGGAGACGGCGAAGGCGCTCATCGCATCGCTCGGCGCCCACACCGACCGTCCCTTGCGCACCGACATCGACGTGCGCCACGAGGAACTCCTCACCTGGGTCAAGGCACGCGGCCTGGAGCCCGTCGCGTTCAACGCCGTGATGACGTACGGCATCCCGGAGCTGCCCGGTGACTGGACGCGCCGATTCGCCCCGCTGACGGTCGCCGCGGGCTGACGCCACGGCCCGCCACGCGCGAGCACGTCGAAGCCCGCCCTCAAGTGCCATGGCGCTTCCGGCACTTGAGGGCGGGCTTCGTCACATCCGCTACGCGAGGTTCCGCACGGCCGTCGTCGCGAACTCGTGGTCCTGCTCGGGGGCGCCGCCACCGACACCGATCGCGCCGATCAGGCGGCCGTCGCGGTGGACGGGCACGCCGCCCGCGATGAACAGCAACGGCCGGTCGAGGGCGGTCGGCAGGGTGTGGAACGGCGCGCCGGGCTGCACCGCGTCGACGAGGTCGGCGGTCGGGGCGTTCAGCTGGAGGGCGGTGAAGGCCTTGCGGGTGCTGGTCTCGCCGGAGATCAGCACCGCCCGGTCGTCGCGACGGAAGGCCAGGAGGTGGCCACCGGCGTCGAGGACGGTGACGCTGACCGTGACGTCCGCGGCCTCGGCGGCGCGGCGGGCGGCGGTCACGAGGACCTCGGCGTCACTGGTGGTCAGCGGGGCGACCGCGGCGGTGGGGGTGGTGCTCATGAGGGGTTTCTCCTTGGGGGTTCTGCCGGGGCGTTGAGGGAGCCCGGAGGTGGTGGGGGATCCGGGGGTGTGGTGCGGGGTCCCGGGGTGGGCCCGGATCGGGGCGTGCGGGGTGTGGTCAGTGGTGGACGGGGGTCGGGGCCTCGGTCATGGGGACGGCTCCGGCGACGACCTTCCCGGGGGAGGTGGACCGGCGCTCCAGGGCGGCCGAGAGGACGGCCAGGCCGAGGGCGGAGGCGGCGAGGGCGGCGCCCACCCAGTTCGGGGCCGTGTAGCCGAAGCCGGCGGAGATCACGAAGCCGCCGAGCCAGGCCGCGAGGGCGTTGCCGAGGTTGAAGGCCCCGATGTTGGCGGCGGAGGCGAGCGTCGGCGCCGCGGCGGCCTGGTCGAGGACCCGCTTCTGCAGCGGCGGCACGGTGGCGAAGCCGAGGGCACCGATCAGCGCCACGGAGACGGCTGCCGCGACCTTGTTGTGCGCGGTGACCGTGAACAGGGCGAGCACGACCGCGAGGGCGCCGAGCGAGACGTACAGCATCGGCATCAGGGCGCGGTCGGCGAACTTGCCGCCGATCAGGTTGCCGCCGACCATGCCGAGGCCGAAGAGGACCAGGAGCCAGGTCACGGAGGAGTCCGCGTAGCCCGCGACGTCCGTCATCATCGGCGTGATGTACGTGATGGCCGCGAAGACGCCGCCGAAGCCGAGGACGGTCATCGCCATGGCGAGGAGCACCTGTACGTTCCGGAAGGCGCCCACCTCGTCGCGGAGCCGTACGCCTTCGGGCTTGGGCAGGTCCGGCACGAGCTTGGCGATACCGGCGAGGCCGAGCACGCCGAGGGCGGCGACGATGACGAAGGTGACGCGCCAGCCGACGACCTGGCCGACGAACGTGCCGAGCGGCACACCGACCACGTTGGCCACGGTCAGACCCGTGAACATCATGGCGATCGCGCCTGCCTTCTTCTCCGGGGCGACGAGCTCGGCCGCGACGACCGAACCGATCCCGAAGAAGGCGCCGTGGGCGAGCGAGGCGACGACGCGGCCTGCGAGCATCACGCCGAAGCTGGGGGCGATGGCGGAGAGCAGGTTGCCCGCGATGAACAGACCCATCAGAAGCATCAGCATCCGCTTGCGGGTGATCCGCTGGCCGAGGACGGTCATGAGCGGGGCTCCGGCGACGACACCGAGGGCGTAGCCGGTGACGAGCAGACCGGCGGTCGGGATGGATACGTCGAAGTCACCCGCGACCTCCGGCAGCAATCCCATGATCACGAATTCCGTGGTGCCGATTCCGAAGGCCCCGATCGCGAGGGCCAGAAGCGCGAGAGGCATGGAACTACCTTCCAGACGGTTGCAAGGGCGCTTAACGTGCGTCCACAATAGTTGCATGCGCTGGTTAATTGCAAGCGCCGGATATTGCAGCGGTGGACTATCCTGGACGCAGCCGCTCAAGGACGCGGGCAGCGGCCGGTCACGGACAGGGGAAGTCGCCCGGGACACGGGACCCGTCCGAGCCGCAGGAAGGCGTCCGGGACGCAGGAAGACGGAGGAACAGTCATGACAGCGACAGACCCCGCACTCACCGCCCTCGCCCAGGGCTGGTGCGCTCTCTCCCTGCTCCACGGGAAGATCGAGGCCCGTGTGGAGCGGGCCCTGCAGGCCAAGCACGGCCTGAGCGTGCGGGAGTACAGCCTGCTCGACGTCCTGAACCGCCAGCACGACGGCGAGGGCGGCCATCTGCAGATGAAGCAGGTCGCCGACGCCGTCGTCCTCAGTCAGAGCGCCACCACCCGCCTGGTCACCCGCCTCGAGGAGCGCGGACTCCTCTCGCGCTACCTGTGCCCCACCGACCGGCGCGGCATCTACACGGAAGTCAGCGAGAGCGGAGCCGCGCTCCTCGGCGAAGCCCGCCCCACCAATGACGCGGCGCTGCGCGAGGCCCTGGACGAGGCGGCCAAGAGCCCCGAGCTCGCGCCGCTGGTCCAGGCGGTCGAGGCGGTCCGCACGCCCGCCTAGGTCCGCGCTTACCCGTCGGGGCGGCCTGGCCGGGGCGGCTTGCCCGGGGTGGCCTGCCCGGGACGGCCTGCCCGCTCAGGTCCGCTCGCTCGCTCAGGTCCGCGCCCTATCGGCCCGCTCGCTTGGGTCCGCCCGCCCGATCGGCGGCCGCATAGGCTGCGGCCATGGGAGATCTTGAGATACGACCCGCCGTGCCCGATGACATTCCCGCGATCGTGGCGATGCTCGCCGACGACCCCTTGGGCGCCCAGCGCGAATCCCCGGACGACCTCACGCCTTACCTGGCGGCGTTCCAGCGGCTCGCCGAGGACCCGAACCAGAACCTGGTCGTCGCCGTGCGCGAGGGCCGTGTGGTGGGCACGCTGCAGCTCACCATCGTGCCGGGCCTTTCCCGCAAGGGCGCGGTGCGGTCGATCATCGAGGCCGTCCGCGTGCACGCGGACGAGCGGGGCAGCGGCCTCGGCACCCGCTTCATCGAGTGGGCCGTCGACGAGTCCCGGCGGCAGGGCTGCCAGCTGGTGCAGCTGACCTCGGACGTCAAGCGCACCGACGCGCACCGCTTCTACGAGCGCCTGGGCTTCACGGCCTCGCACGTGGGCTTCAAGCTTCAGCTCTGACCGCTGGGGCGCTTCGGCTCGGAGCACGTGGGCTCAAGCTTCGGCTCGGACCGCGTGAGCTTCCAGTGCTTCAGCTCTGACCACGTGGACTTCGAGCCCTACCTCGGACTGCTTGGGCCCAGCTTCGACTCGGACCGCGTCGGCGGCGTGCGGGCTCCGGCCGTGACGACGATGTGCGCCGGGGTGTCCTGTTTCAGGTGTCCTGTTTCACGTGAAACAGGACACCCCGGGCGGCCTACGCGAGCCCGCGCCACCCCTCCGGGTCCACCCCGCCCGGCACCGGCGCCCCCGCCTCGTACGGCTCACGGGTGAAGACGAACGACGCGAGGTCCAGATGGCTCACGGAGCCGTCCGCCCGCCGGACGGCCTCAAGGCGCTCGCCCGCGAAGTACCCGTCGAGCCCGGTCCACGTCCCGTCCCCGTTGGGCCGGAACCGCGAACCGCGCCCCCCACCCGCCAGCGGCCCCACCTCGACCGCGCCGTCGGCCGCGAGGCGCAGCACGGACACGTTGGTCCCCCAGTACCAGGGCCCCGCCAGCTCCAGCACCGCCGGGTCGACCTCCGGCAGCGGCTTCCACGGCTCGGGAATGCGCGGCTCGGCCTCCGCCACGATCTGCAGGAGTTCCGCTGCCACGAGGGCCACCGGCGGCCCCGACGTGCAGTTGGCGAGGACCACCGCCGCCAGCCCGTCCTTCTCGCTCGTCCACAGCGACGCGACGAACCCGGGAAGCGAGCCCGAGTGTCCGGCCAGCGTGTATCCCTTCCCGCCGACCAGATCCACCCCGAGGCCGTACGTCCGCTCCCAGTTCCCGGCCTCCGCAGGCGCCGACGGGGTCCTCATCTCGCGGACCGAATCCACGCCGAGCACCCGGTCGTCGCCCTGCATCAGGAAGACGCCGAACCGCGCCAGGTCGGCGGTGGTGGACCACAGCTGTCCGGCCGGTGCCATCAGCCCCAGGTCCTCGGTGGGTTCGGGCAGCATGACGTCCGCCCAGGGGTGGACCGCCCAGCCACCGGCGTGCGGGGCCTGCGGATGGCCGCTGGTGCGGGTCAGGCCGAGCGGCTCCAGGACCTCCCGCCGCAGCACGTCCTCCCACGGCTCACCGCGCAGCGCCTCCACCAGCGAACCGAGCAGCGTGTAGCCGGGGTTGGAGTAGTGGTGCCGGCGCCCGACGGGGTGCTTGAAGGGCTCGTCGCCGAGCACGTCGCTCAGCTCGGGGCGCAGGGAGGCCGAACTGCGCTCCCACCAGACACCGGGTGTCTCCGCGCCCAACCCACCCGTGTGCGCGAGGAGTTCCGCGATCGTCACCTCGCCCGCTCCGGTACCCGGCAGGTGCTTCTCCAACGGGTCCGAGAGGTCGAGCACCCCCTCGTCGCGCAGACGCATCACAAGGACCGCGGTGAACGTCTTGGTGATCGATCCGATGCGGTACTGAACATTCTCATCCGGCGCGTGGCCCGCCACCGAGGTCCGGGCCCCGGTCCACACCAACTCACCATCGCGGGCGATCGCGGCGACCAGCGAAGGGACCCGCCCCTCCGTCTGGGCGGTGGCGATGCGATGCGTCAGGGACCGGCGGGTACTCGGAAGCAGCTCTTCATGAGTCATGGGGCCAGTCCATATGCGTGGCTGCCGCACGTCGAGTCATTTCCGGTGCCACGCCCTGACCTGGCGCGACATGTTTCACGTGAAACGCCCCCTCGACACACATAGCCCCGCCCACTCCACCGCCGGGCCCCGTCCCCCGCCCGTCCCCACCCCTCACAAACCGTCGAGAAAGTCCCGGACCACGGCGGCGAAGCCCATCGGGTCGCTCTCGTGCACCGTGTGGCCGGTCGCCAGCTCGACGAGCCGCGCAAGGGGGCGGCGCACGACCATGTCTTTGGCATGCCGAGCACCGAGAACATCGCTGCGACTACCGCGGACCAGGAGCGCGGGGCATGAGCTGGCCAGCCAGTCGCCCCAGTGGTCGCCGTTGAGCTGCTCCTGTGACAGCACCATGTCCCTCGGCTCGAAGGCCAGCCCCCAGCCGTCCGGGTACTCCCGGACGGCGTCCGCGAGGTAGCGGGCCGAGCCACCGAGCGCTTCGACCAGCGCCGCTCGCGTGGGGACTCGACGCGGCCACGGCAAGCAGAAGGACAGATCGCCGTCGACCTCCGCGCCGATGTCCTCGATGACGAGAGCCCTGACAAGACGCGGATGCCGCGCCGCGAGCTGATAGGCGTTGACGCCACCCAGGGAGTGGCCGAGCACCACGACGTCCGTCATACCGAAGTGATCGAGAACGGCCACGGCATCCTCGACATAGCCATCACGCGAAAAGCCCGCCCCCCGCTCCGACCAGCCATGGCCCCGCTGGTCCGGCGCGATCACCCGCCAACGGGGTCCGAGCTCACGCGCCAGCGCGGCGAACGTCCGCCCTTCCCCGAAGTGGCCGTGCAGCGCGAGGAGCGGCTGTCCCCGTCCCCCGAAGTCGAGGCACGACAGTCGACGACCACCGACATCCACGTCGTGTCGCGTGGGCTCCTCCATGCCGACCTCCCCTGCTCTCTCCCCTCCGGCCTTCCCTGGTCCCCTCTGTGGCCGAACAACACCCCTCACTCAAGGGGCCAGATCACGCCCCTCGTGCACACGCTTTGCAGCCACCGCGTAACTCGACGCTCTCCCTACCCACCGGGCAACGCGAGTTTCATGATCGCCCTGAGACACCAGATCGTCGAGCAGAGGATCGACCGGCCTTCGCATGACCTTCGCACTGCCCGCGACGAGCGAAACCCACCCGCGTCGCTCCGCTAACATGATCCGACTCACGACGATCGCCCCGATCGCCCGCGTTCACCGAAATGCACGTCAGCCAGCACGAAGAGTTACCCAATAGCTAGCATCTACCAAATCGGCCAAACAATTGATATCTCACTCGTCGCGGGCGCTCTCGCGAATAAAAAGCAGAATTAATTTCACCGCGTGGCGTAAACCACGGCCGATGCTCTGGGCCGCAGCAACTCTGGTGGCCCTCGGGTTCCTCATCGCGCTGGAGATCGCCGCGCGTCACTATGGCCTGCCCGGGCCTATCACGAACCAGGCGCAAGAGGTGATTTTCGCGCCCAGTTCGGGTCCGCTGTTGTACGCCGGCATGGCGTTGATGATGGTGGTCCTCACCTGGCGGCAGCGCTTCATCGCGCTCGGCGTCGCGGTCTGCATCGACATCCCCTTCTTCCTGGGGCGCTGGGCTGTCGACTCCAAGCTGACCTTCGGCAACGGCGCGTTGTGGGTGATGCTGGGCTGCGCGGTCATCGCCATCACGCGCCGCACCGGCCGGGAACGCACCCTTCTCCTGAAGGGCGTCGGCCTCGGCCTGCTGCTCGTGGCCGGCCGCAAGACCGGCGACGCCTGGCTGCTGATCACGGCGAAGACCCGCCCGACGGTGCTCGACCAGTACGTGGCGACGGCCGACCACGCGCTGGGCAACCCGTCGTGGGTGGTGGGCCGACTGGTCGCGGCCACCGGCCCGACGGGCATCCGTCTGCTCGACTTCGTCTACGTCCAGCTCGCGGTGGCCGCGGTCGTGGTCGCGCTGTACCAACTGCGCCGCGTGTCCGCGGAACGCCGCTTCCCGCGCCACCACCTGGTGCGCACGTTTCTGGTCATCGGCCTGCTCGGCCCCGGCATCTACATGATCTTCCCGGTGGTCGGACCGATCTTCGCCTACGGCGCCGGAAGCGAGCACTGGACCAATCCCGACCTGTGGCCCAGCACGCCCCCCACCGCGCAGTGGGCGGTCGCCGATCTGTGGCCGGACACGCCGCCGTCGATCAGCACCCCGCAGGCGTTCCCATTCGACGAGATCACCCCGCGCAACTGCATGCCCAGCCTGCACACGGCATGGGCAACGGCGATCTTCATTCATTCCCGAAAGGGTCCGAGAATTCTGCGGTACGCAGGAACTTTCTGGCTTGTCGCCACCCTCGGCGCGACGCTGGGATTCGGATACCACTACGGCGTGGACATCGTGGCCGGTGTCGTGTTCACACTCACGATCGAGGCGGGACTGCGTACGCTCGACCGCAGCTGGGACCGTTCAGGAATTCGGTTCACCGCTTATGGCGCGACGGTATTCGCCGGGCTCTTGCTCTCGTATCGCTTTCTGCCGATGGAAATGGCCCGACACCCGTGGTTGTTCGGACCGCTTATCCTGCTGGCAATGGCCTCGGTCATCTATGGCTACGTACGAACCACGAAACTGTGGGAGCCGAAGGCCACAGTGGTCCGGCAGCGCGAACCGGAATCGCAACCCGAACTGGTTTGAGCCAAGCGGCATCAGACGTAGGGCTCGGCTCCCTCACTCGTAGGGGGCCGAGCCCTACGTCTGTGCCATGTCCACGAAGCGCGAGTAGTGACCCTGGAACGCGACCGTGATCGTCGCGGTCGGGCCATTACGGTGCTTGCCCACGATGATGTCGGCCTCGCCCGCGCGGGGGGACTCCTTCTCGTACGCGTCCTCGCGGTGGAGGAGGATCACCATGTCCGCGTCCTGCTCGATGGAGCCGGATTCACGCAGGTCGGAGACCTGGGGCTTCTTGTCGGTGCGCTGCTCGGGGCCACGGTTCAGCTGCGACAGGGCGATCACCGGCACCTCGAGCTCCTTGGCGAGGAGCTTCAGGTTTCGCGACATGTCCGAGACTTCCTGCTGTCGGCTCTCGGCGCGCTTAGAGCCGCCGGACTGCATCAGCTGCAGATAGTCGATGATCACGAGCTTGATGTCGGCGCGCTGCTTGAGGCGGCGGCACTTGGCGCGGATCTCCATCATCGACAGGTTCGGGGAGTCGTCGATGTAGAGCGGGGCGGCCGACACCTCGGGCATCCGGCGGGCGAGCCGCGTCCAGTCCTCGTCCGTCATCGTGCCGGAACGCATGTGGTGCAGTGCCACCCGTGCCTCCGCGGACAGCAGACGCATCGCGATCTCGTTGCGCCCCATTTCCAGGGAGAAGATGACGCTGGGCAGGTTGTGCTTGATGGACGCGGCCCGGGCGAAGTCGAGGGCCAGTGTCGACTTACCCATGGCGGGACGGGCGGCGATGACGACCATCTGGCCGGGGTGCAGACCGTTGGTGAGCGAGTCGAAGTCGGTGAAGCCCGTCGGCACACCCGTCATCTCGCCGCTGCGCGAGCCGATCGCCTCGATCTCGTCGAGCGCGCCCTCCATGATGTCGCCGAGCGGCAGATAATCCTCGCTGGTGCGCTGCTCGGTGACGGCGTAGATCTCGGCCTGGGCGCTGTTGACGATCTCGTCCACGTCGCCGTCGGCCGCGTACCCCATCTGTGTGATGCGCGTACCGGCCTCGACCAGGCGGCGCAGGACCGCACGCTCGTGGACGATCTCCGCGTAGTACTCGGCGTTCGCGGCCGTCGGGACCGTCTGGACGAGCGAGTGGAGGTACGAGGCGCCGCCGACCTTGGTGATCTCACCGCGCTTGGTGAGCTCGGCGGCGACGGTGATGGGGTCGGCGGGCTCGCCCTTGGCGTACAGGTCGAGGATCGCGATGAAGATCGTCTCGTGCGCCGGGCGGTAGAAGTCGTGGCCCTTGAGCACCTCTACGACGTCCGCGATGGCGTCCTTCGACAGCAGCATGCCGCCGAGCACGGACTGCTCCGCGTCGAGGTCCTGCGGCGGGACGCGCTCGAAGGACGTGCCGCCGCCGTCCCAGCCGCCCTCCCTGCCCCGCTCGTGCTGCTCCTGGCCGCGTCCGCCGTCGCGGCGCGGGCGGGAGACGGGCAGACGGTCCCCCGGACCGCTGTCGGCCCACGGGTCGTCCAAGGGCTCGGAAATACTCACCGGGCCACCTCCTCCCGTCCGCCACGCGGACCTCGCCGTGCCTCTCTTTCCTACGGCACGACACTGACAAATAAGGGGGCCCAACTCCGGTTCTGACGCGTCGGATTTGCGGGGTTTCCGCGATGGCAGGACGAGGCGGGCGCCGGACCACGGTAGGCCCGCGGGCACCGTCAGCCAATCTGGTTATCCACAGGCGGTGTGGATGACGGGCGTGATGCTGTGGAGAACCCCGCAAAACCTGTGCACGGTCCGGTGGACAGCCCTGTGAACAAGCCCTCAGGACCTTTTCCACACCTGCTCTGACCTGCACATTTACCGTCCACCGGCTGTGCAGAAGAAAAACTTCCCCAGTCGGCCCAAGATCTTGACGAACCAGGCCCCGCCCAATGCGCACACCCGAACCAAGTAAGGGTCCTAAGGCAGTTGCATCTCTTACCTGTGGAAGATTAGATTGATGCTCATGACACAGGCTCCCGCGGCGCCCAAGGCCGCCCGGCGACGGCACGACCGAGAGATCGTCGCCCTCGCCGTCCCCGCCTTCGGCGCACTCGTGGCCGAGCCCCTCTTCCTCATGGCCGACAGCGCCATCGTCGGCCATCTCGGCACCGCGCAGCTCGCCGGCCTCGGCATCGCCTCGGCCCTCCTGGGAACGGCCGTCAGCGTCTTCGTCTTCCTCGCCTACGCCACCACGGCCGCCGTCGCCCGCCGCGTCGGCGCCGGAGACCTCCAGGCCGCGATCCGCCAGGGCATGGACGGCATCTGGCTCGCCCTGCTCCTCGGCGCCGCTGTCATCGCCGTCGCCCTGCCGACCGCGCCCGCGCTCGTCGACCTCTTCGGCGCCTCCGAGTCAGCGACCCCGTACGCGGTCACGTACCTGCGCATCTCCATCCTCGGCATACCGGCGATGCTCGTCGTCCTCGCCGCCACCGGCGTGCTCCGCGGCCTCCAGGACACCAAGACGCCGCTGTACGTCGCCATCGGCGGCTTCGTCGCCAACGGCGCCCTGAACGTCCTCCTCGTCTACGGCTTCGGCTTCGGCATCGCCGGTTCCGCCTGGGGCACCGTCCTGGCCCAGTGCGGCATGGCGGCCATCTACCTCTACGTCGTCGTCCGCGGGGCCAAGCGGCACGGTGCCTCCCTGCGCCCCGACGCGGCCGGCATAAGGGCCTGTGCCCAGGCCGGAGTCCCGCTCCTGGCCCGTACGCTCGCGCTGCGCGCCATCGCGCTCATCGCGACAGCCGTGGCCGCACGTCTCGGCGACGCCGAGGTGGCGGCCCACCAGATCGTCCTGTCCCTGTGGAGCCTGCTCTCCTTCGCCCTCGACGCCATCGCGATAGCCGGGCAGGCCATCATCGCCCGGTACCTGGGCGCCAACGATCCCCAGGGCGCCCGCGACGTCTGCCGCCGCATGGTCCAGTGGGGCGTCGCCTCAGGCGCCGTCCTGGGCCTGCTGGTCGTCGCGGCCCGCCCCGTGTTCGTCCCGCTGTTCTCCGGCGACGCAGCCGTCCAGGACACGGCCCTGCCCGCACTGATGGTGATAGCCCTCGCCCAGCCCATCTGCGGCATCGTCTACGTCCTCGACGGCGTCCTGATGGGCGCCGGGGACGGGCCGTACCTCGCCTGGGCCATGCTCGCCACCCTCGCGGTCTTCGCCCCCGTGGCGCTCCTCGTGCCCACCCTCGGCGGCGGCCTGACCGCCCTGTGGGCCGCGATGACGCTCATGATGGCCGTGCGAGCGCTGACCCTCTGGCTGCGGTCGCGCTCCGGGCGCTGGGTCGTCACGGGCGCCACACGCTGATGTTCCGGATGCCGTGTTTCACGTGAAACTTCGCGCGTTTCACGTGAAACACAGCAAAGGGGCCGCACCCGTAGGTGCGGCCCCTTCACTCAGTCCTGCGAGCGCATTGCTGCGACTCAGGCAGAGACGACCTCGACGCTGACCTTCGCGGCCACCTCGGGGTGCAGACGCACGGACGTCGCGTGGGCGCCCAGGGTCTTGATCGGCGCGCCGAGCTCGACACGACGCTTGTCGATCTTCGGGCCACCGGCAGCCTCGATCGCCGAAGCGACGTCGGCCGGGGTGACGGAGCCGAAGAGACGACCGGCGTCGCCGGAGCGGACGGCCAGGCGGACCTTGACGGCCTCGAGCTGGGCCTTGATCTCGTTGGCCTGCTCGATGGTCGCGATCTCGTGGATCTTGCGAGCACGACGGATCTGCTCGACGTCCTTCTCGCCACCCTTGGTCCAGCGGATCGCGAAGTTCCGCGGGATCAGGTAGTTGCGGGCGTAGCCGTCCTTGACGTCTACGACCTCGCCGGCGGCACCGAGGCCGGAGACCTCGTGGGTGAGGATGATCTTCATGTTTCGGTCACCCTTCCCTTATCGCGCGGTGGACGTGTAGGGCAGCAGCGCCATCTCACGGCTGTTCTTCACGGCCGTGGCGACGTCACGCTGGTGCTGCGTGCAGTTGCCGGTCACGCGGCGGGCACGGATCTTGCCGCGGTCGGAAATGAACTTCCGCAGCATGTTCGTGTCCTTGTAGTCCACGTACTGGACCTTGTCCTTGCAGAAAGCGCAGACCTTCTTCTTAGGCTTGCGCACAGGCGGCTTCGCCATGGTGTTTCTCCTGTGTGATCAAGAAGTGTGGGTACGACCCGCCTTCTCGCCCTGAGGCCTACGGCCCGAGGCTTAGAAGGGGGGCTCGTCCGAGTAGCCGCCACCGGAGCCGCCGGAGTTTCCACCCCAGCCGCCACCGCCGCCGCCCTGCTGCTGGCCGCCACCGGCCGGCGCACCGGTCGCCCAGGGGTCGTCGGCGGGAGCACCGCCGCCACCCTGCTGCTGACCGCCGCCGGAGCCACCGCCCCAGCCGCCGCCCTGCTGGCCGCCGCCACCGCCGCCGCCGTATCCACCCTGGCCGCCGCGACCGGTGGTCTTGGTGACCTTGGCCGTGGCGTTCTTCAGGCTGGCGCCGACTTCCTCGACGTCCAGCTCGTAGACCGTGCGCTTGATGCCCTCACGGTCCTCGTAGGACCGCTGCTTCAGCCGGCCCTGCACGATGACGCGCATGCCTCGCTGGAGCGACTCGGCGACGTTCTCCGCCGCCTGACGCCAGACCGAGCAGGTCAGGAACAGGCTCTCGCCGTCCTTCCACTCATTGGTCTGCCGGTCGAAGGTGCGGGGGGTGGACGCGACACGGAACTTCGCGACCGCCGCACCGGACGGGGTGAAGCGCAGCTCGGGGTCGTCGACAAGATTGCCGACAACCGTGATGACGGTCTCGCCTGCCATTGGGGGAACCTCTCGGCGGGTTTGCTGCTGGCTGCTTTTACTGCTGCTACTCGGATCCCGAGTGCCGCCGAGCCCAGGGGCTCAACGGGCCTGAGCCAGAGGGCTCAGTGCATCTCGGGACGGAGGACCTTGGTCCGGAGGACCGACTCGTTCAGGTTCATCTGGCGGTCGAGCTCCTTGACGACCGCAGGCTCGGCCTGCAGGTCGATGACCGAGTAGATGCCCTCGGGCTTCTTCTTGATCTCGTACGAGAGACGACGACGGCCCCAGGTGTCGACCTTCTCGACCTTTCCGTTGCCCTCACGGACGACGGAGAGGAAGTTCTCGATCAGCGGGGAGACAGCGCGCTCCTCGAGATCGGGGTCGAGGATGACCATCACCTCGTAGTGACGCATGTGGAACCCACCTCCTTTGGACTCAGCGGCCACGGTCGTTCCGTGGCAGGAGGGTCGTGATGCGTACGCAACGGTATCGGCCGCCACTGACAATCGGCCCCCGCGGACGGGGGCTCGTGCTGTGGCCTGGGCAGACACCGGTGCAGACGGTACAGACTACCTGCACCTTGCCTTCCGGTTGAAATCCGGCGGTGGACGGGCAGAATCTGTACACATCGGGTGTGTATGGCGCTACAGTGCGCCGCCTTCCGCAGGAGGTGCCTCCATGGCACAGGCAATGCGACGTGACACCGCAGGCTCCCTCTTCGCCACCGACGGCAAGCCCCATCCGCTCCAGGACACGCTGCTCGGCGTGACGCTGGTGCTCGGGGCCATCGCCTTCGTGACCGCGATGTTCCACAACCTGCACCTGCTCAGCTCCTGGACCGGTCTGGTCGGGATCTTCACGGGGGCCTACGGGCAGTTCATCTCGGTGACGACCCGCGAGCGGTTCTTCCTGATCGTCGGGCTCGGCGCCTCGGCGGTCGGCTTCTTCCTGGGCATGGCGCACGGCGGACTCTTCGGCGGACTCTGGTAGCCGGCGAACTCCGTTGAACAGACAGCGGACCTGCCGCTGAGGGACCCTTACCGCCCCTGGTCGGAGCACGGCCGGGGACGAAGGTTCCATACGCCCAGACGGGGCGCTCGCAGGGCGCAGTAGGCTTCGGCGCGAGAGCCGGAGCCCCTGTACCCATGGGGACACACCAGCCCGAGGAGCGCCGCGAATGAGCCTGACCCTGAGGACCATCAGCCGAGAGCAGCATCTGGCGTACATCCAGAGCCTGCCGTCGGCAAGTCATTGCCAGGTCCCCGCATGGGCAGACGTGAAGAGCGAATGGCGCTCGGAGAACCTGGGCTGGTTCGACGACAGGACCGGCCAGCTGGTCGGTGTGGGTCTTGTGCTCTACCGCCAGTTGCCCAAGGTCAAGCGCTATCTCGCGTATCTGCCCGAGGGGCCGGTCATCAACTGGTACGCCCCGAATCTGGACGAGTGGCTCCAGCCGATGCTGGCGCACCTGAAGAAGCAGGGCGCCTTCTCCGTGAAGATGGGCCCGCCGGTCGTCATCCGCCGCTGGGACGCCCCCGCCATCAAGTCCGGCATCCAGAACCCGGACGTGAAGCGGCTGCGCGACGTCGAGCCGACGACCATCGAGCCGCGCGCCTTCGAGGTCTCGGACAAGCTCCGCCGCATGGGCTGGCAGCAGGGCGAGGACGGCGGCGCCGGCTTCGGTGACGTGCAGCCCCGCTATGTGTTCCAGGTGCCGCTGGCCAACCGCGCGCTCGAGGACGTCCTCAAGAACTTCAACCAGCTGTGGCGCCGCAACATCAAGAAGGCCGAGAAGGCCGGTGTCGAGGTCGTCCAGGGTGGCTACCAGGACCTCGCCGAATGGCAGCGTCTTTACGAGATCACCGCGATCCGCGACAAGTTCCGTCCGAGGCCGCTGGGTTACTTCCAGCAGATGTGGCAGACCCTCAACACCGAGGATCCCAACCGCATGCGGCTGTACTTCGCGCGGCACAACGGCGTGAACCTTTCGGCGGCGACGATGCTCGTCGTGGGCGGCCACGTCTGGTACTCCTACGGCGCGTCCGACAACATCGGGCGTGAGGTCAGGCCCTCGAACGCGATGCAGTGGCGGATGCTGCGCGACGCCTACGCGCTCGGCGCCTCCGTCTACGACCTGCGCGGCATCTCCGACTCGCTGGACGAGACGGACCACCTCTTCGGCCTGATCCAGTTCAAGGTCGGCACCGGCGGCGAGGCCGTGGAGTACGTCGGTGAGTGGGACTTCCCGCTGAACAAGCTGCTGCACAAGGCTCTCGACATCTACATGTCGCGTCGCTGATCCCGCACCGCTTCCTTCCGCATTTCCTTCCATACCTCTGTTACACCGCAGACATCAGAAAGGTTCCGGGACCAGCCATGGCGCTCACGCTCTATGTCGACACCGCGCGCTGGCGGGCACACCAGAAGCACATGCTGGAGCAGTTCCCGGGCATCGTCCCGGTCTGCAAGGGCAACGGCTACGGCTTCGGTCACGAGCGGCTCGCGGAGGAGGCCACGCGATTCGGCTCGGACGTGCTCGCCGTCGGCACGACCTACGAGGCCGCCCGGATCAAGGACTGGTTCGGCGGTGACCTGCTGGTCCTGACGCCGTTCCGCCGGGGCGAAGAGCCTGTGCCGCTGCCCGACCGCGTCATCCGCTCCGTGTCGTCGATCGACGGCGTGCACGGCCTCGTGGGCGCCCGCGTCGTCATCGAGGTCATGTCCTCGATGAAGCGGCACGGCGTCAGCGAGCAGGACCTGCCGCTGCTGCACGCGGCCATCGAGGACGTGCGCCTCGAGGGCTTCGCGATCCATCTGCCGCTCGACCGCACCGACGGCTCGGACGCCGTCGAGGAGGTCATCGCCTGGATGGACCGGCTGCGCGCCGCCCGCCTGCCCCTGCACACGATGTTCGTCAGCCACCTGAAGGCCGGTGAACTGGCCCGCCTCCAGCAGCAGTTCCCGCAGACCCGCTTCCGCGCGCGCATCGGTACGCAGCTGTGGCTGGGCGACCACCACGCGACCGAGTACCGGGGCGCCATCCTCGACGTCACGCGCGTCGTGAAGGGGGACCGTTTCGGCTACCGCCAGCAGAAGGTCGCCTCCGACGGCTGGCTGGTCGTCGTCGCGGGCGGTACGTCGCACGGCGTCGGCCTGGAGGCCCCCAAGGCACTGCACGGCATGATGCCGAGGGCGAAGGGCGTGGCCCGCGCGGGCCTCGCGACCGTCAACCGCAACCTGTCGCCGTTCGTCTGGGGCGACAAGCAGCGCTGGTTCGCCGAGCCGCCGCACATGCAGGTGTCGCTGCTCTTCGTGCCGTCGGACGCGCCGGAGCCGAAGGTGGGCGAGGAACTGGTGGCCCATCTGCGGCACACGACCACGCAGTTCGACCGGATCGTCGACCGCTGAGCCGTCCGAGGCACAGCCGAAGGGCCGGTACGCGGGATGCGTACCGGCCCTTCGGCTTGCTCAGCGAGTCAGGCCCGTGCCCGGCCCGCACCCCACCCCCTGACCCTGTTCGCTCAGAGCGAACGGTCGCTCTCCGTCCCCCACCGCACGCACGAGGCCGCTCCGTCCGGCGCGGCCTGCCGCGGCGGATGTGCCGCCGGACCGAGCACGAAGACGTCCGGAGCGCCGTCGAGAACCCCTCCGGAGGGGTCGTCCTCCCCGGTCCTCCGCACCACGTCCCGCTCCGGCATGAGGATGTCGCGCACGACCACCCCGCACAGGTACAGCGTCCCCAACAGGTGGATCGCGATGGCCAGTTGGTAGCCCTCGGTGGGCAGCCCCTTGTGCGCGTCCCCGCTCGTCGTGAACGCGAGATATCCCCAGATCCCCAGGAAGTACGCGACCTCGCACGCCTGCCAGATGAGGAAGTCACGCCAGCGGGGGCGGGCCAGCGCGGCGAGCGGAATCAGCCACAGGACGTACTGCGGTGAGTAGACCTTGTTGGTGAGGATGAAGGCGGCGACCACCAGGAAGACCAGCTGTGCCAGGCGTGGGCGGCGCGGCGCGGTCAGGGCGAGGGCGGCCACTCCCAGACAGCAGAGGATCATCAGGGCGGCCGCGAGCTTGTTCACCGTGTCCGTGGTCAGCGGGTCGTCCATGCGCTGGGAGAGGATCAGC
The DNA here is from genome assembly GCF_042677545.1 of Streptomyces sp. NPDC127108. Lineage (NCBI taxonomy): Bacteria > Bacillati > Actinomycetota > Actinomycetes > Kitasatosporales > Streptomycetaceae > Streptomyces > Streptomyces sp. NPDC127108. The sequence goes on along the minus strand of NZ_JBHXTE010000025.1, from coordinate 8,307 downwards.
CAGAACGATCCGAAGTCGACCCCGCGCTCCTGGCTGAAGGTGTAGAACTTCGCCCAGCCCTCGCGGATGTGGAAGCCGTCCGAATCATGGCTGATCATCACCGGCAGGTTCACCGCGAGCCAGGCGCCCACCGCGCTCCCCGCGGTCAGCCAGAAGGACCGCCAGCGCCAGGCCCGCCAGCACAGCACGAGCAGCGGCCCGAGCAGCAGCGCCGGATAGAGCTTGGCGGCCGCCGCGAGGCCGATGAGGAGCCCCGCGGACACGGCCCTGCCACGCGACCACATCAGCATCGCCAGGGCCGTCAGAGCGACCGCGAACAGGTCCCAGTTGATGGTGGCCGTCAGGGCGAAGGCGGGGGCCAGGGCGACGAGCAGGGCGTCCCAGGGGCGGCGCCGGTGGATGCGGGTCACGCAGACGGCGATGATGGCCGTGCAGACCATCAGCATCCCGGCGTTGACCATCCAGTAGACCTTCTCCTGGTGCTGGATGGATCCGCTGCCCGGCGTCAGCCAGGCGGCCACCTGCATGAACAGACCGGTCAGCACCGGGTACTCGAGGTAGTCCATGCCGACGTCGGCAGGCAGCTTGTCGAAGTACGGCACCAGCCCGTCGGCGAAGCCACGGCCCTGGTAGAGGTGGGGGATGTCCGAGTAGCAGGCATGCGTGTACTGCGAGCTCGCACCGACGAACCAGCCGCCGTTGTAGCAGGGCATCTTCTGCACCATGCCGAGTGCGAACATGCCGATCGCGACCAGTGCGATGACGCGTACCGGGGTCAGCCGGGCCGTCGCCAGCAGGGCTCTGCGGCCGATCGGTCCGCCGATCAGCTCACTGCCGGCCGCGGCGACCTCGTCCTGCTTCGTGGGGAGCACAGGCTGCGGAGCCTGCTCGGGTACGGACTGATGCGCGCGTGTGGGGGGCGTCTTCTCTGCGCTGGGCATGGCGCACATCCTGCCGTACGGCTCTGAGAACTCCGGCGTACGTGCCCGAGAACCCGCCGTACCGCCGACAGACGGCTGAAGGCCCGCGGACTCGCAGCAGGACACCACGACCTCACGACGCCACAACCCGCGCGGGCACACAGGCACACGACAAGGCCGCCGCACCCTCGTCGGATGCGGCGGCCTTGTTTCACGTGAAACATGCCGTTTCCGTGGATCACGCCGTTTCACGTGAAACGTACGCGAGGCTCGGCTCAGCCGGTCGGACCGGCGAAGAGCCCTCCTTCGTTCTCATTGCCGTTGCTCCCGCCGTTGCCATTGCCGCCGTTCGGCTGGCCGGTCGGCGGTGGTGACTCACCGCCGGAACCGCCATCGGCGCCGCCGTTATCGGAACCGCCGTCCGTCACTCCACCGTCGTCCTCGCACCTGGGGTCCCAGGGCTTGCAGGACTCGGTCGGGTCGGGGGACTCGGTCGGCTCGGGGGGCTCGGACGACTTGGTCTCGGTCGGGGTCGGCGACGGGGAGTCGCTCGGCTCGGGCTCCTCGGTCGGCGTCGGGGAGGGCGGCGGGATGTCTCCGACGATCTCACCGATCGGGCCCGGCGCCGGGAACGGGATAGAGCGCTTCCCCTTGAGGGCCTCCTCCATGTAGTCCTGCCAGATCTGCGCGGGGAAGGAGGCGCCGTGGATCTTCTTCTCGCCGCCCGTGCCGAACATCTCCAGGAACTCGCGCTTGCTGTTGTTCTCGTCGTCGTCGAGGCGGTACATGCTGATCGCCGTCGACAGCTGCGGGGTGTAGCCGACGAACCAGGCGGACTTGTTGCCGTCGGTCGTACCGGTCTTGCCCGCCACCTGACGGCCGGGCAGCTTGGCCGAGGTGCCGGTGCCCTTCTCGACAACGGTCCGCAGCACGTCGGTGACGTTGTTCGCGACCTCAGGACTGAAGGGGCTCTTGACCTGGGTGTCGTGCTGGTAGACCGTCTCGCCTTCCTTCTTGACCTCCCTCACCGAGAACGGATCCCGCTGCTTGCCCTGGTCGGCGAACGTGGCGTACGCCCCGGCCATGCGGATCGCGCTCGGTGACGAGGTACCGAGGGAGAAGGACGGGTAGGTGGCGCCCGCCATGGACTTGTCGTCCTTGAGGCCGGCATCCATGGCCGCGGCCTTCACCTTGTCGAGCCCGACATCCATGCCGAGCTGGACATAGGCGGAGTTGACCGACTCCCGCATGGCCTCGCGGAGGTCGATCCTGTAGCTCGGCGGGTTGTACGACTGCTGACCGTCATTGGTCTGCAGCCACTCCTTGCCGTCCTTGTCCTGCCAGACCGTGCCGTCGTAGTTCTTGATCTTGAGCTTGTTCTTGCCGCTGTACTTGCTCTTCGGGTCGACGATGGTGCGCGTGCCGTCGCCCTGGATCTCTCCACCGCTCTTGGAGCGGACGCCGTTCTTGAAGGCCGCCGCCAGCACGAAGGGCTTGTACGTCGAGCCGACCTGAGCACCGGTCGTGTCCGCGTTGTTGGTGAAGTGCTTCGTCGCGTCCTCACCGCCGTAGATGGCCTCGATCGCCCCGGTCTTGGGGTTGACCGACGCGCCGCCGAACTGGACGTGCGTGTCCTTGTCCGGGCGCAGCTTCGGCTTGATCTTGGCCTTGCGGACCTTCTGCACCGCGTCCTCGAGCTGATTGACCTTCTTCTTGTCGAAGGTCGTGTGGATCTCGTAGCCGCCCTGTTCGAGCTGACCAGCGGTGATCTTGCCGTCGCTGTTGTTGATGACGTACGCCTTGGCGAGCGAGACCAGGTAGCCGATCTGGCCGCTCAGCTTGACGTTCGAGCGCGGGCTCTCCAGCTTCGGGAACTTCGTGTACTTGTTGCGGACCTCGGCGCTGAGGCTGCCGTCCTTGACCTCCTCGTCGAGGATCCACTTCCAGCGCTTCTCGGCCCGCTCCCGGTTGGCCTTGGGATTGGCCGCGGGGTCGATCTCGGGGTAACCGGCCGGGTCGTAGTACGTGGCGCCCTTGAGCACGGTCGCGAGGAGGGCGCACTGGCTCGGGTTCAGATCCTCCGCGTCCTCGCCAAAGTAGGCGCGGGCGGCGGCCTGGATGCCGTAGGCGTTGCGGCCGTAGTAGGCGGTGTTCAGATAGCCCGCCATGATGTCTTCCTTGCTCACCTCCCGGCCGACCTTTATGGAGATGAACAGTTCCTTGAACTTGCGCGTGAACGTCTGCGACTGGTCGTCGAGGCGGGCGTTCTTCACGTACTGCTGCGTGATGGTCGAGCCGCCCTGGGTCTGACCGCCCTTGGCCATGTTGACGACGGCCCGGGCGATGCCCATCGGGTCGACGCCCTTGTCCTTGTTGAAGGTCTTGTTCTCCGCCGAGATGACGGCGTTGCGCATCGCCCTCGGGATGTCCGCGTACTTGATGATCTGGCGGTTGGTCTCACCACCGGTCGCGACCATCTGCGAGCCGTCGGCCCAGTAGTAGACGTTGTTCTGGGCCTTGGCCGCCTTGGCGACCTCCGGGACCTCGACGAGGGCGTACGCGATGCCGATGACCGCGAGCATGCTGCCGAGGAACCCGATGAACAGGCCGGTGACGAGCCGCCACGACGGCAGCCAGCGCCCCGCCCCGGACTTGCCCGCGCGCGGATAGTCGATGAAGCGCTTCTTGGCGGGCTCCTGGCCACGCCCTCTGCCCCGCCCCCGGCCGACGTTCTCGGCGGCCCTCCGACGGCCGCCACCACCCCCGACGGAGCCATTGCGGGCCGCGCGCCGGGCCTCGGCGCGACCGCCGTAAGGCCGCTCCTCGCCCTCGGGGGCCCCCGGCCCGTACGCCGACGGGGATGACGGCGATGACGGCGATCCAGTGGCGCCACGCGGTGCTGCACGACGGCCCGACGGCGCTCCGGACGCGCCGGATGCGCCGGATGCGCCACGCCTGGCCGCGGCGCGTCCGCCGCCCTGCGGCTGCGGCGGTTTGCGACGGTGCTCGCTCATCGAACGACTACTCCTCGGGCAGGCGCGGGTCTCCGCGCCTGGAAACGGCGGCTGGTTTCCGGTCCCCCCGATGTACGGATGCGCCCGTTCCGGCGCTCATCCGCACTGCACCGGGGACAGCGACGCCACCTCGCGTCACTTGGTTCCCGGCGGTATGCATGGCGCACAGACTACGCACCGTCAAAACCCTCTTAGGACCGAAGTTCACCCCAAAACAGGCAAGTTACTTCCTACGAATCGGTGATGTGATCCCGTTCACCGTGCCCCCTCTTGTCGCAGACGGCACCTCGTTCTATCGTCGTGATGTATCGAGCCGATACATCAGCTCGGCATAAAGGGCCGTGTGAGGCAGACCGGGACAGACGGGAGGCGACGATGAGCAGACGCTCTGGCATCCTCGAGTTCGCCGTGCTCGGCCTGCTCCGCGAGTCCCCGATGCACGGCTATGAGCTGCGCAAGCGGCTCAACACCTCACTGGGTGTGTTCCGCGCCTTCAGCTACGGGTCGCTCTACCCATGCCTCAAGACTCTGGTCACGAACGGCTGGTTGATCGAGGAATCGGGTGCTGCCGGAGAGGCCCTGGCCCCCCTCGCGGGGCGCCGCGCCAAGATCGTCTATCGGTTGACGGCCGAAGGTAAGGAACACTTCGAGGAACTGCTCTCGCAGACCGGCCCCGATGCGTACGAGGACGAGCACTTCGCTGCCCGCTTCGCCTTCTTCGGCCAGACCTCGCGGGACGTGCGGATGCGGGTGCTCGAGGGCCGCCGCAGCCGCCTGGAGGAGCGCCTGGAGAAGATGCGCGCCTCCTTGGCCCGCACCCGGGAGCGCCTCGACGACTACACGCTTGAGCTGCAGCGGCACGGGATGGAGTCCGTGGAGCGCGAAGTGCGCTGGCTGAACGAGCTCATCGAGAGCGAGCGCGCGGGACGCGACCAGCAACGGTCCGCCTCCGACGGCTCCGCTCAGCAGAACAGCACATCTGGGGAGTCGGGCGTCCTGCCCCGGCGGCGGGGCAGCACCCCGCCGCCGGATGCGTCCGACGACACCACCAAGTGAGCCTCCGCATTCCGCGGAGTCTCATCCGGAATACCGAGATCACACAGGGAGCAACCGGAATGGGTTCGGTTCGCGTAGCCATCGTCGGCGTGGGCAACTGCGCCGCCTCGCTGGTCCAGGGCGTCGAGTACTACAAGGACGCAGACCCGGACACCAAGGTCCCGGGCCTGATGCACGTCCAGTTCGGCGACTACCACGTCGGTGACGTCGAGTTCGTCGCCGCCTTCGACGTCGACGCGAAGAAGGTCGGCCTCGACCTCGCGGACGCGATCGGTGCCAGCGAGAACAACACCATCAAGATCTGCGACGTGCCGAACTCCGGCGTGCAGGTCCAGCGCGGCCACACCTACGACGGCCTGGGCAAGTACTACCGCCAGACCATCGAGGAGTCCGCCGAGGCCCCGGTCGACGTGGTCCAGATCCTCAAGGACCGCAAGGTCGACGTCCTGGTCTGCTACCTGCCGGTCGGCTCCGAGGACGCGGCGAAGTTCTACGCCCAGTGCGCCATCGACGCCAAGGTCGCCTTCGTCAACGCCCTCCCGGTCTTCATCGCCGGCACCAAGGAGTGGGCGGACAAGTTCACCGAGGCGGGCGTCCCGATCGTCGGCGACGACATCAAGTCGCAGGTCGGCGCCACCATCACGCACCGCGTGATGGCGAAGCTGTTCGAGGACCGCGGTGTCCGTCTTGAGCGCACCATGCAGCTCAACGTCGGCGGCAACATGGACTTCAAGAACATGCTGGAGCGCGACCGCCTCGAGTCCAAGAAGATCTCGAAGACGCAGGCCGTCACCTCGCAGATCCCGGACCGCGAGCTGGGCGAGAAGAACGTCCACATCGGCCCGTCCGACTACGTCGCGTGGCTCGACGACCGCAAGTGGGCGTACGTCCGCCTCGAGGGCCGCGCCTTCGGCGACGTCCCGCTGAACCTGGAGTACAAGCTCGAGGTCTGGGACTCCCCGAACTCGGCCGGTGTCATCATCGACGCCCTGCGCGCCGCGAAGATCGCCAAGGACCGCGGCATCGGTGGCCCGATCCTGTCGGCGTCCTCGTACTTCATGAAGTCCCCGCCGGTGCAGTACTTCGACGACGAGGCCTTCGAGAACGTCGAGAAGTTCATCAAGGGCGAGGTCGAGCGCTGAGTCGAGCGCCAGGTCAACCGCTCGGCCGGCTGCTGAGTCGGCTGCTTCGGTAGGCAGTTGGGGTCCCCGGGTCGTATGTGCCCGGGGACCCCACTCGTATGTGAGGCTGTGCCCCATGGCTGTCGTCGGTGACCTGCGCGTTCTCCTGCGGCTGCGGGATTTCCGGCGCCTGCTGGCCGTGCGGCTCGTCTCCCAGGGCGCGGACGGCGTCTTCCAGGTCGCGCTCGCCGCATACGTGGTCTTCTCGCCGGAGAAGGAGACGTCCGCCGCGGCGATCGCCTCCGCGATGGCGGTGCTCCTCCTGCCGTACTCCCTCGTCGGCCCGTTCGCGGGCGTCCTGCTCGACCGCTGGCGACGGCGCCAGGTGCTGCTGTACGGCAATCTGCTGCGGGCCGCCCTCGCCTGCGTGACCGCCGTGCTGATCCTCAGCGACACCCCGGACTGGCTCTTCTACGCCTCCGCGCTGTGCGTCACGGCCGTCAACCGCTTCGTCCTCGCCGGGCTCTCGGCTGCGCTGCCGCGCGTCGTCGACGCCGACCGTCTGGTCCTGGCCAACTCGCTCTCCCCGACCGCCGGCACGCTCGCCGCCACCGCGGGCGGCGGTCTCGCCTTCGCGGTACGCATCGTGGCATCGGACTCGGACGCGGCCGTGGTCCTCCTGGGCGCAGCGCTCTACCTGTGCGCCGCGCTCGCCTCCCTGCGCATCTCCCGTGAACTCCTCGGCCCCGATCCGGAATTGGTGCAGCCGCACCTGCGCACGGCGCTCGCCGGGACCGCACGCGGTCTCCTTGCGGGCGTGCGCCATCTCGCCAAGCGCCGCCCGGCCGCGCACGCCCTGGTGTCGATGACACTGATGCGGTTCTGCTTCGGCGCGCTGACGGTCATGGTGCTGATGCTGTGCCGGTACGCGTGGGGGTCGACGGAGGAGGACGGACTCGCGCTGCTCGGGGTCGCCGTGGGGATCTCCGGTGCCGGGTTCTTCGCGGCGGCCGTGGTGACGCCTTGGGCCGCGGGCCGGTTCGGGCCGCGCGGCTGGCTCGTGCTCTGCGCCGCCGCGGCGGCCGTCCTGGAGCCCGCGCTCGGCCTGGCCTTCGCCCCGGTGCCGATGTTCGTCGCCGCCTTCGTCCTGGGGCTGACCACTCAAGGCGCGAAGATCGCCACGGACACGGTCGTCCAGGCCTCCGTCGACGACGGCTTCCGAGGTCGGATCTTCTCCCTCTATGACGTCCTCTTCAACATCTCCTTCGTCGGCGCGGCAGGCGTGGCCGCCCTGATGCTGCCCCCGGACGGAAAATCGGCCCTCTTGGTTGTCACGGTGGCCGCTATTTACGCGGCGATTGCTGTGGCTATGGCCAGGTTTGACGACCAGTAAGTGTCACATCAGTGCCACAGAGGCTCGCTGGGCTTCAATCCGCGCCCGGGATCTCGGTAACTTACGGGAGTCGTTTTCGCGCCATCGCGCATCCCAGCCACACGCCTTGTGCACTTTTCTAGGGGGATCCCCGTGTCCACTCCGCCGCCCCAGGGCCAGAATCCGTTCGCCCAGGGCCAGCAGCCCTACGGCCAGCAGCCTCAGGGCGGTGCGCCGTACGGCCAGCCCCAGGGTGGGGGCGACCCGTACAGCCAGGCCCCCGGCCAGCCGTACCCGCCCCAGCCGGGCGCTCCGCAGCAGCCCGGCGTGCCGTTCTACCAGGGCGGTCCGGACCCGCAGGCCCCGCGCAAGAGCAAGAAGAAGCTCATATTCTCCATCGTGGGTGTCGCCATCGTCGCCCTGATCGCGGGTGGCGCGGTCCTGGCGGGCAAGGACGAGGCGGCCGCAGCCGAGGTCGGTGACTGCATGAGCGTCGGCAACCCGACCAGCTCCACCGACCCTGACCTGAAGATCGTGGACTGCGGCGACAGTGACGCCGCGTACAAGGTCGCGGAGAAGAAGGACAGCGGCACCTGCGACATCACGAAGTACGCCACCTACCGGGAGAGCGGCCGCGGCGACGACTTCACCCTCTGCCTGTCGAAGCTGAAGAAGTAAGGAAGCCTGCACGCGCGGAGGGGCGATGTTTCACGTGAAACATCGCCCCTCCGCGTACATCGAGATGGGGGGGTTTTTTTAGGGTAAAAAACCCCCCCCACGCCTGGCCCCGCCCGAAGGACCGGCGGGGCCCCCCCCACCCGAAG
>NZ_JBHXTE010000024.1:106787-155110 GCF_042677545.1 Streptomyces sp. NPDC127108 | reverse complement strand
CCACGTCGGCGCCCCGCGCCACGTCCTCACGCCCCGCCCGGCGTGGTTGGGGTGGGGGTCCCGGGTGGGGGGGACAGGCTCCCGCCGGATCGGCGCTTCGCGCCTCGTCCTCAAGCGCCGGATGGGCTGAAAGACCCAGCTCAGCAGCACATTTTCAGCCCGTCCGGCGTTTGAGGACGAGGCCGCAGGCCGATCGGGGGCGGACTGTCCCACCCGCACGGGACGGCCGACGAGGGCTGGGGTCCAGGGGGCGCAGCGCCCCGGTTTCGGGAAAGGGGCGGGACTGGGGAGCCCCGCGCAGCGCCCCCACCCCCCAACCTTTGTCCTGCAACAGGAGAAAGTCGAAGGCAATTCACGCTCAACTTCTTCCCAGTCCCGGCACGCGCTGCTACGTTCCCCTCGAAAGCCCAACGAACACACACGGGATTCGGCCGAACAGGCGGGGAGGGGCGCGTGAGACGTATGACGGCTCGACCCGCCAACGCGCACCAGGCGCGGCTACTGCGGCTGCTGCGCGACGGAGGGCCCAACTCCCGCGCCCAACTGGGCGACCAGGTCGACCTCTCCCGGTCCAAACTGGCCGTGGAGGTGGACCGCCTCCTGGAGACCGGACTCGTGGTCGCCGACGGCCTCGCGGCGTCCCGAGGCGGCCGCCGCTCCCACAACATCCGCCTGGCCCCGGCCCTCCGCTTCCTCGGCGTGGACATCGGCGCGACCTCGGTCGACGTCGCGGTCACCAACGCCGAGCTGGAGGTCCTCGGTCACATCAACCAGCCCATGGACGTGCGCGAGGGCCCGGTCGCGGTCTTCGAGCAAGTCCTCGCCATGGCGGCCAAGTTGCGCGCCTCGGGGCTCGCGGAGGGGTTCGACGGCGCCGGCATCGGCGTACCGGGCCCCGTCCGCTTCCCGGAGGGCGTCCCGGTCGCGCCGCCGATCATGCCCGGCTGGGACGGCTTCCCCGTACGGGAGGCGCTCAGCCAGGACCTCGGCTGCCCGGTCATGGTCGACAACGACGTGAACCTGATGGCGATGGGCGAGCAGCACGCGGGCGTCGCCCGCTCCGTGGGCGACTTCCTGTGCGTCAAGATCGGCACGGGCATCGGCTGCGGCATCGTCGTCGGCGGCGAGGTGTACCGCGGCACGACGGGCAGTGCGGGCGACATCGGCCACATCCAGGTCGAGCCGGACGGCCGCCCGTGCGCCTGCGGCAACAAGGGCTGCCTGGAGGCGTACTTCAGCGGCGCCGCGCTCGCGCGCGACGCCGAGGAGGCCGCCCACCACGGGAGTTCCCCGGAACTCTCCACCCGCTTCGAGAGCTCGGGCGCGCTCACGGCCGTCGACGTCGCCGCGGCGGCGGCCGCGGGTGACGCCACCGCCCTCGACCTGATCCGGGCCGGCGGCAACCGCACCGGCCAGGTCATCGCGGGCCTCGTCAGCTTCTTCAACCCCGGTCTCGTGGTGATCGGCGGCGGCGTCACCGGCCTCGGCCACACGCTGCTCGCCGCGATCCGCACCCAGGTCTACCGCCAGTCGCTGCCCCTCGCGACCGGCAACCTCCCCATCGTCCTCGGTGAGCTGGGCCCCACCGCCGGAGTCATCGGCGGCGCCCGCCTCATCAGCGATCACCTGTTCTCACCGGCCTAGCCGCCCTGACCGGCCCGGTCGGCCGGGACGCCCCCTCCTCCGTACGGGGCGTCCCGCGGCACCTTGATCAACCTTGTCATGCCCGTTACAAGCATGTCCGGTTACCAGCATGTCCGGCCGCACCCCCCGAGGGAACCGTCATGGCACCAGAACCACCCCTGCTCACCATGTCCGGCATCACCAAGTCGTTCCCGGGCGTCCGCGCCCTCGACGGCGTCGACCTGCATGTCCAGGCCGGTGAGGTGCACTGCCTGCTCGGCCAGAACGGCGCCGGCAAGTCCACGCTCATCAAGGTCCTCGCGGGCGCCCACCAGCCGGACGGCGGCACCATCGTCTGGCGCGGCGACGAGGTCACGCTGCGCTCCCCGATCGCCGCCATGCGCCTCGGCATCGCCACCATCTACCAGGAACTCGACCTGGTGGAGGGCCTGTCCGTCGCCGAGAACGTCTACCTCGGGCACGAGCCGACCGCCGCCGGTTTCGTGGTGCGCGGACGCGACGCGCGGGCCGCGACCGCCGGACTGCTCGCGCGGCTCGGGCACGGCGAGATCGACCCGGGGCGGCTCGTCGGGGACCTGTCCGCGGCCCAGCAGCAGATCGTGTCGATGGCCCGCGCGCTCTCCCACGAGGTGCGGCTCATCGTCATGGACGAGCCGTCCGCCGCGCTCGACCCGGACGAGGTCGACAACCTCTTCCGCATCGTCGGCGATCTGACGGCCGACGGTGTCGCCGTCGTCTACATCTCCCACCGCCTGGAGGAGATCCGCCGCATCGGCGACCGCGTCACCGTCCTGAAGGACGGCCGCGCCGTCGCCGTCGGCCTGCCCGCCAAGGAGACGCCGACACGCGAGGTCATCGCGCTGATGACGGGGCGCAACGTCGAGTACGTCTTCCCGGAGCGGACGCCGCGCGACCAGGACGGCATCCCTCGGCCCGAACCCGTGCTCGTCGTCCAAGGCCTCACCAGGGAGGGCGAGTTCGCACCCATCGACCTCGAACTGCGGCCCGGCGAGATCGTCGGCCTCGCCGGGCTCGTCGGCTCCGGGCGCTCGGAGATCCTGGAGACCATCTACGGGGCCCGCAAGCCGACGGGTGGTCAAGTACAGGTCGACGGGCGGGTGTTGCGTCCGGGAAGCGTCCGCGCCGCGGTGCGTGCCGGGCTCGGTCTCGCGCCCGAGGAACGCAAGGCGCAGGGCCTGCTCATGCTGGAGTCCGTCACCCGCAACGTGTCCGTCTCCTCCATGTCCCGCTTCTCGTACGGAGGTTGGCTGGACCGCACGAAGGAGCGCGAGGCCGCCCGCACCGCGACGCGTGAACTGTCGCTGCGGCCCGACAACCCCTCGGTCCCCGTGCGCACCCTCTCCGGCGGCAACCAGCAGAAGGCGGTCCTCGCCCGGTGGCTGCTGCGCGGCTGCCGTGTCCTGCTGCTCGACGAGCCGACGCGCGGAGTCGACGTCGGCGCCCGCGCCGAGCTGTACACCGTCATCCGACGGCTCGCCGACGAGGGCCTCGCCGTCCTCCTCGTCTCCAGCGAGGTGCCGGAGGTACTCGGCCTCGCCGACCGCGTCCTCGTCCTGCGCGAGGGCCGGGTCGTCCACACCGCGCCCGCGCAGGACCTCGACGAACACCGCGTACTCGACCTCGTCCTGGCGTCGAGTGCGCACGGCCCGACCCTCACCAAGGGCCCCCACGGCCCCGCCACCACGGAAGGAAGCCCGGCGTCATGACGCAGCCCGCATCGCCCGCCCGGCCCGTCACCGAGAAGAGTCCGCCGGCGGACGAGCCCCAGAGCCCGTGGCGGTCCCTCGCAGCCCGCGTCGACGTGCGCACGCTGTCGCTGCTCGGTGTGCTCGCCGTCCTCGTCGTGATCGGCGGTGTCACGGAGCCCGACGCGTTCCTGGACACCGACAACCTGCAGCTCGTCCTCACCCAGGCGTCCGTCATCGGCGTGGTCACCGTCGGCATGACCTTCGTGATCATCTCCGGCGGCATCGACCTGTCGGTCGGCGCGATCGTGGCGCTGGCGTCGGTGTGGGCCACGACGGTCGCCACCCAGGAGTACGGCTTCGCGGGCATCCTCTTCACGGCCGTCGTCGTCGGACTCGGCTGCGGTCTCGTGAACGGCCTGCTCATCGCGTACGGGCGCATGGTGCCGTTCATCGCCACCCTCGCCATGCTCGCCTCGGGCCGCGGCCTGGCCCTGGAGATCACCGACGGCAAGACGCAGATGGTCACCGTCGACAGCGTCCTGAAGCTCGGGGAGCGCGACTCCTACGTGCTCGGCATCCCGCCGCTCGTGATGGTCTTCGCGGCCGTGACGGTGGTCGGCTGGCTGTTGCTGAACCGGACCACGTTCGGGCGGCGGTCGGTGGCCGTCGGCGGCAACGCCGAGGCGGCGCGACTCGCGGGCATCGACGTCCGGCGGCAGCGGCTCTACCTCTACCTGCTCTCGGGGCTGTGCTGCGGCATCGCGGCGTTCCTGCTGATCGTCCTCGCGGGCTCGGGCCAGAACACCAACGGCAATCTGTACGAGCTGGACGCCATCGCCGCCGCGATCATCGGCGGCACGTTGCTGAGCGGGGGCCGGGGCACCATCACGGGCTCCGTGCTCGGCGTCCTGATCTTCATCACGATCCAGAACATCTTCGCGCTCAACAACCTGGAGACCGCCGTCCAGCAGATCGCCAAGGGCGCGATCATCGTGGCCGCGGTCCTCGTCCAGCGGCGTACGGCTACCACGTAAGGGGTTCACTGTCATGCCAGATCTCACGAGCCGCAGAGGACTGCTCTTCGGAGCGGCCGCCGTGTCGGCCGGTGCCGTGCTCACCGGCTGCACCAGCAACGAGTCCAAGGACGACGACTCGTCGTCCGACAACAACCAGGCCGTCGCCGACGACAAGCCCGGCAAGAAGGTCACCATCGGCTTCGCCGGACCGCAGGCCGACCACGGCTGGCTGAACGCCATCAACGACAACGCCAAGTCGCGGGCGAAGAAGTACAAGGACGTCACGCTGGAGGCCACCGAGGGCTCCAACGACACCGCGGCCCAGATCGGCCAGGTCGAGACCCTCATCAACAAGAAGGTCGACGTCCTCGTCATCCTGCCCGCCGACGGCAAGGCCCTCACCCAGGTCGGCCTGAAGGCCATGAAGGCCGGGATCCCCGTCGTCAACCTCGACCGGATCTTCGCGTCCGCGCAGGCGTACCGCTGCTGGATCGGCGGCGACAACTACGGCATGGGGCTCAACGCCGGGCACTACATCGGCGAGAAGCTGAAGGGCAAGAAGAACGCCAAGGTCGTCGAACTGGCGGGTCTTGACAACCTGGAGCTGACCAAGCAGCGCACCAAGGGCTTCGACGACGCGCTGAAGAACTACTCGAACATCGAGAAGGTGGCCCGGCAGGCGGCCGAGTTCACCGTCGAGTCCGGGCAGTCGAAGATGTCGCAGCTGCTGCAGGCGCAGAAGAACTTCGACGCGCTGTGGAACCACGACGACGACCAGGGTGTCGGTGCCCTGCGGGCCATCAAGCAGGCCGGGCGCGACGACTTCCTGATGGTCGGCGGCGCGGGCGCGCTCTCCGCGTTCGAGGAGATCAAGCAGGACCGGGGCGTGCTGAAGGCCACCGTCCTGTACCCGCCGACGATGGCGGCGTCCGCGATCGACCTGGCGCGGGCGCTCGGCCAGGGCAAGGGCGTCAGCGGTATGGCCGAGTTCGAGATCCCGGCCTCCCTGACGCTCTACTCGGCCGTCGTCGACAAGGACAACGTCGACCAGTACATGTCCACCGGCTTCAAGTGAGGCGGCCCGGCCGGCGTCCCGCACGGGAGCGCTCCCGTGCCGGACGCCGCGAGCTGAGCGCCGAGTTGAGTCGACGCGTCGACGAGGAGGAGTTACCGCATGAGTGAGACGGAGCACGAGGCCGGTCCCGGGGCAGACGGCGCCCACTCCGGCAACGCCCGCGCCCACGGCGCCGACCTGGGGACGGCCCACGCCCACGGTGCCGACCTGGGGACGGCCCGCGCTGACGGCGCGGACCCGGCGGCGGCCCGCGCCGACCGGGGCGCGGCGGGCGCAGGACCGCGCCGGGTGGGCGTCGGCATGGTCGGCTACGCCTTCATGGGCGCCGCCCACTCCCAGGGCTGGCGGACCGTCGGCCACGTCTTCGACCTGCCCCTGGGCGCACGGCTCGCCGCCGTGTGCGGACGCGACGGCAGTGCCGTGCGCGCCGCCGCCGACCGGCTCGGCTGGGCCGCCGCCGAGACCGACTGGCGTGCCCTGATCGCCCGCGACGACGTCGACATCGTCGACATCTGCACGCCGGGCGACAGCCACGCGGAGATCGCCGTCGCCGCGCTCGACGCGGGCAAGCACGTGCTGTGCGAGAAGCCGCTCGCCAACACCGTCGAGGAGGCCGAAGCCATGGCGGCCGCCGCCGAACGGGCCGCCGCGCGCGGCCAGGTGGCGATGGTCGGCTTCAACTACCGCCGGGTGCCCGCCCTCGCCCTCGCCCGTCGGATGGTCGCCGAAGGACGCCTGGGCACGCTGCGGCACGTCCGTCTCACCTACCTCCAGGACTGGCTGGTCGACCCCGGCTTCCCGCTGACCTGGCGGCTGCGCAAGGACCGCGCGGGCTCCGGCGCGCTCGGCGACCTGGGCGCGCACATCGTGGACCTCGCGCAGTTCCTCACGGGCGAGGCCGTCGCGGGCGTCTCGGCGCTCACGGAGACCTTCGTACGCGAACGGCCGCTGCCCGAGGGCTCCTCCACCGGGATCACGGCGGCGGGCGCCGGCGCCGAGCCGGGCGCCGGAGCACGGGCCGACGGCGGGTCCGGGTCGGGTTCCGGGTTCGGGCAGGTCACCGTCGACGACGCCGCCGTCTTCACGGCACGCTTCCCCTCCGGCGCCCTCGCCACCTTCGAGGCCACCCGGTTCGCCACCGGCCGCAAGAACGCCCTGCGGCTCGAACTCAACGGCTCCGAAGGGTCGCTGGCCTTCGACCTGGAGCGCCTGAACGAACTCTCCTTCCACGACCACACCGAGCCCGCGGCCTCCGCAGGCTTCCGCCGCATCCTCGTCACCGAACCCGGTCACCCCTACCTGGAGGCCTGGTGGCCGCCGGGGCACGGACTCGGCTACGAGCACACCTTCGTGCACCAGGCTCGCGACCTGCTCCACGCCATCGCCACGGGCACCGCCCCGACGCCCTCCTTCGCGGACGGCCTCTCGGTCCAGCGGGTCCTCGCGGCCGTCGAGGAGAGCGCCGAGAAGAACGCCGTGTACACCCCCGTGAGCGGCCCCACGCCCACTCCCGCCCCCGTCAACGCCAGCGTCAACCTCGTCTGAGGAGACTCGCCGATGCCCCGCTCGTTCACGCTCTTCACCGGCCAGTGGGCGGACCTGCCCCTGGAGGAGGTCTGCGCCCTGGCCCGCGACTTCGGCTACGACGGCCTCGAACTCGCCTGCTGGGGCGACCACTTCGAGGTCGACAAGGCCCTGTCCGACCCCTCGTACGTCGACGGGCGGCACGCCCTCCTCGACAAGTACGGCCTGAAGTGCTGGGCCGTCTCCAACCACCTGGTCGGCCAGGCGGTCTGCGACGCGATCATCGACGAGCGCCATCAGGCGATCCTGCCGGCCCGCATCTGGGGCGACGGCGACGCCGAGGGCGTACGACAGCGGGCCGCGGCCGAGATGGCGGACACCGCGCGGGCCGCGGCGAAGTTCGGCGTGGACACCGTCGTCGGCTTCACGGGCTCGGCGATCTGGCACCTGGTGGCGATGTTCCCGCCCGCCCCGGAGTCGATGATCGAGCGCGGCTACGAGGACTTCGCGGAGCGCTGGAACCCGATCCTGGACGTCTTCGACGCCGAGGGCGTGCGCTTCGCGCACGAGGTCCACCCCTCGGAGATCGCGTACGACTACTGGACGACGCACAAGGCCCTCGACGCCATCGGCCACCGCCCGGCCTTCGGCCTCAACTTCGACCCCTCCCACTTCGTGTGGCAGGACCTCGACCCGGTCGGCTTCCTCTACGACTTCCGGGACCGGATCTACCACGTCGACTGCAAGGAGGCCCGCAAGCGCCTCGACGGCCGCAGCGGCAGGCTCGGCTCCCATCTGCCCTGGGGCGATCCCCGGCGCGGCTGGGACTTCGTCTCCACGGGCCACGGGGACGTCCCCTGGGAGGACGTGTTCCGGATGCTGCGCTCGATCGGCTACGCGGGGCCCGTCTCGGTGGAGTGGGAGGACGCGGGGATGGACCGGCTGCAAGGCGCTCCTGAGGCCCTGCGGCACCTGAAGGCGTACGACTTCGAACCTCCTACGGCGTCGTTCGACGCGGCGTTCGGCGGCGAGAAGTAGCTGACCACGGGGGACCGCGGAGCCCGTCGGCGGGGCTCCGCGGTGTCCAGGCCTGCCCGGAACCGAGTTTGTCCACGCGCGGGAAAAAGTCCAACTAAAGGGCTGTGCAAGGGCTTTTCGCCGAGGACAAACCTGGCTACCGTCCCTGATGTGTACAGGACATAGACCCCTCCCGGGGTGACGGCGCATCCCGGGCGCCAGACCCGCACCCCCACAGCGAACGGCCCCCGACCGGAGGACTCCGTGCACAGACTCCGCCCACGCAACCGCAGAGGCCTCGCCCTGCTCACCGGAACCCTGCTCACCGCCGCCACCCTCACCTTCGCCGCGCCCCACGCGGGCGCCCAGCCGGAACCGCAGCCGCGGGCCGAGCCGAAGGCCGAGGACTTCCAGCAGGTCACCCTCGCCAAGGGCGAGCCGGAGATGGGCGAGCCGATGACGCTCGCCGTGCTCCCCGACCGCTCCGTCCTGCACACCTCCCGCGACGGCACCGTCCGTCTGACCGACGCCGCCGGACAGACCAAGGTCGCCGGGAAGATACCCGTCTACAGCCACGACGAAGAAGGCCTGCAGGGCGTCGGCGTCGACCCGGGCTTCAAGAAGAACAGGGCCGTCTACTTCTATTACGCCCCGCCCCTGAGCACCCCCGCGGGCGACGCCCCCAATGACGGCACCGCGGCCGACTTCAAGAAGTTCGACGGCGTGAACCGCCTCTCCCGCTTCGTCCTGAAGGCCGACGGCACTCTCGACACCAAGAGCGAGAAGAAGGTCCTCGACGTCCCCGCCAGCCGCGGCATCTGCTGCCACGTCGGCGGCGACATCGACTTCGACAAGCAGGGCAACCTCTACCTGTCGACCGGCGACGACTCCAACCCCTTCGCCTCCGACGGCTACACCCCCATCGACGAGCGGGCCACCCGCAACCCCGCCTACGACGCCCAGCGTTCCGCGGGGAACACCAACGACCTGCGCGGCAAGATCCTGCGCATCAAGGTGCGCGGCGACGGCTCGTACTCCGTGCCCAGCGGGAACCTCTTCAAGAAGGGCGCCAAGAAGACCCGCCCCGAGATCTACGCCATGGGCTTCCGCAACCCCTTCCGGATGAGCGTCGACAAGCCCACCGGCATCGTCTACGTCGGCGACTACGGCCCCGACGCGGGCAAGGCCGACCCCAAGCGCGGCCCCTCGGGACAGGTCGAGTTCGCCCGCGTCACCAAGCCGGGCAACTACGGCTGGCCGTACTGCACCGGCAAGAACGAGCCGTACATCGACTACGACTTCGCCACCGGCGCCTCCGGGGCGGCCTTCGACTGCGCGGCGCCGAAGAACACCTCGCCGCACAACACCGGCCTCACCGCGCTGCCCCCGGCGCAGCCCGCGTGGATCCCCTACGACGGCGGGTCGGTCCCCGAGTTCGGCACCGGCTCCGAGTCGCCGATGGGCGGCCCCGTCTACCGCTACGACGCGCAGCTCGACTCGCCGGTCAAGTTCCCGCAGGCGTACGACGGCAACTACTTCGCCGGTGAGTTCGGACGCCGCTGGATCAAGCGCATCGACCAGGGCGCCGACGGCACCGTGAAGTCCATCAACGCCTTCCCCTGGCAGGGCACCCAGGTGATGGACATGGAGTTCGGCCCCGACGGCGCCCTGTACGTCCTCGACTACGGCACCGGCTTCTTCAACGGCGACGAGCACTCCGCCCTCTACCGCATCGAGAACGCCACCGGCGGCCACTCGCCCGTCGTCGAGGCCGACGCGTCCGTGACCAGCGGCCAGGCCCCGCTCGCCACCAAGTTCACGGCGAAGGCGACGGACGCCGACGGCGACGCGCTGACCTACTCGTGGGACTTCGGGGACGGCGGGAAGTCCACGGAGCAGAACCCCTCGCACACGTACGACAAGAACGGCGTCTACACCGCGACCGTCACCGCCAAGGACCCCTCGGGCCGCACCGGCACCGCCAGCGCGCACGTCACCGTCGGCAACACCGCGCCCACCGTGAAGCTGGAACTCCCCGAGGACGGGCAGCTGTTCACCTTCGGCGACAAGGTGCCCTTCAAGGTCACCGTGACCGACCCGGAGGACGGCACCGTCGACTGCTCCAAGGTCAAGGTCACCCACATCCTCGGCCACGACAGCCACGGCCACCCCGTGACCTCCGCCAACGGCTGCGAGGGCACCCTGCAGACGACCGCCGACGGCGAACACGACCCGAACGCGAACATCTTCGGGGTCTTCGACGCCGAATACACCGACAAGGGCGCGAACGGCCAGCCCGCGCTCACCACCCACGACCAGAACGTCGTCCAGCCCAAGCACCGCCAGGGCGAGCACTACGGCGACTCCAAGGGCGTCTCCGTCGTCGGCCACACCCCCGCCCACGGCGGCAAGACCGTCGGCGACATCCACAACGGCGACTGGATCTCCTTCAAGCCCTACGTCCTCTCCAACGCCACGAAGCTGACCGCGCGCGTCGCCTCCGCCGGGTCCGGCGGCACCCTCGAAGTACGCGCCGGATCCGCCGACGGCACGCTCCTCGGCAGCGCGAAGGTCGACCCCACCGGGTCGTGGGAGACGTACACCGACGTGTCGACGGGCCTCGCCGGAGCACCCGCGGGGACGACGACGCTGTTCCTCGTCTTCAAGGGCGAGGGCACGGGCGCGCTCTACGACGTCGACGACTTCACCATCACCACGAGCTGAGAAAGGGGGCACCCCATGCGCGCACCAGCACGTCTGATCACCGCGACGGCGGCCGCCGCCCTGCTGATCGGCTGCGTGTCGGGACCGGCGGCGTCCGACTCGGACTCCGCCCGCCCGGACGGCGAGCGGAAGAAGGCGGGCGAACGGGTCCTGGTCTTCTCCAAGACGGCCGGGTTCCGCCACGACTCCATCCCCGACGGCATCGCGGCCGTCAAGGACCTCGGCGCCGGACACGGCTTCACCGTCGACGCGACCGAGAACGCGGGCGCCTTCACCTCCAAGAACCTCGCCCGCTACGACGCCGTCGTCTGGCTCTCCACCACCGGGGACGTCCTGAACGGCAAACAGCAGTCCGCCTTCGAGCGCTACATCCGCGCGGGCGGCGGCTACGTCGGCGTCCACGCCGCCGCCGACACCGAATACGACTGGCCCTTCTACGGCCGCCTCGCGGGCGCCTACTTCCAGTCCCACCCCGCGATCCAGCCCGCGAAGATCAAGGTCGAGGACCACGCCCACCCGGCCACCGCCCACCTCGGCACGGGCTGGGACCGCACCGACGAGTGGTACAACTACCGCGCCAACCCTCGCGACCGGGCCCGCGTCCTCGCCTCCCTCGACGAGTCGTCCTACAGCGGCGGCACCATGGGCGGCGACCATCCCATCGCCTGGTGCCAGGGGTCCGTCGACGGCACCCCCGGCCGCTCCTTCTACACCGGCGGCGGCCACACCAAGGAGTCCTACGCCGACCCCGCCTTCCGCACCCACCTTCTCGGCGGCATCCGATACGCCGTCGGCGCCGCCCAGGCCGACTGCCGTCCGGAACAGGGCCACACCCCGCTCTTCGACGGCAGCGCCGCGTCCCTCGCCCGCTGGAAGCAGGCCGGGCCCGGCTCCTTCGAGCGCAAGGACGACGGGACCATCACCTCCGTCGGAGGCATGGGCCTGCTCTGGTACGAACCCAAGCAGTTCGGCTCGTACTCCCTCAAGCTCGACTGGAAGATGTCCGGCTCCGACAAGGACGACAACTCCGGGATCTTCCTGGGCTTCCCGCCCTCCGACGACCCCTGGACCGCCGTCAACAACGGCTACGAGATCCAGATCGACGCCACCGACGTCCCCGAGAAGACCACCGGCTCGGTCTACGGCTTCAAGTCCGCCGACCTCGCCGCCCGCGACCGGGCCCTGAACCCGCCGGGGGAGTGGAACACCTACGAACTCCGCGTCGAGGGCGAGCGCCTGCAGATCTGGCTCAACGGCGTGAAGATCAACGACTTCACCAACACCGACCCGGCCCGGAGCCTGCGCGACGGCCACATCGGCATCCAGAACCACGGTGCCGACGACCAGGTCGCCTTCCGCGACATCCGGATCAAGGAACTGCCCGCCGGCGCGGGGCTCCCCACCGGTAAGGGGCTCCCCGCTGGCGTGGGGCTCCCCACCGGTAAGGGGTCCCCCACGGGCGCGGAGCTCACGACCAGCAAGGACCTGCCCGCCGACAGGGAGGTGGGCAGCCGATAGACGGCGGTGGGCGGAGGACGCCGGACCTCCGCCCACCGTCTTGCCCGGCCCGCGGTGTGCGGGGCGGGGGCGGTTCCGTGCGGGGTGGAACTCGCTTCGTGCGGGGCGAGGTTCGCTCCGTGCGGCGTGGCGTTTGCTTCGTGCGGCGTGGGATTGGCCTCGCGCGGTGCGGAGTTCGCTCCGTGCGGTGCGGGGCTCACCTCGCGCGGCGTGGGGTTCGCCCTGTGCGGGGCGGGTGATGTACCGCAAGACGCGGGCTCCGGTCCGCGCCGCGCGGCTGATGTACCGCAAGGCGCGGGCCCCGTTCCGCGAGGCGCGGGTGACGACCGTACGTGTCCGACGACAGGAGGCAGCCGTGTCCACCGAGTCCCCTTCTGCCAGCGCGCGCCCGACCGCTTCCACCGACCCGGGGTCGGCCGCTTCCACCGATCCGGGCCCGACCGGGGTAGCTCCCCCGGGCCCGACTGGGGTGGGCGCCTCGGGTCCGGCCGGGGTGGGCGCCCCGGGTCCGACCGGGGTGGGTGCCTCGGGCTCGACCGGGGTGTGGCTGATCGGAGCGCGCGGCTCCGTCGCGACGACAGCCATCGCGGGCTGCGCGGCGATGTCGGCGGGGCTGCACCCGCCCACCGGCCTGGTCACCGAGACACCTCCTTTCTCCGGCACCGGACTGCCAACGTTGTCCTCCCTCGTCTTCGGCGGGCACGACACGATGGAGTGCCCGCTGCCCAAACGCGCCGAACACCTCGCCGCCGGGGGCGTCCTGCCCCACGGCCTCCCCGCCGCCGTGCACGCCGAACTGGCCGCCGCCGACGCCGAGATCCGCCCCGGTGGGCCACTCCCCGGCGACTCCCGCACCGACGACGAACTGATCACCGCCTTCGCCGAGGAGATCCGCGACTTCGCCCACCGCCACCGGCTGGCCCGCGTGGTCGTGATCAACGTGGCCTCGACGGAACCTGCGGTCGTACCGGGCGGATCGGTGGAGGGCTCGGGCGAGGGGACGTCTGCACCTGCCGGTTCGGCTTCTGCCGCGGTCAGACCGGGGTCCGGCTCGGGTGGGGCCGGGGCCGGATCGGTTGGGTCGGGATTCGGCCCGGATGGGTCGGGGCCAGGCTCGGGCGGGTTGGCGTCCGGCTCGACCGGGGCGGCATCTGCTGAGGGCGGGTTGGCTTTCGGCTCGGGCGGAGGCACTGCGAACTCGGCGGGTCAAGCGCTCTCGCCCGACGCGCCTGCTTCCGCCGAACGCTCCCTCACCTCGGCCGACCCGGCCCTGGACTCGGCGGGGTCGGCCTCGGCTTCGACGGGCTTGGGCACGAACTCGGCCGCGTCGCCCCGGACCGACGCCGAATCGGGCCTCGGCTCGCCCGAATCGGCGCCCGCCTCGGCCGAACCACCCCCCGCCTCCACCGACCGCCTGCCACCCAGTTCCCTCTACGCCGCCGCCGCGCTCCGCGCTGGTGCCCCCTACGTCAACTTCACCCCCTCGACCGGCCTGCACCACCCCGCCCTTACCGACTTGGCCGCCGCCTCCCGGCTGCCCTACGCCGGGCGGGACGGCAAGACCGGGCAGACCCTGCTCCGGTCCGTGCTCGGCCCGATGTTCGCCCAGCGCGCCCTGGCCGTCCGGGCCTGGTCCGGCACCAACCTCCTCGGCGGCGGCGACGGCGCCGCCCTCGCCGACCCCGCCGCGGCCGCCGCCAAGAACGCGGGCAAGGAACGCGTCCTCGCCGACACCCTCGGCACCGTCCCCGAGGGCGAGGTCCACATCGACGACGTCCCCGCGCTCGGCGACTGGAAGACCGCCTGGGACCACATCGCCTTCGACGGTTTCCTCGGCACCCGCATGACCCTCCAGACCACCTGGCAGGGCTGCGACTCGGCCCTCGCCGCGCCCCTGATCCTGGACCTGGCCCGCCTCCTCGCCCGCGCCCACGAAGCGGGGCTCGACGGACCGCGCCCCGAACTCGCCTTCTACTTCAAGGACCCGGACCCCGGCGCCTCCTCCGCCCTGCCCGACCAGCACCTCGCGCTCCTCGCCTTCGCCGACCGCCTCCGGGAGACGGCGTGAACGCCCGGCGCCCGGTGCCCCACCGGCCGCCCCACCCCGCACCCGCGTCGGCACCCGTCGCTGTGCCCGCGTCCGCGTCCGTTGCTATGCCCGCGCTCGCGTCTGTCGCTGTGCCCGCGCTCGCGTCCGCGTCCGGCGCTGATCCCGCCGCCGCGCCACCACGGCCGCCCGCACCCTTGCCACCCCTTTCCGCACGTCCCGAGGAGGCCTCATGAACCTCCGCGCCTGGGCCGAACTCCTCCGCCTCCCCGCCCTGTTCACCGTCCCCGGTGACGCCCTCGCGGGCGCCGCGGCCACCGGCCTCCGCCCCGGCCGAGGCACCTTCCTCGCCATCGGTTCCTCCCTCTGCCTGTACGAGGCGGGCATGGCCCTGAACGACTGGGCCGACCGCGACGAGGACGCCGTCGACCGCCCCCACCGCCCCATCCCTTCGGGCCGAGTCACCCCCACCGCCGCCTTCACCGCCGCCGTCGCGCTCACCGCGGGCGGCCTCGCCCTGGCCTCCCGCGCGGGCCGCCCCGCCCTGGCCACCGCCACCGCCCTCGCCGGTACGGTCTGGGCGTACGACCTGGGCCTCAAACGCACCCCCGCGGGACCCGTGGCCATGGCGGCGGCCCGAGGCCTCGACCTGCTGCTCGGGGCCACAGCCACGGCAACAGGGGCGGGCACGCGGGCGGACGCGGGCGCACGTCCGACCTCGGCCCCGCACCCCGGCGCCGCGCAGGCCGTCACGAAGACCTCACCCGGGTCGGCCCGCTCCACCGAGGTCCCGGCGAACTGCCCCGCCCGGTCCGGCGCTACGCACCCCGCCAGGTTCGAGGTGAGGCTTCGCGCTGAGGCCCTGAAGACGCAGCCCGCGGCGGTTCCGGCGGTTCCGGCGGCACGGCCAGCCAGGCCCGGGCGGACGCTGGCCACCCGGTTCACCCGCTTCACTCGGTTCGCCCGCGCCACTGAGGCCATCGCGACCACTGAGGCCATCGCGGCCTCCGAGGCCATCGGGGCTGCCAAGGCGACCAAGGCCACCCAGGCGATGCAGGCTGCCAAGGCCATGAAGGCCATGAAGGTCATCAGAGCCCTGGCCACCTGGGCCGGTACCACCCCCTTCACCAACACTGTCGCCGACACCGAGGCCAAGACAGCGGCCGGGCGCCCCCCCCTGACCCCCACCACACCGGCGCCCGCCGGGGCAGGGCGAACCCCACCCCCGACCGCACCCCACCGCACCAGCCCTCACCCCTCAGCTAGCCGCCACCCCACTCACCCCCACCGCCCAGGCCCCGCGACAGCCGCCCGCGCCGCCCTGCCCGCCGCTGCCACCCTCGCCGCCCACACCCTCGCCGTGACCACGGTGTCCCGGCACGAGACTCAGGGCGGCTCGACCGGCGCCCCGTTGGGCGCCCTCGCCACGACGCTCGCCCTCGGGCACGCCGTGGCGTACACCTCGCACCCCCCGGCGGGCCGGCGGACCGCAGCCGCCGCCGGCCCGCCGGGCACCAACCCCGGCCCATCGGGCACCACCTCCGGCCTGCCGGGCGCCGCGGCCGTCCGGTCCAGCACCGCCCTCGCCCTGGGCACGGCCTACGCCACCACGGCCGCCCGCCCCTACCTCCACGCGGCCCTGAACCCCTCACCTCCCTTGACCCAACGTGCCGTCGGCGGCGGCATCCGTGCCCTGATCCCGCTCCAGGCCGCCCTCGCCGCCCGCTCCGGTGCCCTCGGCACGGCCCTGTTCACCGCGGCCCTGGCCCCGCTGGCCCGCCGCTTCGCCCGCAAGGTGAGTGTGACGTGAGCGCGGGCGACGGCACGTTCACGCGCGGGACGGCGGGCGCACCCGTCCGACCCCGGTTCGGCTACGGCACCAACGGGCTCACCGACCTGCGGCTCGACGACGCCCTCGGCCTGCTCGCCGACCTCGGCTACGCCGGTGTCGGTCTGACCCTCGACCACATGCACCTCGACCCCCTCGCGCCCGACCTGGCCGCCCGCACCCGCCGGGTGGCCCGGCGCCTGAACGGGCTCGGCCTGACCGTCACCGTCGAGACGGGCGCCCGCTATGTCCTCGACCCGCGCCGCAAGCACGGCCCCTCCCTCCTCGATCCCGACCCCCAGCGCCGCGCCGACCGCGTGCGCCTGCTCGTCCGCGCCGTCCAGGTCGCCGCGGACCTCGACGCCCACGCCGTCCACTGCTTCAGCGGCATCACCCCCGACGGCACCGACGACGCCACCGCCTGGAAGCGCCTCAGCGACGCCCTCAGCCCCGTCCTCACCGCCGCGTCCGGCGCCGGAGTGCCGCTCGCCATCGAGCCCGAACCAGGCCATCTGCTCGCCACGCTCGCCGACTTCCACCACCTCCGCCAACTGCTCGGCGACCCCGAACCCCTGGGCCTGACCCTCGACATCGGCCACTGCCAGTGCCTCGAACCCGAGTCACCCGCCGACTGCGTCCGCGCCGCCGCGCCCTGGCTCCGACATGTCCAGATCGAGGACATGCGCCGCGGCGTCCATGAACACCTCCCGTTCGGTGACGGCGAGATCGACTTCCCGCCCGTACTGCGTGCCCTCGCCGCCACCGGCTACCAGGGCCTGACCGTCGTCGAACTGCCCCGCCACTCCCACGCGGGCCCCGAACTCGCCTCCCGTTCCCTCGATTTCCTGCGCCACGCCGACCGGCTCGCCGCCGCCCCAGCCGCTCCTGCCGCCCGGGAGGCCGCACCCCGAGGAGGAACCTCGTGAGCCACAGCCCACGGACCCTCACGGCCGACCTGCCCCCGGTCGCCGAACTCCGCTCCCGCCTCGACGCCGCCCTCGACGACGCCGCCCGCACCTGGCTCGAGAAGGCCGTCACCGCGGCCGCCGCGAACCCCGCCGACAGAGCTTCCGCCCCAGCCACCCCGGCCCGGGCCACCTCCACCGACGCCACCACCGCCCAGCCCGGCAGTGCCGCCCACCTCCCCGCGCCCGGCGCCACCCCCACCTGGGAGCTGCGCTTCGCCGAAGCGGGCCGCCGTTGCGGGCCCGACCACGCCGACGCCGCCCGGCTGGTCCTCCTGCACGCAGCCGACGCCGACACCGCCACCCTCACCCGGCTCTACGCACAGGGCACCGCCACCGAACGCCGCGCCGTCCTGGGCGCCCTGCCGCACCTGGTGCCCGGGCCCGACGCGCTGCCCCTGGTCGAGGACGCGCTGCGCACCAACGACACCCGGCTCGTCGCCGCCGCCCTCGGCCCGTACGCCGCCGCGCACCTGGCCCCGCACGACTGGCGTCACGCCGTCCTCAAGTGCCTGTTCACCGGCGTACCCGTGGACGCCGTCGCCGGTCTCGCCCGCCGCGCCCGCGCCGACTCCGAACTGGCCCGCATGCTCGGCGACTACGCCGCCGAACGCACCGCCGCCGGCCGCACCGTCCCCCGGGATCTGTACCGCGTCCTGGATCTGACCGACGAACCGAGGGCGACGGACAGGGACACCCCGAGGCCCACCGGCCCCGACGACCGCGCCACGAGTCCCGACCACCCGGGGGCCGCGACCCCCGACCAGCCGGCGGCCCCCGCGCCCTTCGCGGCCCCTACGACGCCCTCCGGCGAGGAGCAGGAGTCCTGATGCGCATCTTCGACCCCCACATCCACATGACCTCCCGCACCACCGACGACTACGAGGCGATGCACGCCGCCGGGGTCCGCGCCGTCGTCGAGCCCGCGTTCTGGCTCGGCCAGCCCCGCACCTCGCCCGCCTCCTTCGTCGACTACTTCGACTCCCTCCTCGGCTGGGAACCCTTCCGCGCCGCCCAGTACGGCATCGCCCACCACTGCACGATCGCGCTCAACCCCAAGGAGGCGAACGACCCGCGGTGCACGCCGGTCCTCGATCTGCTGCCGCGCTATCTCGTCAAGGACAACGTCGTCGCCGTCGGTGAGATCGGCTACGACTCCATGACGCCCGCCGAGGACACCGCCCTCGCCGCCCAGCTGCAGCTCGCCGCCGACCACGAACTGCCCGCCCTCGTGCACACGCCGCACCGCGACAAGCTGGCGGGCCTGCGCCGCACCCTCGATGTCGTGAGGGAGTCCGCGCTGCCCCTGGAGCGGGTTCTGATCGACCACCTCAACGAGACCACGGTCAAGGAAGCCAAGGACGCGGGCTGCTGGCTCGGCTTCTCCGTCTACCCGGACACCAAGATGGACGAGGACCGGATGGTCGCGATCCTGCGGGAGTACGGCCCCGAGCAGGTGCTCGTCAACTCGGCCGCCGACTGGGGCAAGAGCGATCCGCTCAAGACCCGCAAGGTCGGCGACGCCATGCTGGCCGCGGGGTTCTCCGCGGACGACGTCGACCGGGTGCTCTGGCGCAACCCCGTGGCCTTCTACGGGCTCAGCGGCCGCCTCGCCCTCGACGTCACGGAGACGGCCGTCACGGCCACCCATGAGGGCAACTCCATCCTGCGCGGCGGTGCGTGAGCCATGCGCTTCCGCCACCCCGACGGGTCCACCGTCCACCTCGCGTACTGCACGAACGTGCACCCCGCCGAGACCCTCGACGGCGTCCTCGCTCAGCTGCGCGACCACTGCGAGCCCGTCCGCAAGCGCCTCGGCCGCGACCGCATCGGCATCGGCCTGTGGCTTGCCAAGGACGCCGCCCACGCCCTGGTCACCGACCCGGCCGCGCTGCGCGGACTGCGCGCCGAGCTGGACCGGCGCGGCCTGGAAGTCGTCACCCTCAACGGCTTCCCCTATGAGGGCTTCGGCGCCGAAGAGGTCAAGTACCGCGTCTACAAGCCGGACTGGGCCGACCCCGAACGCCTCGCCCACACCACCGCCCTGGCCCGCGTCCTCGCCCAACTCCTTCCGGACGACGTCACCGAGGGCACCATCTCCACCCTTCCGCTCGCCTGGCGCACCACCTTCGACGCCACCCGCGCCACCGAGGCCCGCTCGGCCCTGGTCGCGCTCGCCCAACGCCTGGACGCCCTCGCCGAGCTGACCGGCAAGTCCATCCGCGTCGGCCTCGAACCCGAACCCGGCTGCACCGTGGAGACCACCGGCGACGCCATCGCCCCCCTCACCGCGATCGGCCACGACCGCATCGGCATCTGTGTCGACACCTGCCATCTCGCCACCTCCTTCGAAGACCCGGGGACCGCGCTCGACGCCCTCGCCGCCGCGGACATCCCCGTCGTCAAGTCCCAGCTCTCCGCCGCCCTGCACGCCGAACACCCGCACCTGCCGGACGTCCGCGCGGCCCTCGCCGCCTTCGACGAACCCCGCTTCCTGCACCAGACCCGCACCCTGCCCCAGGAGCCCGGCGGCGCCGCCACCGGCGGGATCCTCGTCGCCACCGCCCTGCGCGGCACCGACGACCTCGGCGAGGCCCTCACCCGGCACGCCCTGCCCGACTCGGCACCCTGGCGCGCCCACTTCCACGTCCCCCTGCACGCGCCTCCCGCCGCGCCCCTCACCTCCACGCTCCCCGTCCTGAAGGACACGCTCACCCGGCTCGTCGGCGGACCGCACCCCCGCACCCGCCATCTCGAAGTCGAGACCTACACCTGGCAGGCCCTCCCGCCCGAGCTGCGCCCCCGCGCCCGCCCCCAGCTCGCCGACGGCATCGCCGCCGAACTCACCCTCGCCCGCGACCTGTTGACAGAGCTAGGCCTGAAGGAACTGCCATGACCCCTCTCGCCCCGGCCCAGCCGAACCCGCTGCTCGTCCTCGACGTCGTCGGCCTCACCCCCCGGCTGCTCGACCACATGCCGCACCTCTCGGCCCTCGCCCGGTCCGGCTCCCGCGCGTCCCTGGGCACCGTCCTGCCCGCCGTCACCTGCGCCGCCCAGTCGACCTTCCTCACCGGCACCATGCCCGCCGAGCACGGCATCGTCGGCAACGGCTGGTACTTCCGCGAGCTCGGCGACGTCCTGCTGTGGCGCCAGCACAACGGCCTGGTTTCCGGTGACAAGCTGTGGGACGCCGCCCGCCGTGCGCACCCCGGCTACACCGTCGCCAACATCTGCTGGTGGTACGCCATGGGCGCCGACACCAACTTCACCGTCACCCCCCGCCCCGTCTACTACGCCGACGGCCGCAAGGAACCCGACTGCTACACCCGGCCCGTGGCCCTGCACGACGAACTCACCGACAAGCTCGGCACCTTCCCCCTCTTCCACTTCTGGGGCCCGGGCGCCGACATCGTCTCCAGCCGCTGGATCATCGACGCCACCCGCCACATCCTCACCACCCGCCACCCCGACCTGGCCCTGTGCTACCTCCCTCACCTCGACTACGACCTGCAGCGCTTCGGCCCCGACGACCCGCGCTCCCACCAGGCGGCCGCCGACCTCGACACGGCCCTCGCCCCGCTCCTTCAGCAGGCCCAGGCGGAGGGCCGCACCGTCGTCGCCCTGTCCGAGTACGGCATCACCCGTGTCAGCCGCCCCGTCGACATCAACCGCGCCCTGCGCCGCGCCGGCCTGCTGGAAGTGCACACGCAGGACGGCATGGAATACCTCGATGCGATGGCGTCCCGCGCCTTCGCCGTCGCCGACCACCAGATCGCCCACGTCTACGTCCGGCGGCCCGAGGACCTGGAAGCCACCCGCGCCGCCCTCGCCGACCTGCCCGGCATCGAGCAACTCCTCGACGACGAGGGCAAGAAGGCCCACCACCTGGACCACCCGCGCTCCGGCGAGCTCGTCGCCGTCGCCGAGCCGGACGCCTGGTTCACGTACTACTACTGGCTCGACGACGCCCGCGTGCCCGACTTCGCGCAGCTCGTGGAGATCCACCGCAAGCCCGGCTACGACCCCGTCGAGCTGTTCATGGACCCCCAGGACCCCTACGTCCGCCTCAAGGCCGCCGGCGCCCTCGCCCGCAAGAAACTCGGCATGCGCTACCGCATGGCGGTCGTGCCCCTGGACCCCTCACCTATTCGCGGCAGCCACGGCCGCCTCCCCACGAGCGATGACCTGGACTCCGGGCCGCTCATCCTGTGCTCCACCCCCCACGCCGTCACCGGCCGCGTCGCGGCCACCGATGTGAAATCGCTCCTGTTGCGCCTCGCGGGCCTGCACTGAGCGATCTGTCTCCACTGAACCAGAGGGCGCGGACCACGCCATCAGGGTCCGACCCCGACCTCACCCTGATCCGTTGTTCGAACTGATCCCTGATCAGCCCTCGAATCCCGATCGGACCCCCTCAGCCCCCGACTCCTGACCCCGACCCCAGCCAGGGAGATACCGCATGAGCCGCAAGCACACCCCGGACGACCCCGAGCTCGCCCACAGACTCAGCCGACGCGGCATGCTCGGCGTCGCCGCGGGCACCACCGCGGCCGCGCTCGTCGGCACCGTCGCCGCCACGGCACCCGCCGCCGCGGCCGAGCCCGCCGTGGCGGCGCGGGGCAAGGGCCGCGGCCGTCCCGTCCTGCCTCCCGGCCGCCTCGGCATCCAGCTCTACAGCCTCCGAGACCGGGTCTCCACCGCCGGATTCGCCACGGTCTTCCGCGAGTTGGAGCGCTACGGCTACGACGAGATCGAGTTCGCCGGATACACCCAGGGCTCCGCGGGCCCCATCACGCTCGCGCAGCTCAAGCGGCTGGCCCACGACCACGGACTGAACCCGATCGGTAGCCACGTCGGCTACTACGACAACGGCAACCCGAACGCGTACACGTTCGCGCAGAACCTCACCAAGGTCCTCGACGACGCCGAAGCGCTCGGCCTGAAGCACATCGGCACCGCGTCGGGTCCCTTCCGCTACGGCTCGACCGTCGACGCGTGGAAGCGGGCAGCGGAGGACTTCAACACGTATGGGGAAGCGGCACGCGCGCGGGGGATGAAGTTCTACCAGCACAACCATGCCGAGGAGTTCTCCTTCGCCACGGACAAGCCGAGCGTGCGCCTCTACGACGTGCTCCTGGCCGAGACCGACCCGGACCACGTGTTCCTGGAGATGGACATCTACTGGGCCTACTCGGCGCAGTTCCGCTTCGGCAAGCAGGTGGACGGCACACCGCGGCCCTTCGACCCGCTGGACTACGTCCTCAAGCGGCCGCACCGCTATCCGCTGTTCCACGTCAAGGACGGCATCCGGGACGACTCGACCCGGGACGGCTACCGCATGTCGGACGTCGGTGACGGCGACATCGACTACAAGAGGTTCCTGTCCAAGGTGACCGCCCGCACCCACAACGGGCGCCGCTACCACCACTGGCAGGCCGAGCACGACAACCCGGCCGAGTCGTACGCGTTCGCCCGCAAGTCCAGCGCGCACCTGCACTCCCTGCGGGAGCGCTGCGGCGACTGAGGCAGGGGGAGGGGGTGTGGCCCGCCGGTCCGGCGGGCCGGCCACACCCCCTCCCCCTGGAACACCGGCCTGGAGCACCGGCTGGACGTCACACCGTGGCACCCCGCGCGCGTGGCGCCCCCGGCTGGTGCAGCAGCAGCGACAGGGCCGCCGCGAGCAGCGACACCGCCCCGGCCATCACATAGGCGCCGACGTAGCCCCAGGAGTCCACGACCATCGCGCCGAGGCCGCCTCCGAAGAGACCGCTGACGAGCTTCGCGCTGTAGACCATGCCGTAGTTGGACGCGTTGTTGTTCTCTCCGAAGTAGTCGGGGACGAGCGCGGCGAACAGCGGGTAGAACGCGCCACCGGCGAAGCCGGACAGGAAGGCGAAGACGAGGAACAGCGGCTGGTTGCGGATCTCGCCCGCCCACAGGACACCGAACTGGGCGACGGCCAGGGCCAGACAGACGTAGGTGAGGGTGGGGCGGCGGCCGAGACGGTCGGACAGCCAGCCCACCACGCCCCGCCCCGTGCCGTTGATCACGGACATGACGCCCATCGACGACGCCGCGATGAGCGGGCCGAAGCCCATGTCCTTGGCGAACGGCACCTGGAAGGAGATCCCGAAGATGGACACTCCGGCGCAGCAGAGCATGCACACCCACATGAGCGGCACGACACCGGTGCGTAACGCCTCTCCGGGGGTGAACTGCGCGACCGCCGGAGGGTTCTTGGCGAGCGCCACAGCGGTGCGCGGGTCAGCGGGCGGACGGAGCGGATCGATGTCGGACGGCCACCAGTTCTTCGGCGGGTCCTTGAAGAACATGCCCGCCACCAGGGTCACGGCGAGCACATAGAAGCCGACGAGATCCAGCACCGTGCGGTAGTTGGAGGTGTCGAAGCCGTAGGAGAACAGGAAGATGAAAGGCACCGCTCCGTAGGCGAACCCTCCGTTGACGAAGCCCGTCTTTCCGCCGCGCCGCTCGGGGTACCACTTGCCGACCATGTTCACGCACGTCGAGTAGATGAGCCCGGAGCCGACCCCGCCGAGCAGGCCGAAGCCGACCATCGCGGCCGCCACGTTGGGTGCGTGGCTGAGGCTGACGAACCCGAGCAGCGACAGGACCGAACCCGTCAGCATGGCCTTGCGGCTCGTCAGGATGCCCTTCTCGCGGAGTTTCCCGGCGGGGAAGGAGACGCCCGCCTGGAAGAAGATCCAGACGCTCAGCACCCAGAAGGTGTTCGACGACGACCAGTGGTGTGCCGCGGACAGGGTGTCCTCGGCCGCTCCGTAGGCGTACTCGAAGACACTGATGGCGATCATGGCCACCCAGGGGAGGACGACCATCGTCCAGCGTGGGCGGCCGAGGATGTCCCGGTCGCTCTCACCGATGCGGTAGACGCGTCCGCGCGCGTCCGTGACCTCCTGGTACTTCTTGTACGACGCGTCCGCGCGGCCGGACGCGCCGCTTGCGGCGAAGGGCTCCGCCGTCATATCAAGCCATCTCCTCACCGAGGGGTTGTGGATTGGGGTTGATGTCCTTGGGGTTCGGCCTGCCGGGTTGCGACAGGAAGAGAGCGACGAAGCCGGCGAACAGGGATATGGACCCGGCCAGGGTGAACGCCCCGGTGTGGCCCCAGTGGCTCACCACCACGGCGCCCATGCCGGAGCCGAGCAGGCCGGAGACCAGCTTCGAGCTGTAGACCAGGCCGTAGTTGGAGGCGTTGTTGTTCTCTCCGAAGTAGTCCGCCGTCATCGCCGCGAACATCGGGAAGATGGCGCCGCCGCCGAAGCCGGAGATGCTGGAGAAGATCAGGAACAGCGGCAGGTTCTTGATCTCGGCGGACCAGAGGATGCCGTACTGCGCGAGACCGAGGACGACGCAGACGAAGATCAGGCAGCGCTTGCGTCCGTAGCGGTCCGAGAGCCAGCCGATGACGCCGCGTCCGGTGCCGTTGACGATGGCCTTCAGGGACATGGCCGTGGCGACGATTCCGCCCGCGAAACCGGCGTCCTCCCCGATGTCCACCTGGAACGCGATGCCGAAGATGTTCACACCCGAGGTGCACAGCAGACAGAACCACATCAGCCCGACCCGGCCGGTCTGCCAGGCCTCCCTGGGGGTGTACTGCCGCACGGCGGGCGGGTTCATCGCCAGGGCGCGCCGGGCCCGTGGGTCGTCCGGCGGGCGCAGCGGGTCCACGTCGGCGGGCCACCAGTTCTTCGGCGGGTCCTGGAAGAAGTAGCCGGCCACGGCGACCGTCGCCGCCAGGAAGAGGCCCACGGACACCAGCACCCAACGGAAGTTGGACAGGTCCATGAAGCCCGTGAAGATGAAGACGAACGGCACCGAACCGTAGGCGAAGCCGCCGTTGACGAAGCCGGTCTTGCCGCCCTTGCGTTCCGGATACCACTTGCCGACCATGTTCACGCAGGTCGCGTACACCATCCCGGCGCCCATGCCGCTGAACATGCCGAACCCGATGTAGGCGACGACCACATGCGGTGCCAAGGCAAGCGATAGATATCCCAAGAGGGTGCCGCACGCGCCGAGCAGCATCGCCCAGCGGGCCGGGAGCTTCCCGCTCTCGCGGAGCTTGCCCGCGGGGAAGGCCACGGCCGCCTGGAAGAAGACCCAGACGCCCAGCATCCAGAAGATGTGCAGGCTGCTCCAGCTGTGCGCGGTGTGCAGCGTGTCCTCGGCGGACGCGAACGCGTACTCGGCCGAGCTGATGCCCATCATGCCCACCCACGGCAGGATGACCATCCACTTGCGCTTGCGGCCCATGATGTCGATGTCGGTCTCGCCGACCCGGTACATCCTGCCGTTGGCGTCCGTCACCTCCCGGTAGGCGACGGGCCTTGATATGTCGGTTGTCGTCATGTCACTCAGCACCCCTTGCGTCGAAAAGTTCCTGGCCAGCGCCCCCTGTCCAATCCCTTTCGTGCGCGTACGGGCCCCGGGCCGGCCGACGGGCACCGTCGGCCGCCCCGTGCGCCGGTCATGTCATCCATCGCCCCCAAGCAGTCCTGCGGCGCGCGCCCAGCGGTACTTCGCGCCGAGCACGGCGACCGGCTTCTCCGTGGTGTAGGGGTAGGCCACGACTCCCCGCTCGAAGAGGTACTGGCAGGCCTCCTCCACCTCGACGTCGCCCGCGAGCGACGCGACGACCGGCTTGTCGACGCCCCGCTCCCGGAACTCGGCGATCACGCGGGCCGTTAGTTCGGCAAAGACCATGGGAGGGGTGACGATGGTGTGCCAGTAGCCCAGTACGAGCGCGTGGATGCGCGGATCCTCCAGGCCGAGCCGGATCGTCGCCTCGTACGTCGAGGGGGGTTCGCCGCCGGTGATGTCGACGGGGTTGCCCGCCGCGCCGAACGGCGGGATGAACGCGCGGAAGGCCGTGTCCAGGTCGGGCGGGATGTCCATCAGCGTCAGGCCGTTGTCGGTCACCGCGTCGGAGAGCAGCACGCCGGAGCCGCCCGCCCCGGTGATGATGACTACGTTGTCACCCTTCGGCGCGGGCAGGACCGGCAGCGCCCGCGCGTACTCCAGCATCTCGTTCAGCCCAGGGGCCCTGAT
Source organism: Streptomyces sp. NPDC127108 (assembly GCF_042677545.1). Lineage (NCBI taxonomy): Bacteria > Bacillati > Actinomycetota > Actinomycetes > Kitasatosporales > Streptomycetaceae > Streptomyces > Streptomyces sp. NPDC127108. The sequence continues at coordinate 128,953 of NZ_JBHXTE010000024.1, read as the reverse complement.
GACGCCGGCCTGCCGCAGGATGTCGTCGTAGACGGCGTCGTCGCCCGCGAGCGCGCCCGTGTGCGATCCGGCGGCCTTGGCCCCCGCGGCGGTCCGGCCCGCCTTGAGGACCACGACGGGCTTCTTCGGCACGGTCGCCCGCGCGGCCTCCACGAACGCCCGGCCGTCCTTGAGGTCCTCCAAGTGCATGGCGATGCACTCGGTGCGGGGATCCTCGCCGAACCACGTCAGCAGGTCGTCCTCGTCGAGGTCCGCCTTGTTGCCCAGCCCGACGATCGCCGAGACACCCGTCTTCGTGGCGCGCGCGAAGCCCAGGATCGCCATCCCGATGCCGCCGGACTGCGAGGTGAGCGCCACCCCGCCCTTCACGTCGTACGGCGTGCAGAACGTGGCGCACAGGTCCTGCCACGTCGAGTAGTAGCCGTAGATGTTCGGCCCGAGCAGCCGCACCCCGTGCCGCTCGCCGATCGCCACGATCTCGTCCTGGAGGGCCTGTTCACCGGTCTCGGCGAACCCCGAGGGGATGAGGACCGCGTTCGGGACGCCCTTGCGCCCGACCTCCTCCAGAGCGGACGCGACGAACTTGGCGGGGATCGCGAAGACCGCCACATCCACCTCACCAGGGATGTCCGTGACACTCTTGTACGCCTTGCGGCCCAGAATGTCATCGGCCTTGGGGTTCACCGGGTGGATCTCCCCGGCGAAGCCGCCGTCGATGAGGTTGCGCATCACCGAATTGCCGATCTTGCCCGGCTCGTTGGAGGCGCCGATGACGGCGACGGAGCGGGGCTGCATGAGGCGCCGCATCGAAGCGAGCATCTGCGCGCGCGTGTACGTGCGCCGCTCCTTGGGGGCATCGGCGGCGAGGATGACGCGGATGTCCGCGGCGAGCGCGCCCTGGGGCGTCGCGATGACCGGGTTGAGGTCGACCTCCGCGATCTCGGGGAAGTCGGTGACCAGCTCCGACACCCGGCGTATCTGCTCGGCCAGCGCCCAGCGGTCCACGCCCGGGGCGCCCCGTACTCCGCGCAGGACTTCGGCCGCCCGGATCGAGTCGAGCATCGAGCGGGCCTCGTCTGCGTCGACGGGCGCGAGGCGGAACGTGACGTCCTTGAGGACCTCCACCAGGACACCGCCCAGACCGAACGCGACGACCTTCCCGAACGTCGGATCGGTGACCGCCCCGACGATCACCTCCTGGGCGCCGGGACCCGACGGCAGCAGCTCCTGCACCTGCACGCCGTCGACGCGCGCGGCGGGCGCGTAGGCACGCGCGTTGGCGATGATCCGGTGGAAGGCCTCCCGTACGTCCGCGGCGCCCTCCACGCCCACGACCACGCCGCCCGCGTCGGTCTTGTGCAGGATGTCCGGCGACACGATCTTCATGACGACGGGCCCGCCGAAGCGCGCTGCGCACGCCACCGCCTCGTCGACGTCCCGCGCCAGCTCCTCCCCGGGCACGGCGATCCCGTACGCGTCCGCGAGGACCTTGCCCTCCGGCGCCGTGAGCGACGTACGCCCCGTGGCGCGCACGGATTCCAGGAGCGCGCGCGCCCGCTCCGTGCGGTCTTCGGCCGGCAATCAGATCACTCCGTTCGACTTGAGCAGGCGCAGCTCCTCGTCACCGAGGCCGAGCTCGCCGATGAACACCTCTTCGTTGTGCTCGCCGAGCAGCGGCGAACTGACCACGTCCACGGGGGAGTCGGAGAGCTTCAGGGGCGAGCCGACGGTGGTGAAGGCGCCCCGCTCGGGGTGCGCGACCTCGACGACCATCTCGTTGGCGACCAGCGAGGCGTCCTCGATGATCTCCCTGGTCGACAGGATCGGGCCGCACGGGATGTTGTGGGCGTTGAGGCGCTCCAGGACCTCCCACTTGGGCAGCGTCGAGGACCACTCCTCGATCAGCTGGAACATCTTGGTGAGCTGCGGCAGCCGCGCCTCGGGGGTGGCCCACTCGGGGTCGTCGGCGAGTTCGGGGCGCCCGATGAGCTCCGTGATGGGCTTCCAGCCGACGGGCTGCACGATGACGTACACGTAGTCGTTGGGCCCACCCGGGGCGCACTTGACGGCCCAGCCGGGCTGGCCGCCGCCGGAGGCGTTCCCGGAGCGGGGCACCTCGTCCCCGAAGTCGTCGTTCGGGTACTCGGCGAGGGGCCCGTGCGCGAGCCGCTGCTGGTCGCGCAGCTTGACGCGGCACAGGTTGAGGACGGCGTGCTGCATGGCGACGTTCACGCGCTGTCCGCGCCCGGTGTTCTCCCTCTGGAAGAGGGCGGCGAGAATGCCCGCGACGGCGTGGATGCCGGTCCCGGAGTCGCCGATCTGCGCACCGGTGGCGAGCGGCGGGCCGTCCTCGAAGCCGGTGGTCGACATGGAGCCGCCCATGGCCTGGGCGACGACTTCGTAGGCCTTGAAGTTGGTGTAGGGGCCGTCTCCGAAGCCCTTGATGGAGGCGTAGACGACGCGCGGGTTGATCTCCTGGATGCGCTCCCAGGTGAAGCCCATGCGGTCGACGGCGCCCGGGCCGAAGTTCTCGACCATCACGTCCGAGCGGCGGATCAGCTCCGTGAGGAGTTCCTTGCCGCGCTCGGTCTTGGTGTTGAGGGTGATGCTCCGCTTGTTGCAGTTGAGCATCGTGAAGTAGAGCGAGTCCACGTCCGGCAGGTCGCGCAGTTGCTTGCGCGTGATGTCGCCGGTCGGTGCCTCCAGCTTGACCACGTCCGCGCCGAGCCAGGCGAGCAGCTGGGTGGCGGAGGGGCCGGACTGGACGTGCGTCATGTCCAGGACGCGGATTCCTTCGAGAGCCTTGGTCACGTCCGTGTCACCTCACTTGTACATCGTCTGGTTCATGGTTCCGGGGGCGTACGCGTCCGGGTCGACCCACACGTTGATCAGGGAGGGCTTGCCGGACTCGCGGGCGCGGCGCAGCGCGGGGCCGATGTCGGCGGGGTCGCGCACCTCTTCGCCGTGACCGCCCAGCATCTGGGCGAACTTGTCGTAGTGGACGTCTCCGAGGGTGTTGCCGACCCGCTCGCGTTCCGTTCCGTACTTGGCCTTCTGGCCGTAACGGATCTGGTTCATGGAGGAGTTGTTGCCGACGATGCCGACAAAGGGCAGGTTGTAGCGCACGAGCGTCTCGAAGTCCCACCCGGTGAGGCTGAAGGCGCCGTCTCCGAAGAGGGCGACCACCTCCTTGTCGGGCCGCGCCTGCTTGGCGGCGAGCACGAAGGGGATGCCGACGCCGAGCGTGCCCAGCGGGCCGGGGTCCATCCAGTGCCCGGGGGCCTTGGGCTGAACGACCTGCCCGGAGAAGGTGACGATGTCGCCGCCGTCCCCGATGTAGATCGAGTCCTCGGTGAGGAAGTCGTTGATCTCGCTCACCAGCCGGTACGGATGGATGGGCGAGGCGTCGGACCTGAGGCTCGGCAGCCGCTTGTCGAGGGCCGTCTGCTCGGCGGCCCGCAGCTCGTCGAGCCACTCCTTGCGCCGGGACGCGCCCCCGTTGACGCGCCCGGACGCCGCCTCGGTCACCGCCTTCAGGACGAGCCCCGCGTCGCCCACGATGCCGAGGTCGATGTCGCGGTTCTTGCCCACGGTGCGGTAGTCGAGGTCGATCTGGACGACCGTCGCCTCCGCGGAGAGCCGCTTGCCGTACCCCATGCGGAAGTCGAAGGGCGTGCCGACGATGACGATGAGGTCGGCGTTGGAGAAGGCGTAGCGGCGCGACAGCTGGAAGTGGTGCGGGTCTCCGGGGGGCAGGGTGCCGCGTCCGGCCCCGTTCATGTACGCGGGCACGTTGAGGGCGCGGACCAGTTCGGTGGCCGCCGCGGTCCCTCGCGTCGTCCACACCTGGCTGCCGAGGAGGATGGCGGGCTTCTCGGCGTGGACGAGGAGGTCGGCGAGCTTCTCGATCGCCTCGGGGTCGCCGGCCGAGCGGGTCGAGGCGCGGTAGTGGCCCGCGCGCGGGACCCGCGCCTTGTCGACGGGGACCTTGGCGTCGAGCACGTCGCGGGGGATCTCCAGGAAGGAGGGTCCCGGAGCGCCGTGGTAGCACTCGCGAAACGCCATGGACACCATGTCGGCCGCGCGTGCGGTGTCCGGCACGGTCGCGGCGAACTTGGTGATGGGCGTCATCATGTCGACGTGCGGCAGGTCCTGCAGTGAGCCCATCTTGTGCTGCGTGTGGGCTCCTTGGCCGCCGATCAGCAGCATCGGTGACTCCGCGCGGAAGGCGTTCGCGACGCCCGTGACGGCGTCGGTGGTGCCGGGGCCGGCCGTCACCACGGCGCAGCCGGGCTTGCCGGTGATCCGCGCGTAGCCGTCGGCTGCGTGCGCGGCGACCTGCTCATGGCGTACGTCGACGACGTCGATCCCCTCGTCGACGCAGCCGTCGTAGATGTCGATGATGTGTCCGCCGCAGAGGGTGTAGATGACCTCCACGCCCTCCGCCTTGAGTGCTTTGGCGACCAGATGCCCTCCGGAGATGAGGGTGTTGTTGTCGCTGCTGTCGTCGGGCATGGCGAAGTCCTGTCCCTTCGTAGGGGAGTTGGAGTGCGCTCGTCCGCGCTCGGAGCGCCCTCACAGTACATTGCATACAGTCGACGAATACTGTATGAAGCTTGTTATCCCGCATCCGGTGGGCGGTGTCCAGGGGGCGTGCGGACTTTCCAGACAGGAGCCGGAAATGGACCTGTACGAACACCAGGCAAGGGAACTCTTCGAGGAATACGGCATCTTGGTGCCGCGCGCCGAAGTCGCCGACTCGGCCAAACGGGCACGCGCGAGTGCCGAGCGCCTCGGCGGCAGCGTCGTCGTGAAGGCGCAGGTCAAGACCGGAGGCAGGGGCAAGGCGGGCGGTGTGAGGTTCGCCCGCGACCCGGCCGCCGCGGAGCTGACCGCCCGACAGATCCTGGGCATGGACATCAAGGGCCACACGGTCCGCAAGGTGATGCTGGCCCAACCCGTCGACATCGACAGCGAGTTCTACGTCTCGTACGTACTCGACCGCTCCCAGGGCCGCTTCCTCGCGATCACCTCCGCCGAGGGCGGCATGGACATCGAGGAGGTGGCCGCCACCCGGCCCGACGCCGTGCTCCGGACGGCGATCGACCCCTTCGAAGGCGTGTCCCGCGAGAAGGCCGCCCAGATCGCCGCCGCGGCCGGGCTGCCCGACGCCGCCGCCGACACCCTGACCGCCCTGTGGAACGTGCTGATCAGGGAAGACGCGCTGCTCGTCGAGGTGAACCCGCTCGTGCGCACCGCGCAGGGGCAGATCCTCGCACTTGACGGAAAAGTGACCCTCGATGACAACGCGCGCTTCCGGCAGACCCGTTGGGGCGCGCAGGGCCCGGCGCACGACCAGGAGGCCGACGAACTGGAGGCGGCCGCGGCCGCCAAGGGACTCAACTACGTGAAGCTCGACGGCGAGGTCGGCGTCATCGGCAACGGCGCGGGCCTCGTCATGTCCACCCTCGACGTCGTCGCGGGCTGCGGTGCGAGGCCCGCCAACTTCCTGGACATCGGAGGCGGCGCCTCCGCGCAGACCATGGCCGACGGCCTCTCGGTCATCCTCTCCGACCCGTCCGTCACCGCCGTGTTCGTGAACGTCTTCGGCGGCATCACCGCCTGCGACGCGGTCGCCGACGGCATCGTGCGGGCCCTGGAGTCCCTACGCCTGACCAAGCCCCTCGTCGTCCGGCTCGACGGCAACAACGCCGCGCGAGGGCGCGCCGTCCTCGACGAACGCGGCCACCCGCTGGTCGAGCAGGCCACCACCATGGACGGCGCCGCGCGCCGCGCCGCCGAACTCGCCCACGCAGCCTGAGGAGCCGGCCATGGCCATCTATCTGACCAAAGAGAGCAAGGTCCTCGTCCAGGGCATGACCGGGGGCGAGGGCATGAAGCACACCCGGCGCATGCTCGCGGCCGGCACGGACGTCGTCGGCGGCGTCAACCCGCGCAAGGCGGGCCGCAGCGTCGACTTCGACGACCGCGCGGTGCCCGTGTTCGGCTCCGTGCGCGAGGGCATCGACGCCACCGGCGCGGACGTCACCGTCGTGTTCGTGCCGCCCGCCTTCAGCAAGGCCGCGGTCATGGAGGCGGCGGACGCCGGGATCGGCCTCGCCGTCGTCATCACCGAGGGCATCCCCGTGCACGACTCCGTCGTCCTCCACGCGTACGCCCAGCGGCACGGCACCCGCGTCATCGGCCCCAACTGCCCCGGCCTGATCTCCCCGGGCCAGAGCAACGCGGGCATCATCCCCGCCGACATCACCAAGCCGGGCCGCGTCGGCCTGGTCTCCAAGTCCGGGACCCTCACCTACCAGCTCATGTACGAACTGCGCGACACCGGCTTCTCCACCTGCGTGGGCATCGGCGGCGACCCCGTCGTCGGCACCACCCACATCGACTGCCTCGCCGCCTTCGAGACCGACCCCGACACCGAACTCATCGTCCTCATCGGGGAGATCGGCGGCGACGCGGAAGAACGCGCGGCGGCCTACATCAAGGAGTCCGTGAGCAAGCCCGTCGTCGCCTACATCGCCGGGTTCACCGCACCCGAGGGCCGGACCATGGGGCACGCGGGCGCCATCGTCTCCGGCAGTTCCGGCACCGCGCGCGCGAAGAAGTCCGCACTGGAGGCCGTCGGCGTCCAGGTCGGCAACACCCCCACACAGACCGCTCAGTTGGTGCTCGACACCCTCGCGGGGACTTCGCGCTGACACCCGACCCGGTCGGAAGTGACCTCACTCATAGGTGACCGGCCGCGCCTCCACTAGCGTCCCCGAGCGACGTACGAAGACCGCGACCACCGTCGTCCCGTACGCGCAGCCATGCAACCCCGCCCCGACTGTGCACCGTGAGCGGAGAGAACCGAATGGCACCCACCCTCGACAACCCCTCCGTCCCCGACGACCCCCACACCCCTCCCGTCCCTCCTCTCCTTCGTGTCCCTCGTGTCCTGAAGGCCGGAACGGCCTGGAACCAGGCCTGGGAGCGCTGCCTCACCGTCGCCCCCGAAGCCTTCCGGGACGACCGCGTGCTCAACCTGTGGCACGGCGGCTGGCGCCCCGACGGCCGCCCCCTGCCCGCCACCAGCCCCGTCGACGCGAGCCCCATAGCGGGCCCGCCCCGACTCGACGCCGACGCCGCCCGCCGGGCCGTACGCGCCGCGCTCGACCAGCACCGGACCTGGCGCCACGTCCCGCTGCCCGAGCGCCGCGCCCGCGTCGCCGCCACCCTCGACAGCCTCACCGAACACCGGGAACTCCTGGCCCTGTTGCTCGTCTGGGAGATCGGCAAGCCCTGGCGGCTCGCGCAAGCCGACGTGGACCGGGCCATCGACGGCGTCCGCTGGTACGTCGACGGCATCGAGCCGATGGTCGAGGGCAGGTCCCCGCTGGAGGGGCCCGTCTCGAACATCGCGAGCTGGAACTATCCGATGAGCGTGCTCGTTCACGCAATGCTGGTACAGGCACTGGCAGGAAACGCGGTCATCGCCAAGACCCCGACCGACGGCGGCGTCTCCTGTCTCACCCTGGCCTGCGCGCTCGCCGCCCGCGAAGGGATTCCCGTCACCCTCGTCAGCGGCAGCGGCGGTGAGCTGTCCGAAGCGCTCGTGCGCGCCCCCGAGATCGGCTGTGTCTCCTTCGTCGGCGGCCGGGACACGGGCGCCGCCGTCGCCACGGCCGTGGCCGACCTCGGCAAACGACACATCCTCGAACAGGAGGGACTGAACACCTGGGGCATCTGGAACTACAGCGACTGGGACGCGCTCGGCGCGGTGATCCCCAAGCTCTTCGACTACGGCAAGCAGCGCTGCACGGCCTACCCCCGCTTCGTCGTCCAGCGCGAGCTGTTCGACTCCTTCCTCGCCGCGTACCTGCCCGCCGTACGGACCGTGCGCGTCGGCCACCCGCTCGCCGTCGCCGGACCCGAGGACCCGTTCCCGCAACTCGACTTCGGCCCGCTGATCAACGCGGCCAAGGCCAAGGAACTGACCGACCAGGTCGCGGAAGCCGTCAACCGCGGCGCCGTGCCGCTGTACCGCGGAGCCCCCGACGCGGACCACTTCCTGCCCGGCCAGGACACTTCCGCGTACGTCCAGCCGGTCACGCTGCTCGCGCCGCCACCGTCGTCCCCGCTGCACCACGCGGAGCCGTTCGGTCCGGTCGACACGATCGTGCTCGTCGACACCGAGGCGGAGCTGCTCGCCGCCATGAACGCCTCCAACGGCGCGTTGGTCGCCACCCTGTCCACCGACGACCCGGAGACGTTCGACCGGCTGGCGCCGCAGATCCGGGCGTTCAAGACCGGCCGGGGCAAACCCCGCTCACGCGGGGACCGCGACGAGCTGTTCGGCGGCTTCGGCGCGTCCTGGCGCGGCGCGTTCGTCGGCGGAGAACTGCTGGTGCGGGCCGTCACCCAGGGCGCGGCGGGGGAGCGGGCGCCGGGGAACTTCCCCAGCTATCACCTGATGGCCTGAGCCCGGGGGTGGGGGTACGGGGGCGTGGCGCCCGTACCCCCACCACATGGGTTCGGCTGCCGCCCAGGCGGTGGCTACCCGATGCCCTGCCGGTCCGGCAGCAGCGCGAAGTCGCGGTCCGCGGCCTCCGGCACCAGTCGCTCCACCGCCTGCTCCAGGAGCGCCCGGTGCCGGACGAGCGGCGCCCTGCGGCCTTCGGGAGCGAGCAGGAGCAGGTCGTCGATCCCGGCCAGCATGCGCCGGGTGACCTGGGGATGCCCGGCCGCGCAGCCGCGGATCTCGGTGAGCCCGAGGTCCACCAGGTCCTGCCAGTCGGGCACCGGCTGCACGAGCCGCACCGCACCGCCCCGGTCCCGATGGCGCAGCGCGCCCAGCGGATAGCGGGCGACCGACGCCAGGAACTGCACGATGCGGTCCAGGGCCTGCACGGCCGTCGTGGGGTCGTTCACCGCCGGGGACAGCGCCCGCAGCGCGATGTCGGACAGCTGCCGGAGCCCGAAGCCGAGGTCCTGGTGGAAGGTCCGCTCCACCCCGACCGACACCGCGTAACGCAGCGCGCGACGACCGGGCGGCGGACCGCCGTACACCGCGAACACCGGAGTGCCCGGCACCATGAAGTCCCCGATGCGCGGCAGCAGCCGCAACACGACCCCCTGGCGCCGCGCGGCCCGCACCACCCGCGCGATGTGCACGTCCCGCAGCACCCCGGCCCGGCCGTCATGGGTGATCCGGGCCGTCTCGGGGCCGAGGCTCTCGTCGTCGAGTTCCCCCTCGGTCGGATGCCTCACGGCCACCCGGAACGCCTCGCGCGCGATCCGGTCGATCACGAAGCCGATGCGCATCATGCGCAGCGTGCCGTTCACGTACGCGATGAACAGGAGCAGGCTCAGCAGCACCATGAGGACCGCGAGCAGGCCCTCGACCAGCGGCACGTTCGTCAGCAGGCGCGGGTCCTGCTCGCTGTCGAAGGACGCCAGCGTCATCAGGGAGAACAGGAACGTCGCGAGGAAGACCGTCAGCGTCATCTTCGTGATCCGGGAGCGGACGTAGAGCCGCACCACCCGCGGACTGAACTGCCCGCTGGCCATCTGCACAGCCACCAGCGAGATGCTGAAGACGACACCGATGAAGGTCATCATCGCCGAGCTGATGGTGCTGACGACCGCCTTGGCGTCCTCGGCGAGCTGGTTCAGGTCCTTGAGGGTGTCGTACTCCTCGTCGTCCTGCAGGAGCCGCACCAGCTCCGCGTCCACCTCCGCGGCCGCCCACCACAGCAGCAGGGAGCCGATGAGCCCCACCGTGGGCGCGAACCACATCGTGTCCCGCAGATGCTCGCGCAGCGGCGAGAGGACCCGGGGCCGCCGGGCCCGCCCCTCACCCGCGGAATCCGTGATCAAACCGTCACTCATAGTGAAACCTTAGGTGCGCACGCGCACCGTGCCGCGCGACGCGCGGCCACCCGGCGTAGGTCACGGATACGCAGGTGAAAGGCACTCCGAAACCTTGGTATTGTTGTCTTCGTCGCCGAGGGAAACACCCCGGAGCGACAGACACCTAGTCCGGGTGGCGGAATGGCAGACGCGCTAGCTTGAGGTGCTAGTGCCCTTTATCGGGCGTGGGGGTTCAAGTCCCCCCTCGGACACAGAACACATCCCCTGCGGGTTCTCCCGCAGGGGATGTGCGCGTTCCCGGGTCCGCCCGACCTCAGAACTTCACCGGCAGGCTGGTGAGGTGCATGCCCTCACCCGGGACCGGTGCGTACTGCAGGTCCTTGCGGTCCACCGCGAGCCGCAGGCCCTCGTGCTTGAGCAGCAGCTGGTTGAGGACGATCTCCGTCTCCAGCTTCGCGAGCGCCGCGCCGATGCAGTAGTGCGGACCGTGGCCGAGGGCGATGTGGCCCACGCCGGCGCCGAGCTTGCGGGAGATGTCGAGCTTGGTGGGCTCGGTGTACTCCGCGGGGTCGTGGTTGGCGCCGAGGAGCGAGGCGTTGACGACCTCGCCCTGCTTGATCGGGCAGCCCTTGAACTCCAGGTCCTCGGTCGCGTACAGCGGCGCGCCCATGGGCACGGCGCTGGCGAAGCGCAGCAGCTCGGGGACGGCCGTGGTGGCGAGCAGCTCCGGCTGCGCGCGCAGCTTGGCGAGCTCCTCAGGGTGGTCGAACAGCGCGAGCACGGCCTCGCTCAGGAAGTGCGCGGGCGGCGCGATACCCGTGTTGATCAGGAGCAGGAAGACCGCGATGATCTCGGTCTCGGTGAGCTTGTCCTCGCCCTCGTCCTGCAGCAGGCCGGACACCAGGTCCTCGCCGGGCTCGGCGCGGCGCTTCTCGATCAGCGCCTTGCAGTACTCGACGATGCCCTGGATGGCGGGGATGAAGTGCTCCGGGTCACCGGAGGCGTAGCCCTGGATGAAGCCCTGGACGGTCGGCTGGTCGGCCGCCTCCACGCCCATCAGCTCACAGATCGCCGTGGCGGCGATGGCGTACCCCAGCTCGCTGACGAGATCGGCCTCGCCCTTGGCCTTGAGTCCCTCGTAAAGGGCCTCGGTGACCTGCTCCAGCTGCGGGCGCAGCGCGTTGACGCGGCGGGCCGTGAAGGAGCGGACGAGCAGGTTGCGGACCCGTGCGTGCTCGTCGCCGTCGGACAGCACGAGAATGCCCAGGTACTGCGCGTACTCGGCGGGCAGGCCGTAGGCCGCGATCATCTGGTCCGCGATGCTGGGGCCCTCCTGGCCGGCCAGCTTGGTGGCGTCACGCACGAAACGCGGGTCGGTCAGGGCGTCCTTGGCGTCCTCGTAACCCGTGACCAGCCAGACCGGGGTCTCCAGGCCGGGCAGGGAGACATGGACGAGCGGGCCCTTCTCGCGGAGATCCGCGTATTTCGTCGGGTCGCTAATGGTTTCGGGCGCCAGGCTGACGAGTTGCTCCGACACGATGAATCTATCTCCTTAGGTCTGCGGAAAACCCCGCACTATCGGGTGCGGTCGCGTCCGGGCCGGGACGGCGGGGTTTTGGCGCGAGGGTGCAGACGAGCATGCGGTTGATTTCAACCGGGCAGCTGCGAGATCACGGCCGAGAGCATGTGTGAACGGCGTCTTGTTCGCCGTCGACTCCCGCTCGGGGTGATCAACGCAGAACCAGAACATAGCAGCGCGGAGATGGATATCCAGGGGCCGCTTCCGGTTCCTCGGGCCCGTTAACTGCAGCGCGGTGGGGGCTGGTTGGCCGGAGGGCCAAGGTGAGGACGCGGTGCCGAGTGGGGAGGTTGCCTCCCTGCGAGGGCCAGGCCGCACAAGGGGGAAAGGGTGGGTGACGTCGCAATCTGAAGGGGGCAATGCCCTATTTCGAGGACCGCGCCGCGTGGTCCGTCGGATGCGTGGCTTACGGTGACACCGGCGGAATTTCTAACGCGTTCCTAATGTCCACTCGATTTACAGCCCTATTGACCTTGTGCGTTAAGGGTCCGTAAAGAGTTGTCCGGTCGCCGGGACGCCCTCCAATAAGGCCCGCATTGCTCTTGACGGAATCTTATCGCCGGAGTTCGGCGGGAATGTTTGAGGCCCGCTCCGGGCGAGATCGGCGGGGTGTGCGAATTTACGCAGAACCTGCCGCGAGGGCCGTATTGTCAGGCGCTGCCCACGAGCATCTCGGCGACCGCGATGCCCGAGGCCCGGGTCGCGCCGTGGGTGATCATGTGGACGGCGCCGAGCGTGGCGCCCGTCGGTACGCCCATCTCCACGACCAGCGCGTCCGGGCGGGTGCGCAGCAGCCGGGCCAGGGTGTCCGACATCCACCGGTGGCGGGCCGCGTCGCGCACGACGACGACCAGGGCGCGCCCGTCGGCGGGGGCCAGGGCCGCGCGGTCCAGGACCTCGTCCGTGCCGTCGTGGCCGTCGAGCTCGGACTGGGTCAGACGTACGGACGTGGTGTCGGGGCGCAGGTCGCGCAGCGGGTCGGCGACGCCCCAGGGGGTGCCGCCGTCGACGGCCGGGTTCATCACCGGCGACAGCTCCACGACATGCGACGCCCCGGAGATCGGAAGAAGGAACTCCGACGCGTCGGCGCGGCGGTGCACCCGCACCGCGCGGCGCGCCGCGACGAGGCCGATGTCCGAGCGGTCGCCCGCCCGGGCCACCGCCCGCGACCGCTCGCCCGACCAGGCGGCGAACTCCCGTACCCGCCCGCTCGCCTCCGTGAGCCGCTCCTCGGGCAGCCGCCCGTCGAGCACGGCCTTGACGAGCGCCCCGGCGAGCAGCTCGACCGTGGACTGCTCGGCGCTGTCGCCGCCCACGCACACCGCGTCCACACCGCCCGCGAGAGCCCGGACCGTCGCCCCGTCGATGCCGTACCGGTCGGTGACCGCGCCCATCTCGATGCCGTCGGTGACCACCATGCCGTCGAAGCCGAGTTCGCCGCGCAGCAGATCGTTCAGGATGCGGGTGCTGAGCGTCGCGGGCAGCCCGGGGTCGTAGGCGGGCACCACCAGGTGGGCCGTCATGACGGCCCGCACGCCCGCCTCCGTCGCGGCGATGAAGGGCGGCAGGGCCGTGCGGGCGATCTCCGCGGCGGTGCCCCGGACCTGCGGCAGGCCGAAGTGCGGGTCGACGGAGGTGTCGCCGTGGCCCGGGAAGTGCTTGGCGCACGCGGCGACACCGGCCGCCTGCAGACCGCGGATCCAGGCGGCGGTGTGACGGGAGACCACGTCGGTGCGGGCACCGAAGGAACGGACGCCGATGACGGGGTTGAGGGGGTTGGAGTTCACGTCGGCGCTCGGTGCGTAGTTCAACGAGACACCCGCCGCGTGGAGTTCCCGGCCGATGTCGCGGGCGACGCTCTCGGTGAGGTCGACGTCGTCGACGGCGCCGAGCGCGAGGTTGCCCGGGCGCGAGGCACCCGTCCAGGCCTCCATGCGCGTGACGTCGCCCGCCTCCTCGTCGATGGCCACGATCAGATCGGGGTTCTCGGCGCGCAACGACGTGGTGAGCGCGGCGACCTGCTCGGGCTCGACGATGTTCCGGCCGAACAGCACCACGGCGCCGAGCCCGTCGGCGATCCGGCGGCGCAGCCAGTCCGGGGCCTCGGTGGTGCCCACGAACCCCGGCTGAAGAACGGAGTTGGCGAGCTGCTCCAGCTTCGGGTGACTGCTCGAAACCATGCCGGGACCTCCGGTGGGCGGATGGCTGACCGGGCGGCGGCCGGCCGGTGGACGAGAGCGCGCCGATGGCGATGGTCGGGTCGCCGGGCGGCTTGGTACAGGCCAATCGGATGTTGGCTCAGGCCAATTGGAGCTGTCAAGGAGTGCGAACCCGCAGGAAACGGAAGGTGAACCGGCAGATGGGAGAGGCGATTCGAGGGTGCGGAGCACGGTGGGCCGGATGAGGTTCGGGCGTGGACCGATCAAGCCGGGCCGCCCCGCCGGTCACGTGAGGCCACCTTGTAGGACGCCGGTTCACGCGATGGAATTCCCGAGAGCGGAACGGCCACCCGAACTGCCGTTCCCGCGACGGCGGCACGGCCCGGCAGGGCCACGGGCGAAGGAGGCACACCGTGCGGCGGTACGAACTCGTCGGCAGGCGGGACATCAGGCTGGTCACCGACGCCCCGGTGCCCGAGCCCGGCCCCGGCCAGGTCCTGGTGCGGGTGCGATCGTGCAGCGTCTGCAACCGCAGCGACCTCGCGTACTACCACTACTACGGCCTCAGAGAGCACTGCGCGACCGGCTGTTACGGCCATGAGATCGCCGGAGTCGTCGAGGCGACCGGCCCCGGCGTCACACGCGTCACGACCGGGCAGCGCGTCTTCGTCCGCACACCGCTGACCAGCGGGTACGCCGAGTACGCCCTGGCGCGCGAGATAGCCGTCGGCGCGCTCCCCGACGACATCCCCTTCGAACAGGGCTCCATCCTCCAGCTCCTGCCGCTGGCCGTGCACGCCACGCGCGGCATCGGGCTCGGTGACCGGGTCGCCATCCTCGGCCAGGGGCCCGTCGGCCAGATGGCGCTGCGCATGGCCGTCCGGCGCGGCGCGGCCCACGTCGCCGTCGCCGACCTAGACGACTGGCGCCTGGAGCGGTCCCGGCACGCGGGCGCCGACGCGGTGCACCGGGTCGACGGCAGCTCCGCGCAACTCGCCGCCATCGGGGAGGGCTTCGCCGCGCGAGGGGAGGAGTTCGACGTCGCCATCGACGCCGTCGGCACCCCCACCACCCTCAACGCCTGCGTCGGCCTCGTGCGCCAGAACGGCCTGGTCGTCATGCTCGGCACGCACCACGTGGACACGCACGTCACCGTCGACCTCGTGACCTGGGAGCGCAAGGGCCTGCGCGTGCACAGCTCCGCCGAACCCGTGGACACCGCGCGCGCCGAAGCCCTCGCCGTCGCCGAACGCCTCCTGCGCCACGGCCACGACACGCTGCGCCTGCCCGACCTGCACACCCATACGTACGCCCTCGACGAACTCCCCAAGGCCATGGAGCAACTGTCCGCCAGCAGGTCCCTCTACCCGGACGCGGAGCGCGCCCCCTTCGACGGGCCGCCGCCCGAGACGCTGAAGGTGGCGATCGTGCCGTGAACCGCGGACGGGGGCAGGCCCGGTGAGATGGGGGATCGCCGGGTACGGCGACGTGGTGGAGCGGCGGGTGCTGCCCGCGCTCCGGGCGCTCGGGGAGGAACCGGTGTGCCTCTGGGGCCGCGACGGCGAGCGGGCCGCACGCGTCGCCGCCCGCCACGGGGTGCCGGTCGGCGGTGGCGACGCCAAGATGTTGATTCGGGATGTGGACGCTGTGTACGTGGCCACTCCTGTCGTCCACCATGTACCGCTGGCCGGGAGGGTGTTGCGTGCCGGTCTGCCCGTACTCGTGGAGAAGCCCTTGGCCGGAGGGCTGTGGCCGGGCGTCAGGATCGGCGGCCGTGGTGGCGCTGGCAGTGGCAACGGGCTGCCGTGCGCAGGAGTTGCGTACTACCGAAGACTCGCCCCCGCCGTGCGCCGTCTGCGCGAGGAACTGCACGGGTGGACGCCGGAACGGGTGGAGGTGCGGTTCCGGTGCGCGTTCGACCCCGGGCCCGGCCATCCGATGCGGTGGCGGACCGACCCGGCCCTGTCCGGCGGCGGGGTGCTCGCCGACGCCGGGAGCCACCGGCTCGACCTGCTCCACCTCTTGTTCGGGCGCCCCGAAGAGGTACGGGCCCACTTCGACCACTGGTTCCCGGAGGGCGCCGAGCGACTTGCCGAGGTGGAGCTGCGGTGGGCCTCGGGGACGCGGGCACGGGTGCGCGCCGAGTGGAGCGTGGAGTCGCCCGAGGACCGCTTCGAGGTGAGCGGGGCCGGACGGACACTCACCCTCGACCCGCTGGACTCGGGCCGCCTGCGCCGCCAGGGCGCCGAGGGGTACCGGGAGACGACCTTGCCGCCCGCCCCGAACCCCCACCAGCCGCTCATCGCCGACTTCGTGGCCGCCGTCGAGGCCGGGCGGCCACCGGCGTGCCCCTTCGCCCAGGCACGCATGGTCGACGAGGTCCTCCTGGCCGCGGAACGCTCCGACGCGGCGGGAGGCGGCCCCGTCCGGCTGCCGCTCCCCGCAGGCGGCAGGCGCGCGGGCCGAACAGGGGCTCAGGCGCCGTCGTCCGCCGACCAGGCCCGCAGCCACCGCGGGTCCGGCGTGTCCGACTGACGGACGAAACGCGTGTCGATGGACAGCCGCATCGCGTCCGTCGTCGCGTCCAGCGAGGCGTGGATGATGTGCGGCAGGTGCACCATGACGTCACCCGCCGCGAAGTCCGTCCACAGCCAGCGGCGGCCCAGGCTGCGCGCGGTGAACTCCAGGTCGTGGCAGATCTGACGGCGGTCGCCCGGCCGGTCCGTGGTGTCCCGCAGCGACTCGTACTCCTCGGGCCGCAGGGCGTGCGAACCCTCCAGATACACCAGGGCCCCCGACTGCGGCGGGCAGTCACCGACCGGGATCCAGGTCGTGACGACCTGCGGTGAACCCTCGTCCATGTAGTCGAAGTCGACATGGGCGCGAGAGGCCCGGCGCACACCGCGGTGGAAGTGGCGCAGGATGCGGCGCGGCAGCATCCGGGCGTCGCCGTCGAGCAGATCGGCCGCCAGCTTGCGCAGTCGGGGATCGTCGAGGAACCGGTCGAAGGTCTCCGAGCGGACGAACGCGTGCGCGGGATGCCCCGCCACGCCGTGCTCGGGGAGCCCCTCGGGGACCCGCCCGGAGAACACGCCCTCGCGCGCGCTGGTGCCCGGCGCGAGATAGCCCGCGGGCAGCTGGGAGAAGTACCTGGCGCGCAGCCGCAGCACCTGCTCACGGTCGAGGAAGTCCGGCAGGTACAGATATCCGTCCGCGTGCAGCCGCGCCCGCAGAGCGGCGGGGTCCGGCATCCGATCCGTGTCGGTGGCGCGCAGCGGGCCGAACAACTCGGGGGAGAAGGGTATGGGTACGCCGTTCGACGAGAGATTCACGAGGAGTCCTTACGTCAGGGGGTCGCCGTCAGGTCGTCAAGTCGTCAGGTCGCCAGTGCGCGGTCGGTCGTCACGGCCGAGAGGAGGGCGACTGGATCATCAACAGATGGGGGAGCGCCGGTCAGTAGACACCCTCGACCGCCTCCCCGGGGCCCGGCGGACCGTCGTGGAACGCCTGCACCGCCGCCACTCCCTCCCAGGGGAACCACGGATGCGGACCCGTCCTGATCGCACTGTCCCGTTCGAGGAGGTTCGGCAGGAACAGGTCCTCCAGGAGCGTGGTGACCCGCACCCGCCCGCGCTCGCCCACGGACACCTCGCGCCAGGGGTCGGCGGGATCGACGACCTGGAGGACCGCGAAGGGCGGCGGCAGGTGGTACGAGTGCCCGGTGCCGCCCGGCAGCGCGGGCGCGCCCGGCACCGCGTCGGCCTGCAGGGCGTGGCCCGCCAGCGTGTTGCCGTACGTGTCGATCCACTGCACGCCGTCCAGGTGCTCCTGGCGCAGGAACGCGGCCTCCGCCGCGCTGCACGTCGTGCCACCGGTGCACACCGCGCGGATGCCGTAGGTGTGCAGCGGACGCGGCAGCCGCATGGCCAGTTCGAGGAGCAGCCGGGAGGTGGTGAACAGCAGCGCGGGCCGCTCGGTGGCCAGCAACGTCAGGGTCTGCTCCACCAGGTGCGACGTGTAGGAGTCCGCCTCGCCGCCCGCGCGCAGCGACGCCTTCACCCAGCGCGGGTCGAAGTCGATGGCGTACACGGCGCCCCGCCAGCTGTCCGCGAGGCCCTCCACGAAGTGCCCGTACGCGTGCGGGCCGCTCGGCGTCATCGCGAGGATGTCGCCGCCCGCGACACCGCGCGCCTCCAGGACGGTCCGGTAGACCTCCACGTCGTACGCGAGGCGCGTGACGTTCACGATCCGGCAGGGCGCGCCGGTGGTGCCGCCCGTCTCGAAGACCCGGAACGGCCGGTCCCGATACCCGCGCGGACGCAGGTCCAGGGCGCTCGCCGCGCGCAGCTCGCCCTTGTCGAAGAGCCCGAACAGCTCCAGCGCCGCGAAGCCGTCGACGTCCGTGAGCGGGTCGAAGCCGAGCCGGTCCCGCCGTCCGACCCAGAACGGGGAGCCCGTGTCGGGGTGGAAGTGCCAGCGCATCATGCGCCGCGTCCACACATCGAGGTCCACGGCCAGCTCGGGCACGCGTTCGCGCAACGTGTCGTACAGGGTGTCGAAGGTGACCTGCGAGGCGTGTTCTCGGCTGGCCGCGGTCGTCATGGGGCTCCTCCTGGTGTCGCCGGCGGTCGGTACACGAACAGGGCTTCGTCGGCGAGGGCACGCGCGGCTTCGGCGGTGGTGCCGAGCACGGCGGCGAAGGGGAAGGGGACCTCGTGGCCGATGAGGGGGTGGGACGGCGCGTCGGGATCGATATGGAGCAGGGCCAGTTGGGGGCGTACGTAGACGTCGACGCCGGTACCCGTGCCGACGCCGGTGCTCGTGACCACCGTCGGCTCGCGGGTGAGCAGGCGGTCGTCGGGGCGCAGGCGGTCGCGTACGGACGCGGCGGCGCGGTCCGCCTCGCCGGGGTCGCGGAAGGCGGTCAGTGGCCAGCGGGGATCGGCCGGGTCGGGGGCGGGGCCCGGGTGGAGGGCGTCGAGCGCGGCCGCGAGGGCCTTGGCCAGGGGCTCCGGATCGTGATCCACGCACACGACCGTGCGGACGTTGCTGCAGAACCGGCCCGAATCCGCGGCGATCAACGGCAGCAGCCAGGCCACCGTCTCGTCAACAGAGCCCTCAACAGGTCCGTCAACATGCCCGTCAACAGGATCAATAGAGTCAACGGAGTCAACGGGAGCCAGAGGATCATGGGGATCAAGGGAGTCGGCGGATCCGGCAGGACTGGTGGCACCGGCGGCACCGGCCGCCGTCCCGGGTGACACGAGTGCGCAGCCCCGGCCGGGCCCGTGCAGCGTCAGCGCCGGGGAGTCCCGCACCGACGCGGCGAGCCCCGCACCGCCGTACACGATGTGCCGGTCGGTGAGTTTCAGGAGGCCGTGCAGGGTGTGCTGCTCGGTGGGGTACAGGCCGAGGCGCCGCGGTGGCCAGCCGACGGCGAGGAGCGCCGCGAGCAGCCGGGCCGCGGACAGCGGCTCGCGGCGGCTCGGGCGCACCCACACGCACGCGGACCGCTCGGCCTGCTCCAGGACGGAGTCCAGGCAGGAGAAGGTGTTGCCGGGCAGCGCCACCAGGGCGAGCGCGTCGTCCGGCGCGACGGCCTCGCGGCGCGCGGCCCCCTCGTACAGCATCGCCCCCCACCGCTCGACCAGCGGCCCCGGCAGCCCCGCGCTCTCCCACAGGGCCGCCCGGAAGGCGTCCGCGCTCTGCGGACCGATGCCCCCGACGGTGACCGTGCCGTGCCGGAACAACTCCAGTGCGGACAGGACGAGTTCGCGGCGGCCCGACAGTGCGGGCAGGTCCGCGCGGACGCCGTCCCACCAGCGCCGGTCGGAGTGGGCGACGATGTGCGGGACGAGGGCGAGGCGGGCGCGCGTCGCACCGGGCAGCGGGGCCGTGTCGAGGGACGGCTGCCAGTCGCCCCTGCGGTACGCGGAGAGGACCGGAGCCTCGTCGTCCGGCCCCGTCACGACAACTCGCCGCGCAAGGCCTCGACCACCCGGAACTGCTCGGCCCGGGTGAGCGTTGGATAGAGCGGAAGCGCGATGTGGTGGCGGGCGAACCAACGGGCCTGCTCGAAGGGGCCGTCGGCCGCCGCGCCGGGAGCCCCGACCGCTGCCCCGGAGGCTTCCACCACCGAGCCCGATTCCGCTGCCACCGCCCCTGAGTCAGTCACAGCCGCCTCCGAGTCGGTCACACCCGCTGCCGGGTCGGCCACCGCCGCACCTGATGCCCCGGCACCCGTCCCCGAGCCGGCCGACACTGTCCCCGATTCCCGCGCCTCCTTCGCCGCCGCGAAATACGGCTGGTCGCACAGCAGATGGTCGTACACCTCGCCCGCGAGCGACACGCCGTGCCGTTCGCGCAGTCGCTTCTTCAGGAGCGCCCGGTCCACGGGCGCGTCCAAGTAGGCGAGGTACTTGTAGTAGTTGCTGTGCGCCGCCGCGGGCACGGTGTGGGCGCGGACGCCCGGCACGTCTGCCAGCAACTCGTCGTAGCCGAAGGCGAGATCGCGGCGCGCCGCCAGCGTGTCGTCGAAGCGCTCCAGGTCGACCGTGCCGACGGCGGCGTGCAGTTCGCTCAGGCGCCAGTTGCCGCCGGGCCGATCGTGCAGCGTGGAGCCCTGCGCGCTCTTGCCGTGGTCGCGCCAACGCCGCACCTGCTCGGCGTCCTCGGCGTTCGCGCAGGTCACCAGGCCGCCCTCACCGCTGATCGCGACCTTCGTGGGGAAGAACGAGAACGCCCCGAACCGGCCGAAGGCACCCGCGTACCGGCCGCTGAGCGTCGCGCCCAGCGCGTGCGCGGCGTCCTCCACGACAGCCACACCCCGCCGCTCGCACAGCGTGAGAACGTCGTCGAGGGCCGGAGAGACGATGCCGCCGATGTGCACCGGCAGCACGGCCGCCGTGTCCGGATGGCGGTCGAGCGCGGCACGCAGCGCGTCCGGATCGAGGCCGAGGCCGTCCAGCTCGATGTCGACGAACCGCACCCGCGCGCCCGCGCGCACCGCGGCAGCCGCCGTCGCGAAGAACGTGTTGACCGGCACGAGCACGGTGTGCCCTGCCACACCGACGATGCGCAGGGCGATCTCCAGGGCGGCCGCGCCGGACGCGACGGCGACCCCCTCGCGGCCCGTCCAGGAGCGGCACAGCTCCTCGAACCGGGCCGAGCCGGGGCCCTGCGTGAGGTGGCCGGAGGCGAGCGCGGTGTCCACCCGGTCCAGGACCGCGCGCCGCTCGGCCACACCGAAGTGGACGCGCTGCGCGGGGATGTCGCCGGGGGCGGCGGTCGGCCCGGACAGGGTGCGTGTGAAGAAGTCGACCGCGTGCCGTACGTGGGTGCCGTGGCCCATGGGCAGCTCGTGGACGTCGAGGCGGTCCTCGGCGTCCGCCGCCGTGTAGCCGCGCCGGACGGTGCCCGCGGCGGCGCGGGCGTCGGCCGGTTCCAGATAGGAGTCGGCGGTGCCGTACTGGAGGTGCAGCGGGGCCGGGGCCAGCGCGGCGTAGAGGTCGCCGAGGTCGGCGTACTCCAGGATGCCCGGCAGGGCGGCGCCCTCGTACCCGGTCAACAGGCGTTCGTACAGCGCCGGATAGCTGCCGAGGTGGCTGGCCGCGCACACCGGCAGCGGGCGCGGCGTGAGCAGCGCGCTGTGCAGGGCGACCGCCGCGCCCAGGCTGTGCCCGAACAGGCCGACGCGGTCGGCGTCCACCAGCGGGTGCGCGGCGAGGACGTCCAGGGCGCCCAGGGTGTCGCCGACGAGCGCGCCGAGCAGGGAGTGGCCGGTGAGCGCGAAGGCGTGCGCGAGGAGCGCGCCCTCCTCGCGGCCCGCTCGGCGCTCCTCGTCGAGGCCGCCGATGCCGTGCTCGAAGGTCAGCGTGACGAAACCGGCGCGTGCCAGGTGCTCGGCGATGTTGCGGTCGGGGAAGTCCGGTGGGTGCTCGCCGGTGAGGTGTTCCAGGCGGGCGTTCTTGCCGCCGAACACCAGGACGGCGGGGCCGGGGGAGGCCTCGGTGCGGTCCGCCGGGGCCAGCAGGGTCGCCTGGAAGGCGCCCCGTACGGGCGAGTTGAGGGTCAGGTGTTCGCGGCGCAGGCCGGTCTCGGCGGAGGTGGCCGTGATGTCGACGGCCGTGATGTCGAGCGGGGCGTGCTCGACGCGGGCGAGGCGGTCCACCACCGCTCGGACTCTGCGGGACCAGGTCGTGTGGGTGGCGGGGTCGGAGATGGTGGGGGCGAAGCGCAGCGTCGGTTCGGCTCTCAGCAGCCGGCGCACGTGGGTGGTCTGCATGCGGGGGCTAACGCTCCTGTGGGTGCGGGGTGGGTGCGGTATCGGGGTGGGTGCGGTATCGGGGCGGGGTGGTGGGGGTGGGGGCCCTCGCGGGGCGCCCCAGGCCCGCCCCTTCCCGTAACCAGGGGGCTGCTGCCCCCTGGGCCCCCGCTGATCGCCGCTTCGCGGCTCGTCCTCAAAAACCGGCCCGGCGGGCCTGGGCGGGCGGGGGGGGGGGGGGCGGGGATCGCGGGCCGGGTGGGCGGTAGGGTGGGCGGGGGCGCGCGGCTAG
>NZ_JBHXTE010000024.1:87101-106777 GCF_042677545.1 Streptomyces sp. NPDC127108 | reverse complement strand
GGGGGGCGGGCCCCCCGGGGCCCCCGCTTTCCCCCCGTCGGGGGGCCGCCCCAAAACCCCCGGGGGGGTCTAATGGGGGGGGGGGGGGGCCGGGGGGTCGGGAAGGGCGGGCAGGTGGGAGAGACGGGTGGGCGTGGGCGCGCGCTTACGCGCCCGGCAGCGTCCAGACGAAGTCCGCGTGCAACGTGCTCGGGGCCTCGGCTGGTCGAAGTCCGCGTGCGCAGTGCTGGGAACCTCGGCTGGACGGAGTCCGCGTGCAACGTGCCGGGGGCCTCGGCTAGACGAAGTCCGCGTGCAACGTGCTGGGGACCTCCACCGCGTACGCGTCCAAGGCCTCGTCGAGTTTGATCTGGCCGCGTTTGAGGAGTTCCAGGAGCTCGTTCTGGGGGCGGTAGAAGCAGGACTTGCACAGGTCGGTGCGGTTGGGGTTGGTGGCTTCCCACTCGGCGCGCGGGCCGCCGTCGAGGACGGTGGGGTAGCCGAGGTCGACCACGTCACCGATGCGGTAACGGCTGTTGAGGTGGACCTGCGGGCACGGGTAGAGGTGCCCGTCGGCGCCGACAGCCGTCACGAAGCGGCTGTAGTGGCAGCGATCGAAGTCGCCCTCGACCTCCTCCACCTGGTCCATGGGGCCGCGGTCCAGCTTGGGCACCGACACCTCGAAGGCGTCCGTGGACATCGCGGCGGCCTCGACGAGCGAGCCGGAGATCTCGGCCATGACGGTCTCGATGGTCTCGTGCCCCATCGCGCTGTAGAACTCCGGCTCGAAGCGGACGTAGTGCGCGCCGGACTCGTGGGCGATGCGGGCCGCCTCGACGATCTCTCGGTAGTTCTGCATCGTGATCACGTAGTTGAAGCCGATGCGGAAGTCCGGCGCCACGGCGTTGTCGCGCAGCTTGCCGATGGTCCCGATGAACTTGGAGAACGTCTGCTCGCGGTCGCGCGTGATGTCGTTGAACGTCGCCTCGGTGCCCGCGTTCATGCCGACGCGCACCCAGGTGTGCGTCGCCGTGACACAGTCGGCGACCTTGGGGCGGCCCAGCCGGGAGCCGTTGGTGATCAGGCCGATGTGCAGGCCGCTGTCGTGCCCGGCGTAGCAGATGTCCGCGTAGCCCGGATGGATGGTGCACTCGCCGCTGCCGCAGAAGGTCACGGCACGGCCGTCGTTCTCGGCGAACTCCTTGAGGAGCGTGATCGCCTTGTCGGTGGTGAGGGAGTCCTTGAACGAGAACAGGTCGTAGAACTGCTCCTCGTTCGGTGAATGGAAGTTGCAGAAGTTGCAACGCATATTGCAGGCGCCCATGATGCCGATCCGCATGTGGACCGGTTTGATCTCCTCGCCGGCGACGAATCGTCGTAGGAGATCACCGTGCGCCATGACTTTCTGGGGCGAGTGTGCTTGATCGAGACTGACGTCCGGGAGGCCTTCGCCGTTCCGGGGCGCTGCCATGGTGATATCGCGGGCACCTTCAGTGCTGTTCACGAACCCCTCCACGCGCTTTTGGCGACGTTTTGCGTTGTCCGATCGACGTCCGCGACAGTAGGAGAGCGCTTCCTGGAGTGTCAATGGGTCTAGACAACCAGGAAGTTGAGTAAACATCTATCGCGCCATGGGATCAGGCCAAATGTGCCGGGCACGTGTTCTTGTCACGTGCCAAGGCACGTCGCACGGCACGTCGGACGCCGTTAATCGCCGCTGTGGGGCAGGTCGGGAATCCTCGGGGCGGGTCGCGAATCGGCGGGAGCGGGTCAGGAATCGGCGCGGGTCACGTCATCGGGGCACGGGTGCTTGAACGTCTTCTCGAACGTCCGGAAGGTGTCCTGCGCCTTGCGGCCCGGCACGGCCGGGTACTCGATCACCGGGACGGGCTTGCATACCGGCCACTGATCGGTGTCCTCGGTGTCGGTGGACTTCTCGAAGCCGTACGTGCCCGCGGCGCCCTGGAGACAGCCGATGCAGCGCGTGGAGTCGCCGGTGTCGACGATGCTCGCGTCGATCAGCGTGTTGTAGACGTCGTCCTTGGTCGGCGTGCGCGCCGGGTCCGGTGTCCTGGTGGAGCTGCCGGTGGGCTCGTTCGCCTCCGAGTACGAGCGGTCGAAGGCGTTGGCCAGGAGCATGAACGCGTCGTGGTACATGATCGCGTAGCCGTCGTCGAGGGACTTCGCGCCGAGGTCGTAGGGCTCCTTCAGCTTGTTGTAGACCGAAAGGAAGCCGCCGAGACCGTCGGGTGCGGTGCTCTTCTTCTGCCACCACTCACTCGTCACCGAAGCGGCGGCGACCATCGTGGTCTTCGTGTCACGGAGCATCTGTGTGAGTTCGGGGGTGGTGAGCGTCGGGTCGAGACCGATTCCCACCTTCAGGATCCGCACGGGGTTGCTGCGGTCACAAGAAGGCTCCTGTGACAGGCGTTTCACGAGTGCCGGGAGATCCTGGTCGCGGCCCGCGAAGAACACCGTGTCGGAATCTGTCACGCAGATCTTCTGCGCGGCGGACTGGAATCGCTGCGGGATACCGGCGTCCGGGCCCGTCGAGCCCAGGAACGACGCCGACCGCTTGCGCAGCCCGTACGAGGCGCCGAATTTCTTCTCGATCAGCTTCTGCAAATTGCGCGAGTACACATCGTCGGGGCGGCTGTCGAAGACCAGGAAGCCTTTGCCCGCGCCCCGGTTCTTCTTCAGGTACTGACCGAGCGCGTCCGCGAGGAGGTCGTTGTTCGGTGAGGTCTTGAAGAAATAGGGGGCGTTCATGTCGGCGGAGGTGATGACCGGACCGACGGTCGCGATACGGCGGTCGCTCAGCGCCCGCATCGCGTCCCGGGTCTCGGGAGTGCTGCTCGGCAGGCCCATCACCCCGACGAGCGGCGACTCCCGGTCGTCGGTCAGGTCCTCCAGGTCGTCGACCACCGGCTGCCACTTGTCGAGGTCCTTGCCGTCGGGCGCCATCAGGAGCTGATAGTGCGGCCCGCCGCCGCTGTTGGTCCGCAGCTGGGCCGCGTGCGCCCCGGCGAGTGCGCGGCGGATCATCGGCGCGGTCATGGCGCTCGAATCGTCCGAGGTGAACGGCATCATCAGCGCGATCCGGCCGTACGGTATCCGGGTCTGGCCCTTCTTCGGCGACTCCCAGGCCTTCTCCACCCGGGTGTTCTCGTCCGCGACGGCCCGGATCAGCCCTTTGATGTCGTCGTTCGCGTCGAACGCCGAGTCCGTGACGCCCACGCACTGGCCGTCACGCTTGGCGAGACCCCCCGCGCAGTCCTCGGGGCGGGTCGCCAGATACACGATCACGCCCACGGCGATCAGGACCAGCGGCACCAGGACGGCGATGGCCTTGTCGAGGGGACCGAACCCGTTGCGGCGGCTCAGGAACATGCTTCCTCACAGTTCGGGCAGCGGGAGGGGACGCTTGTCGCGGGCGGCGGCCGGCCAGGTGCGGGCGGCCTGGCTGAGCACCGCCCGCCACGTCTGGTGCCGCAGCGACAGGAAGGCCAGCTCGGCTCCGACTTCGGCGCAGAGGTCGGCCTCCGGCTCGGCCAGCGCGTCGGAGAGGTACCACAGGCCGTGCAGCAGCCTGTTGATGCAGCGGTCGATCTCGTCTATGTCGTGGTAGCGGTCGTCGTGGGCGCCCGCGGCCATCGCGGCCCGTTCGTCCTCCCAGTCCGCCGACGGCGGTGCCGGTGCCGTCGCCGCGTAACTCAGGCAGTTCAGCCAGCGCAGCGCGCTCTGCCGGTCCTGCTCCGACTGGAACTCCTCGGACAGCGCGGCCACCACCGTCTTGGCGTCCCCGGCCGCCAGCGTGTGGCGCAGCGCGTCGGCCTCGCTGTCCTCGCCGCGCGTGGTGTGGTGGCGGCGCAGGAAGCCGTGGATCTCCTGCCAGCCGCGGCGCGAGTCGGCGCCGTGCGAGGTGCGGCGCGCCTCGTGGACCAGGAGCGTGTGAAGGAGCGGGTCGGCGGCCAGCGGGCGGTCCTGCGGGGTGTCGTGCTGCCAGTGCTCGGCCTCCAGATAGTCGGCCGCCGCGTTCGCGGGCAGCTGCTCGGGGCCCTCCAGGCGCAGATGGGCGGCCAGGGCCTGCGCGGCTGTGCTGTCGCGGGCCAGGGACAGGGGCACCAGGCGGGAGCGCTGCTGCGGCGAGGGGAGCAGCCGCTCCAGGATCGCCTGGGTCACCGGGGGGCCGTCGGGGGTGGTCAGTTCGAGGAGGTTGCGCGGGCCGAGCGGTCCTTCCGGCGGGCGCGGACTCGCGCCGCGGGACGCGGTGGCGCGGGTGTGCTCCAGGACGGCGTCGCACAGCACGCCGCTCGCCAGCGGGTGCCCGCCGGTGAGGGTGTGCAGCGCGGACGCCAGATACGGGTGCAGCGGCGCGGACGCGGCGTCCAGCATCAGCAGGATGTCGTCCCGGCTGAGCGGTGTGAGCGGTACGACGAGCAGCCCCGCCGACGGGGCGTGACCGGTGCGCCGCCAGCGCGTGGAGGCCACCAGGTCCGGCAGCTCGCGGTGCGCGGCCTCGGTGGCCTCCGGCGGCGCGTCGCCGAGCCGGGTGGCGACGACGACCAGCGGGTCGTGGTGGGCGGCGCCGGGGCGGGCGCGGTATTCGAGGATCAGGTCGACCAGGCGGGAGCCCGCGGGGGAGTGGGTGTTGTCGAGCAGGGTCACGGGGCGCGGGTCGCGGTTCAGGCGCTGCCACTTGCTGCGGGCGGCGGCGATGTCCTCCAGGAAGGCGTGCACGAGGGTCTGTTCGGCCGCGTGCCGGTAGTCGCCGCCGCGGCGGAACCAGTCGGCGAGGCGGACGAGCCCGTCCTGGCCGTCCGCCGCCGCGCCCGCGGCCGTGGACTCGGACTCGGCGTACCGCTCCTGGTACCACTGGCGCAGCGGCGCCGCGGCGCGCGAGCGTGTGTACCGCTCGAAGTACTCGGCGAGCGCCGCCTGCGTGGCGGCGTGCGCGCCGGGCCGGGACCCGGCGCCGACACCCGCGCCGGGCGCGTCGTCCAGCCGGGCGCGCAGCCGGACGGCCCACCGCTGGGCGACGTTCGCCTCGGTGCCTGACTCCAGGTGGCAGGCGATCAGGAGGCGGGCGATGCGGGTGGTGGCCCGGGTCCGGCCGTCCGCGGTGCCGCCGTGGCTCGCGAACACCGAGATCAGGCCCGGCAGGAGCAGCGGGAATCGCCTGCCGAGGCCGGGCGCGAGGGAGCACACCAGCTCCTCAAGGAGCTCGACGACGAGCGCGCAGGACGCGGTGTCGACGAGGGCGAGCGGCAGCCGTCCGGAGTAGTGCCGCTCCAGGGCCCGCAGCACGGCGGTGCGACCCATGCCGTGGCGTCCGGTCAGGAGGACGAGCGGCAGGTCCTTGTCGTGCTCCCAGGGCACGCGGGCGCGTTCGGCGTAGGCGAGACCGGTGAGGCGTGGGAGGAGGGAGTGGAGGAGCGGATCGCGTGCGTACAGCCGAGGCGTTTCGGATGTGTGCATCTCGCCGGATTCCGCTCCCGTCCCTGGCCGCCCGCTGGTGTCTCGTCCCGCCGGTCCCGCGGGTTCCGTGCCGCTCCTTCGCCGTTCCTTGCCGGGGTCAACTGCTTTGAGGGTGAAAGAAGTTACACCTCCCACTATCCCCTGGCCAGGGCTTACGGGCGAGCCGATCGGGCATATTACGGCGGATCCGTGACACGGTGCGGTATGCGGTCGGGGGCTCCCGGCGGAGCGGGTCCGAAGCCGGTCGGACGGCGGTCGGAAGAGGGTCGGACGACGGTCCGTGGACGGTCTGATTCCGGTGCCTTTTCGGTCGGCCGTCGCTCAGGTGTCGCTTGGATTCGGATCGGGAGCGGTCGAGAACGGGCGCGCGGCGGGGCGCGGCAGCGGGACGCGCGCGGGGGCGTACTCCCAGCCGCGCGCGATCGTGCCCTCAGTGCCTCGGCCGCACCATCAACTCCACCCGCGCGGGCAGCTCGTCCGCGTGGTGCACCTCGCCCGGATAGTCGAGCCGCACCCGCCGCAGCGCGGGAAGCCCCGCCAGATGCACCAGGTCGACCGTGTCGAACAGGGAGAGGTGGACGTCCTCGAGGCCCGGCAGGCGGCGTGCGATCCGCCGCAGCGACACCGCGGCGCCGGGCCGCGCGCGCACGTCGAGGCCGGTGAGCTGCGGGATGCGGGCGCCCGGCGGGAACAGCATCATGCTCAGCTGCTCGTGCGAGAGCCGCAGGGTGCGCAGCGCGGGCAACTGGGCGAGCAGCGCGTCCCAGTCGTCCGGCCGCAGCCGGTCGCTCGCGTTGTGCAGGCGCAGCTCGCGCAGCTCCGTCAGGGCGGTGATGGCGGCCAGTTCGACGGCGTCCGGCGGCAGCGAGAGCAGCTTCAGCGAGCCCGGCCGGGGCAGGTCCCGCAGCCCGCGCCAGGGCACCGCGGCGCCCAGGAGCAGCGAGTCGAGGCGCGGGCACGCCGAAAGTCGCGCGAGGGGCTCCAGTTGGGGCAGGTCGGCGAGGGTGAGGCGGCGCAGCAGGGGCAGCCGGGTCAGCGGCGCCGTGTCGCTGATGGCGCGGCAGCCGTGCAGGGCCAGGGCCTCCAGGTCGGGGAACGCCGACAGGAAGCCGAGCGACGTCAGCCGCACGTTGCCGCGCAGGCGCAGCTCGCGCAGCCCCTCCGCGTCGAGCGCGCCCACGATGTCCTGCTCGGAGAAGTCGCCCTGGAGCACCACGCGTTCGTACCCGGACATCGCGCTGAGCGCCTTCAGCTCGGTGGCCGAGCGCACCGTGACGGCCTCGCCCGCACCGGCCGCGAGCAGCGGCTTGATGATCTCCTCGGCGTAGGCGTCGGTGTCGAACCGGTCCCAGTGGGCGAGGAGCTGGGAGCGCACCGCGGGCTGCCGTGTGGTGATGAACTCGCGCAGCCTGGCCATGGCCGCGTCGCCGCCGATGCGGCAGATGGCGTGGACCGTCGTGACCTCGGCGTCGCCCGTGAGGCTCTCGGCCCCGGGCAGCAGGCCGAGCAGCAGCGCCCCGGTCTCCGCGAGCGCCCTGGCCTCGCGCATGCTGCGGGGCGGCAGGAGCTGCGCGGCCCGCTCCTCGACGGTCCGGCGGACCTCCGGGTCGAGGCGGGTGGCCTGGCCGAGGGAGGCGAGCGCGAGCAGCCGGAGCCGGGCGCGCACCGTGTCGTCCTCCTCCCGGTCGGCGCGGCCGGTGAGCCGGGTGAGGATGTCGGCGCGCTCGTCGGGCCGGGCCTGGGCGACGGCCATCTGCAGGACGTCCTCCCACTGGTCGACGTGGGCGTGCGCGACCAGGACGCCGATGTCGTGCTCCTCCAGGGCGGCCTTGGCGCCGAGGAAGTCCTGGAAGGTGCGGTGGATGAAGTCCACCGCGCCCTCCGCCGGTTCGCGCAGCAGGCCGGTGCGCACGAGCAGCAGCCGCAGCACGTCGTCGGACGTGCCGACGGCGGCGAGCTGCGGCACGGACGGGCGCAGCTTCTCCACCAGGTCGACGGCGTCCTGCCGGCGCAGGATGGTGCGTTCGTTGCGGATCAGCCAGTACGCGAGCCGCTTCAGGGGCTCCGTCGCGGACATCTGGTCCAGCGGCGGGGGCTGGCGGCCGTACAGGTCGCGTTCGCGGTCGCGGCGCTCCAGGAGCATCGAGAGGGCGGCCTCGTACAGCGCGATCCGGCCCGGCGGCAGGAAGCCGCGGCGTTCGCGGTGCAGCGCGCACATCAGGGCGCACAGCAGCGGGTTGGTGGACAGACGGCTCAGCTCCGGCGAGGCCCGCAGCAGCGGAAGCAGCTTCCCGGCGAGTTCGTCGCCCGCCCCGGCCGCCTCGTGCCAGCGCCGCACGAACCGCCGTACGTCGCCCGGCCGCATCGGCGTGAGCGTGAACTCGCGGAAGCCCTCGCGGCCGAGCCAGTCCCGGGGCAGCGCGGAGGGCCGCGTCGTGACCAGCCACAGGTTGCCGGGGAATGCGGAGCGCAGCTTGGCGAGCCAGGCCCGCGCGCGGGGCCGCTCCGCCTCCGGGATCTCGTCGACCCCGTCGATCAGGAGCATGCCGCGGCCCGCCTGCAGGACCCGCACCACCCAGCCCTTGGGTTCGCTGCCCGTGAGCGGACAGCCGAGCCACTTCAGGAAGCCGTCCGGCATGGGCAGTTCGGTGTCCTCGCGGGCCAGCGTGCGCAGCGGGAGGACGAACGGAACCCGGCCGAGGAGCTGCGGCAGATGGCCGGGCACCCGGTCCTGCTGGGCGGTGGTGATGGCGAGCCACTGCACCAGCGTGGTCTTGCCGGTCCCGGCGACGCCGCGCAGCAGCACCCGGTCGTGCGCGGCGAGGGCCGCCTCGACGGGGCCCGCCGTGCGCTCGGACTCCGGGTCCGGGTCGACGCTGCGGCCGTCGGAGTCGCCGTTGCCCGCCCCGGGGACCTGTTCGGCGGGGTCGCGGGCGGGCGCGGCCTCCAGGCTCAGATAGGCGGTCTCGAGGGGCCAGGCCTGGTTCTGCGGGTCGTGCAGGTCGACGCCGTGGATGGTGAGGCTGCTGTGCTGGCCCATCACATAGTCGGCGTAGGCCTGTTCGAAGTCGGTGTCCTCGGAGAGCGTCGCGGGCAGCCGCTCCAGGAGCAGCCGCAGTTGCTCCTTCTGCTCGCTCAGGCTGCGGCGCAGCTCGACCTGGGTGCGGGCCTCGAAGCCGGGGCGCTTGCTGAACTGGTGGACCAGGTGCAGACAGGCGGTGACGAGCAGCCGGTCGTGCAGGCGGGCGGCGTCGGTGCTGAGCAGCGCGCGGGTCTCGGGGGCGCTGGCGCGGACCAGGGCGGCGGCCAGCTTCTCCGGGCCGAGGTCGAAGGCCTGCACGTCGTCCATGTCGAGTTCGCCGAGGGCGCGCAGGGTGTGGCCGAGGGCGTAGCCGACGGCGTTCTGCTCGTCGGGCGCGATGGGCGGGTCGTGGGGGCCCGCGGCGCGCATCGCGCGGCGCACCAACTCCCGGGCGAGCTGGTAGAGATCGGCCTCGCTGAGGACGCGCTTGTCGCCGGTGAACGACAGGAGCCGCCCGATGCGCACCGGCCGCTCGCCGAACTCGGCTCCCGGCAGGCTCTTGGGCGGCAGCAGTAACCGTTTCACCAGCGGCACCATCACCGACGACGCGATCCGCAGCCCCACCGTGCCGGCGTCCACTCAAGCCCCCGTCCGTGACCAGAACCGCCTTCTGGGCACCTTAGACCGTGGTCGCCGACGGCGCACCGAGGTCGCGCGGAGCACCCGGGGCGCGACTGCCGGGCGGCGGCGCGCGTCGGTTAGCCTCACGTGGTGACGACATCTGCCGCATCCCGACGGACGCCGAGGCTGTTCGGCATCAGTGACCTGCACATCGCCTATGCCGAGAACCGGAAGTTCGTCGACGAGCTCTGGCCGGAACACGAGGGTGACTGGCTGATAGTCGCCGGTGACATCGGCGAGATGATGAGCGACATCGAGTGGGCGCTGCGCACCCTCACCGAGCGCTTCGACACGGTGATCTGGTCGCCCGGCAACCACGAGCTGTGGACGCCCCGCGACGACCCGAACCAACTGCGCGGCGAGGCCCGCTACCGCCACCTCGTGGAGCTGTGCCGCGGCCTCGGCGTGCACACCCCCGAGGACCCGTTCCCGGTCTGGCGCGGCGAGGGCGGCCCCGCGGTGATCGCGCCGCTGTTCCTCCTGTACGACTACACCTTCCGGCCCGCGGGCAAGCACACCAAGAAGGACGCCCTCGCGTACGCGTACGAGACCGGCGTGGTCTGCACGGACGAGGTGCTCCTGCACCCGGATCCGTACGCGACCCGCGAGGACTGGTGCCGGGCCCGCGTCGCCCTCACCAAGGACCGGCTCGACGCCCTCGACCCCGAGCTGCCGACCGTCCTCATCAACCACTGGCCGGTCGTCCGCGAGCCCACGCGCATCCTGCACTACCCCGAGTTCGCCCTGTGGTGCGGCACCGAGGCGACCGCCGACTGGCCCGTGCGCTACCGCGCCGCGGCCGTCGTCTACGGCCATCTGCACATCCCGCGCACCATCTGGCACGAGGGCGTTCCGCACGTGGAGGTCTCCGTCGGCTATCCGCGCGAGTGGCAGCGCGAGCGCCACCCCTCGCCGCGGCTGCGGCAGATCCTGCCCGCACCGCGCCCCACCGGGACCTGACACCCGCGCCGACCTCCCCTTCGCCTTCGCCACCTGTCGCCTCCGACGATCTCCGTCGTTTGCGTCAGGGGGCTGTCAGCGTCCCTCGCCGAGTCTGAGCGCACTGCGAACAGAGTGCACAGACCGACGGATGCGACAGGGGAGCAGCTTGATGCGGTCGAATGCGAGAGTTCACGCGGATACGTACGTGCACGGCGGTGCGTCCGTTCACGGGGGCACCGAAGTCGGCGTCACCACGGGTGACTTCGGTGGCTCCAGTTGCTTCGGCGAGGGACTGGTCCGGCCATGACCAGTCACCAGGTGCAGCTGCTCTTCCTGGACGTGGCGCTCATCCTGGCGCTCGCCCGCGGCCTCGGCGCGCTCGCGGCGCGGATCGGACAGCCGCCCGTCGTCGGGGAGATCCTGGGCGGCATCCTGCTCGGGCCCACACTGTTCGGCGGGCTCTTCGCGGACCACCTGTTCCCGTCCGACGTGCGCCCGCTCCTGACGGCGCTCGCCGACATCGGCGTCGCGCTGTTCATGTTCGTCGTCGGACTCGAACTCGAACACCGGGTCCTTCGCGGCCGCACCCGGGTCAGCGCGGGCGCGGCCCTCGGCTCCACCCTGGTGCCGTTCGTCCTCGGCGTCGGCCTCGCGATCTGGCTCCTGCGCGACCACGGCACGCAGCAGCGCACCGCGTTCATCGTGTTCATGGGTCTCGCCGTGTCGGTCACCGCCTTCCCGGTGCTCGCGCGGATCCTCGCCGACCGCGGCCTGTCCCGCACGGAGATCGGCGGCATCGCGCTCGCCACGGCCGCCCTCGTCGACGTGGTGGCCTGGTCGGCGCTCGCCGGGGTGCAGGCCGTGGTCGGCGGGGCCGACGACTACTGGCGCGTGACGCTGCTCATCCCGTTCACGGCGCTCCTCGTCGCCCTGCGGCCACTCCTGCGGCGCGTCCTCGACACCGGCGGCGCCACGGGGCTGAGCGCGAACCGGCTCGGCTTCGTCCTCGTCGGCGCGCTGCTCTGCGCCGCGGCCACCGAGGCCATGGGCATGCACTACATCTTCGGGGCGTTCCTCTTCGGCGTCGTACTGCCGCGCGACGGCGCGGGGGTGCTGCGCGACGAGGTGTGCGAGCGCACCGGGCACGTCACGTCGCTGCTGCTGCCCGTGTACTTCGTGGTCGCGGGCCTCAAGGTCGACCTGCGCGGAGTGGGCGTCGGCGGGCTCCTCGAACTCGCCGTGATCCTGCTGGTCGCCGTCGCCGGGAAGTTCGGCGGTACCTACATCGGGGCGCGCTCGCAGGGCCTTTCGCCGCACGGAGCGGGCAGGCTCGCCGCGCTGATGAACACCCGCGGCCTCACCGAACTCGTGATCCTCGGCGTCGGCCTGCAACTCGGCCTCCTGGACCAGTCGCTGTACTCCCTGATGGTGGTCATGGCCCTCGTCACCACGGCGATGACGGGCCCGGTGCTCGGGTTCCTCGACCGGCGGGGGGCACGGCAGGACGGCGTGGCCGGGGGCGGGGCCGCCGGGCGTACGGCGGCGGGCGGAACGGCGAAGGGGCCCGGGACGGCCAAGGCCCCGGCGGCGGGCACGGCCTCCGCGCCGACCACCGCCTCCGCGCCGACCGCGGTGTCCGTCGAGGACAGCGTGGCGGCCGAGCCGGGAGGGGTCCGCACCCGGGACCGGACATAGAGTGGATGGCGCATGCCATCAGCGGTCGCCGCTCCCCGGCGGACCGTCCGCGCGGTACGGCCGCGTGGTACGGGCCCCGGGGAGCGGCCGCGCCGCCCACCCGCACGAGGGGACGCCGCCCGTGAACCCAAGCGCACCCGCCTCCCACGCCGCCGACGCGCCCCCCGGAGGCAGCGCCGATCCCACCGGTTCCCCGGCCGCCGCCCCGACCGGCGCCCGCTTCACCGGCAGGGTCGCCGTCGTCACCGGCGGCGCCTCCGGCATCGGGGCCGCCACCGCCGTGCGCCTCGCCGCCGAGGGCGCCGCCGTCGTCCTCTCCGACGTGGACGCGGGCCGCGGCGAGCCGGTCGCCGAGGGCATCCGGGCCGAGGGCGGCACCGCGGTGTTCGTCCGCGCCGACGTCGCCGACGCCGCCGACTGGGACCGGGTCCTCGCGGCCGCGCACGGCTTCGGCCCCGTCGGCGTCCTCTCCAGCAACGCCTACGCCTGCGAGATCGCCCCCGCCCACGCCCTGACCCGGGCCTCCTGGGAGCACCAGCTCGCGGTGAACCTCACCGGCGCGTTCCTCGGCTTCAAGGCCGCCCTGCCCGACCTGCGCGCCCACCGCGGCGCCGTCGTCCTCACCTCCTCCGTGCACGCCCACACCGGCATCCCCGGCCGACCCGCCTACGCGGCGAGCAAGGGCGCCCTGGTCTCCCTGTGCGGACAACTCGCCGTCGAGTACGGGCCCGAGGTGCGGGTCAATGCCGTCCTGCCGGGGCCGATCCTGACGCCCGCGTGGGGGGACGTGGGCGAGGCCGACCGGGCGCGCAGCGTCGAGGGGACGGCGGCCGGGCGGTTCGGTGTGCCGGAGGAGGTCGCGGCGGCCATCGCGTTCCTCGCCGCCGACGAGGCGTCGTACGTCACCGGGACGAGCCTGACCGTGGACGGCGGCTGGAGCGTGGTGAAGGAGTCAGCCTGAGCGGTCCCGGCCGCCGCACCCCCTGGTCCACCCGAGCCCGAACTGCCGCGCACCGCACCGCACCGCACCGCACGCCGCCCCGAGCGAGGAGAGACGGACACACCATGATGATCGACCGAGTGGAGACCTTCCTCGTCCCGCCCCGCTGGCTGTTCTGCCGCGTGCAGACCGACGACGGCGTGGTCGGCTGGGGCGAGCCCGTCGTCGAGGGCCGCGCCGAGGTGGTGCGTACCGCCGTGGACGTACTCGCGGAGCATCTGATCGGGAAGGACCCGCTGCGGATCCAGGACCACTGGCAGGTGCTCACCAAAGGCGGCTTCTACCGCGGCGGCCCCGTCCTCTCCAGCGCCGTCGCGGGCATCGACCAGGCCCTGTGGGACATCGCGGGCAAGACGTACGGCGCGCCCGTGCACGCCCTGCTCGGCGGGCCGGTGCGGGACCGGGCGCGGGTGTACGCGTGGGTCGGCGGCGACGAGCCCGCCGTGCTCGCCGAGCACATCGCCGAGCAGGTCGAGGCGGGCTTCACCGCCGTGAAGATGAACGCGGCCGGAGCGACCTCGCCGCTCACCACGCCCGCCGAGACCGCCGCCGTCGTCGACCGCGTCGCCATCGCCCGCGAGGCACTCGGCCCCGACCGGGACGTGGCCGTCGACTTCCACGGCCGCTTCACCCCCGCGAGCGCCCGCCGTGTCCTCGCCGAACTCGCCCCGCTGCACCCGCTGTTCGCGGAGGAGCCACTGCTGCCCGACCAGAGCCACCTGCTGCCCGCCCTGGTCGCGGCCAGCCCCGTCCCCATCGCCACCGGCGAACGCCTCTACAGCCGCGCCGAGTTCCTGCCCGCCCTGACCGCGGGCATCGCCGTCGCCCAGCCCGACCTGTCGCACGCGGGCGGCATCACGGAGGTCCAGCGGATCGCCGCCCTCGCGGAGACCCACGGCGCGCTGCTCGCCCCGCACTGCCCGCTCGGCCCGATCGCGCTCGCCGCGAGCCTCCAACTCGCCTTCACCACGCCGAACTTCCTCATCCAGGAGCAGAGCCGCGGCATCCACTACAACAAGAGCGCCGACCTCCTGTCGTACGTCGTGGACACCGAGCCGTTCCGCTTCACCGACGGGTACGCCCACCGCACGACCCTGCCCGGGCTCGGTGTCGAGGTCGACGAGGCGGCCGTGCGGGCGGCCGACCGGAGCGGGCACGCCTGGCGCAACCCCGTGTGGCGGCACCCGGACGGTTCCTTCGCCGAGTGGTGAGGCACGCGAGGGCGGGGGGAGGGCTTCGCTCGTCGGGCCGCACGACCCTGTTGCCGAGGCGCGCGGCACACCTACCCTGGTAGCCGCCCGAGGGGGGAGCCGCATGAGCGAGCCTGTCCGCAACACCGGCCCCGGAAAGCGCGACACCGGCCCCGGCAAGGGTGAACGCGTCGCCGACTGGGCGGACGGCCGCCTCGGCGTGCACACCCTCGCCAAGACCCAGATGCGCAAGGTGTTCCCGGACCACTGGTCCTTCATGTTCGGCGAGATCTGTCTCTACAGCTTCCTGATCCTGATCCTCACCGGCGTCTGGCTCACCCTGTTCTTCGAGCCGAGCGGCGTCGAGGTCGAGTACAACGGCTCGTACGAGCCTCTCAAGGGCGTGCTGATGACACGCGCCTATGAGTCGACCGTCGACATCAGCATGGAGGTGCGCGGGGGTCTGCTCATCCGGCAGATCCACCACTGGGCGGCGCTCGTTTTCGTCGCCGGGATGCTCGTGCACATGATGCGGGTGTTCTTCACCGGCGCGTTCCGCAAGCCGCGCGAGCTCAACTGGGTTTTCGGCTGGACCCTGTTGATGCTCGGCCTCATCACCGGCCTGACCGGCTACTCGCTCCCCGACGACCTGCTGTCCGGCACCGGTATCCGCTTCGCGCAGGGCGCCATCCTGTCCATCCCGGTCGTGGGCACGTACCTCTCCTTCTTCCTCTTCGGAGGGGAGTTCCCGGGCCACGACATCATCCCGAGACTCTTCGCCGTGCACGTGCTGCTGCTGCCGGGCATCATGCTGGGCCTGGTCGTCGCCCATCTGATCCTGGTCTTCTACCACAAGCACACCCAGTTCGCCGGGCCCGGGCGGACCGAGAAGAACGTGGTCGGCGCGCCCTTCCTGCCCATCTACGTCGCCAAGGCGGGCGGCTTCTTCTTCCTCGTCTTCGGCGTCCTCGCGATGATGGGCGCCATCGCCACCATCAACCCCGTGTGGGCCCTCGGGCCCTACCGCCCCGATCTCGTCGGCACCGGCGCCCAACCCGACTGGTACCTCGGCTTCTCCGAGGGCCTCATCCGCGTGATGCCCGGCTGGGAGATCAACGCCTGGGGCCACACCCTGCAGTTGGGCGTCTTCATCCCCTTCGCGCTGTTCCCGCTGATCATGGCGGCGATCGGGGTGTATCCGTTCATCGAGGCCTGGATCACCAAGGACAGACGCGAACACCACATCGCCGACCGGCCGCGCAACGCGCCCGTCCGCACGGGCCTCGGCGTGGCCTGGCTGACGCTGTTCGGCGTGCTGATGATCGGCGGCGGCAACGACCTGTGGGCGACGCACTTCCACCTCTCCATCAACGCCATCACGTGGTTCGTGCGCATCGCCTTCTTCGTCGCCCCGCCGCTCGCCTTCGTCGTCACCCACCGCATCTGTCTGGGGCTCCAGCGCCGCGACCGCGACAAGGTCCTGCACGGCCGGGAGAGCGGCATCATCAAACGTCTCCCGCACGGCGAGTACGTCGAGGTCCACCAGCCCCTCAGCCCGGCCGAGCGGTACAAGCTCACCGCGCACGAACAGCCCCGGCCCCTCGAGGTGGGGCCGCTGGTCGACGCCAACGGCGTGGCCCGCAAGGTGCCGCGCTCGGAGCGGCTGCGGGCCCGCCTCTCCCGGGCGATGTACGGCCCCGGCGCACAGGTCCCGAAGGCCACGGCGGAGGAGTACCGGCGGATCCACAGCGGGGACGGGCACCACTGAGACGCCCCGGTCCCGTGCTCCGCCCGGGGCGCGAGGTGGCGTTCCGTCCGGCGCGGCGCCCTGGAAGACTGCCCGGGTGGATTCGGTGGCCAACAACATCTCGGGCGGGACCTTCCGCGACGTCATCCAGGCGGGACACGTCACGGTGCGCGGGTGCGTGAGCGGTGAAGTGCGGGCCCCGCGCGTGCCGTTCATGGCACCCGCCGCGCCCGGACGGCTCGTCGACCGGCTCCCGGTGCGCGCCGCCCTGGACCGTGTCGCCGACGCCCGGACCGAGCGCGCCGCCGCCGAGGTCGTCGTGCTGACGGGCCCGCCGGGCATCGGCAAGAGCGGCGCCGTCCTGCACTGGTCGGCGCGGCGGCGCGGGGACTTCCCCGGCGGTGTCCTCTACGCCGACATGAGCCCGCGCGGCGCCCTGGAACCCGCCGACACCCGCTCCGTCCTGGAGTCGTTCGTCTCGGCGCTCGGCACCCCGCGCGCCGAGACACCCGCCGACCTGGCGCCGCTCGCCGCGTACTACCGCCACCTCACCGCGCACGAACCCTGCCTGGTGCTGCTCGACGACGTCGTGACGGCCGGTCAGGTCCTGCCGCTGCTCCCGGGACACCCGGGGAGCATGGTCGTCCTCACCAGCCGCCTCCTCCTGAACGGCCTGCGCTCCGTCCTGCCGGGGTCCGAACCCGTGTACGTGCGCCTCGCCGGGCTCGACGACGAGTCCTGCCGGGAACTGTTCCTGGACACGGCAGGCCGCGCCATGACGGCCGAACTCACCGACCGGGGCCGGGAGTTACTGCGGACCGTCATCCCCGCCTTCGCGGGTCTGCCCGCCGCCGCCCGCCTCGCCGGGGCGCGCGCAGCGGACCCGCTGGAGGGCGGCGTCGAGGAGTTCGTCCGCAGACTCCTGGCCCTGCCCACCTTCCAGGAGGCCCTGACCGTGCCCGACGACCCGCACGCGTACTCCCTGCGGTCCGTCTTCGAGGACTCCTACGCGGCGCTCGAACCCGCGACCGCCGCCGTGTTCCGCGGGCTCGGCCTGAACCCGACACCCGAGTTCGCCGACGCCCTCGTCGACGAGCTCGCGGGCGGCCCCGACGCGGGCGCCCGGGCGCGACGCACGCTCCTCAACGGCAACCTCCTCGAACGCCCCGCGCCCGGCCGCTGCCGCATGAACGGCCTCCTCCACGAGTACGCGGCCGCCCTCGCCCGCACGGACGCCGACGAGGCCGCCGCGGTGGCGGCCCGCGTCACCGGCTGGTACCTGCGGCGGGCCGCGGCGGCCGAACACCTGGTGTCGGGCCGCTGGCGCCGCGCCGAGATCTTCCGCCGACCCGCCCTCCTGGAGGGCGTGTTCGGCAGCGACACCGAGGCCCTGGACGCCCTCGAACCCGACCGCGAGAACGCCGCCGCCCTCACCGCCCTGGAGTTCACCCGAGGCCACGACCGCACCGTCTGCGATCTCGCGGAGGCCCTGCGCGGCTTCTTCTTCCGCCGCAAGCACCACACGCTGTGGGTGGAGGTGGCGGAACGGGCGGTGCGGGCGGCGGAGCGGCTTGGTGCTGCGGGTGCTGCGGGTGCTGCGGGCGTGGCGGGCGCTGAGGTTGCGGCGGGTGCCGGGAGCGCCGGGAGTGTGGGGTCGAGCCCGGCTGCCGGGGATGCCGCGGTGCCCGACGACGCCCCCCTCGTCCTGGCCCGCTGCCACTACGAGCTGGCGTTCGCGCTCTTCGACCAGGGCGGCGCGGAGAGCGTCGAACGGGCCGGTCATCACTACGGACTCGCCCTGCGCCACGCGCGTGCGGCCCGGCACGCCCGCACGGAGTCCTCCGCGCTCGAAGGCCTCGGCCAGGTCGCGGTGGAACAGGGCCGCCCGCAGGACGCCCTGAACAGCTTCCGGCAGGCGCTGCGCGCGCTCGGCGACCTCGCGCA
This sequence comes from Streptomyces sp. NPDC127108, assembly GCF_042677545.1. NCBI lineage: Bacteria > Bacillati > Actinomycetota > Actinomycetes > Kitasatosporales > Streptomycetaceae > Streptomyces > Streptomyces sp. NPDC127108. The sequence goes on along the minus strand of NZ_JBHXTE010000024.1, from coordinate 89,099 downwards.
CCCGCGCGGCCGGGCGCTCCTCGAGTACCACATGGGGCGCGCGGCGAGCGCCGCCCACCTCCACGAGGAGGCCGCCGCGGCCCTGCTCGGCGCCCGCCGCCTCTTCGTCGAACTGCCCGTCCCCGACCGCTACAACGAGGCCCGCGCGCTGACCCGCTACGCCCAGGCCCGCCTGGCCGCCGACCGCGCCGACGAGGCCGTCGCCCCGCTGGACGAGGCGATCGCCCTCCTCCAGGAGCGCGGCGCCCCCAAGGAGGAGGCCGACGCGCGCCTCACCCGTGGCGACGCGTGGGCGGCCCGCGGCGACGAGGCGCGGGCGCGGGAGGACTGGCGGGCGGCGCTCGACACGTATCGCACGCTGGGGAGCGTGGGGGCCGCGGGGGCGCGGGAGCGGTTGGGGGAGGGGGCCGGCGGGTGACCGTCAGCCGCCGTACGCCACGGGGTCCGCGTCCAGGCGCCGCACCCGCAGGAGCGCCGGTACGCCGTCCGGGGTGAGCCGCACCCGCACCTCGCCCTCCCAGCCGTCCCCGTGCCGGAGCAGGCAGGCGTACACCGCGGACGCGGCGAGCGAGGCCGTGACCCACGCGGGCGGTGACTCCCAACGTCCCTGGAGGGGCGTGCCGTTGCGGGGCAGCAGGACGCACCGGCCGTCCTCCTGCGGCACGGCGACCAGAGCACATCCCGGGTGGGCCGTGAACAACTCCGCTGTCAGCACGGTGAGTTGATGTCCCCTTGCGGGGGTGCGGGCCGTGACCACGTCCGCCGCGTGGGCCCAGCGAGGCTCGGGCTCGCCCGCGGTGACGGAGACGTGGGCGTCGGTGAGTGGCGGGTGCGGGGTGGCGGCGGCACGGGCGTGGGCGGGGTGGCGCCGGATCAGCAGGTCGGTCGGCCCGGTGGATCCGGTTGGTCTGGTGGGTCCGGCCGGTCTGGTGGACCCATCCGGTTCGGTGGATCCAGCCGGATCGGTGGGCCCGGCCGGTCCCGCGGGCTCCGTCGGCCGGTCGGGCCCGGCGGCCGCGTCGGTGACGTCGTCCGTCGTCACCAGGGCCTCGACGAACAGGGGCAGCTCCACGGGCGAGCGGGGTGTCGGCGGCAGGTCCCGCGGTACGTCGACGGGGCGCGGCGCGAGCGGGGCGGTGGGCTCGTCCAGGTCGAGCATGCGGTAGCAGAGGCGGCGCAGGCGGGCCGGGGCCTCGCCCGGGTGGGAGGTGATCTGCGAGGTGACCGCGGCGAGCCGGGGGTCCGTCGGCTGGTCGCGCGCGGCGCGCTCCAGCTGGGCGGCGAGGGGGTGTGCGGGCGAGACGCGGGGCAGTGCGCCACCGAGGGCCGCCATGGGGGAGCCCGCCGCCACGCCGTCCTCGTCGAACGCCCCGAGCAGTCCGGGCAGGCCGAGCCCCGCCGCGTACAGCGTCACCGAGCCGTGGTCGCCGATGAACGCGTCCGCCGCGCACAGCGCCGCCTGCCAGGTGCCGCCCGCGGGCGGGGGGAGCAGCAGCCCGGCGTCCAGGTGCGGCCGCAGCCAGGAGCGGAGCTGCCAACCCCCGTGCCCGTACCAGGCGTTGGGGTGCACGGCGGCGAGGACGCGGAAGGAGTCGTGGGGCAGCTCCGCGAGCGCGCGGAGCACCAGGTCGCCCGCCGCGCCGAGGAGGGAGCGGCGGCCCCAGGTGGAGCTGAGGACGAGCAGGCGTTGGTCGGGGCGGACGCCGAGCGCGGCGCGGTACTCCGCGCGGAAGGGGAGGGAAGCGCGCAGCCGGTCCATGCAGGGGTCGCCGACGACGTGCGCCACCGGGAGGGCCTCGGGGCAGCCGACGCGAAGCCGGGCGAGCTGTTCCTCGTGGGAGAGGACGACCGCGGACGGTATCAACTCGCCCTCGTACACGAGCCATTCAGCCGTCAGACCGAAGGCTCCCGGCTCCCGGCTCCCGGCTCCCGGCTCCCGGCTCCCGGCTCCCGGCTCCCGGCTCCCGGCTCCCGGCTCCCGGCTCCCGGCTCCCGGCT
>NZ_JBHXTE010000024.1:0-87001 GCF_042677545.1 Streptomyces sp. NPDC127108 | reverse complement strand
GGCTCCCGGCTCCCGGCTCCCGGCTCCCGGCTCCCGGCTCCCGGCTCCCGGCTCCCGGCTCCCGGCTCCCGGCTCCCGGCTCCCGGCTCCCGGCTGCTGAGCCTCTTATTGTATCCGGCGCCGTGCGGGGCGCCGATGAGCGGTGCGGAGACGCTGTGCAGGGCCCCGCCGCGGCTCGTGCTGACCGCCAGGTCGAACTCCGTCTTCACCGCCTCGTCCCAGGCGAGGAAGGGGAGTTCGCGGGCGGCGGCGAACTCCGCGACGCCGTCCGCGAACGGCGAGGAGCCGGTGCAGGTGAACACGGTCTGCACCCGCCGGTCGCCGTCGAAGACGGTGAGGAGGTCGAGCAGCCGGGTTGCCGAGGTCACGTTGTGGATGACGCCGAGCACGGTGCGTTCGGGGGCGACCGTGAGCCAGCGGGCGGGGGCGCCGGGGGCGGCCGGGTGGACGTGGTTCGGCTCCCGCACGGCGCGCGCCCTCCCCACGTTCCCGGGGCCGGACCGCGCCGGCCCCGGGCCGACCCCGGTGATCGGCCCGACCGCCGACCTTACCCGCCCCCGTCCGGCGCACGGACGGCGCCGGACGGCGCCGAACGGGGGCGGCGGCGGGGCCGCGGACGGCTCAGGGCGCGGCCAGCTCCCGCAGCCAGCCGGGCCGCACCACCTCCATGCCGATCCCGGACGGTTCGGGCAGCGGCCCGTGCGAGAGGTCCTCCTGGCGGTAGCGGCGGCAGTCGCGGTGCCAGACGTAGATCCCCGCGAGCCAGTTCTTCAGCTCCTCCACATAGCCGTCGAGGATGTCCCGCGCCTCCTGGCCGAGGTCGAACTCGTCGTACAGGACGGGCAGTTCATGCGCGATGACGTGCTGGAACTGGCTCATGCGGGACTTCATGAGGTCGTCGACGATGCCGAGCGCCGTCGGATAGTCGCAGTCGAAGAAGTTCTGCACGACGAGGATCGCGTTGTGCACCTCGCCCTCGTACTCGATCTCCTTCTGGTACGAGAAGACGTCGTTCATGAGCGTCGCGTAGTCGGCGGCGGCGTTCTCCAGGTTCTGCATCGGTCCGCTGGCGTAGATCTCCTGGGGCACCCGCTTGCCGTGCCCGAAGCGGCTCAGGCTCATCGTGAACTGGGAGCCGAAGGTGTGGCGGCGCATCTCGATGTAGTCGACGGGCTCCGGGATGCGGTTCTGCGCCTGGTTGCCCAGCTCCCACAGCCAGCTGTCCAGCATGTCCACCAGGGTCCGGTGGAGCGTGGCGCGCCCTTCCGCGTCCAGGGGCCCGGCCGTGCGCGTCCACAGGTCGGCGAGGCCGCGCTCCAGGGCGTTGGCGGGCGGGGGAGTGGGCGAGCAGTCCAGCGGCATGAACAGCAGCAGCCGGTCGGTGCACACCTTCGCGCCGAGCAGGTCCCGGGTCCTGCCGAACACCACCGGGTAGTAGTCGTCGCCGTACGTCCCCCAGGTCAGCCAGGCCGAGCCGATGTCGAGCTGTTCTCGCGTCGCGTCCGGGTGCAGGCCCGCCGCGCACAGCGGGAAGTCGTAGCCCGCGAGCTTGCGCGCGTCCCAGATGTGGGAGGCGGGCACGCCGGGCTGCGGCTCCAGCATGCCCATGCGGGCGGCCCAGTCGACGGTCTCGCGCCGCGCGTGGTCGAGGTGCGGGGAGAGCGTGGTGCTGTACGGCAGGTCGAAGTCGGGGATCACGGAGGGGCCGACGCGCTGGTACGGGACGTGGGTGAAGCGGCGCACGCGCTGGGCGCCCGTCGCGGCCATCAGGGCCTTGATCCCGGCGGCGGACGTGCCGACGCCGGTGGGGCCCGCGAGGGGCGACGGGCGGTCGGTGGCGCCCTCGTTCATGTACCGGCTGGAGCGCATGTGCCACTCGTGGCCGCCGGACTGCCAGTCCTGGAGCCCCTTGACGTACGCGAGGACGTCGGCGCTCTGCCTCGGCGTCAGCGCCTTCTCGGCGCACAGCGGGGCGAGTTCGGTGAACGTCGTGGCCTCGAACTGCTGCATCCGGACCGTGAGCAGGTCGTTGACGGCGTCCGCCGCCTCCTGGGTCGAGCAGCCGAGGAAGGTCTCCAGGACCAGGACGCCGTTGCTCAGCTCGCCCTCCTCCTCGACCTCCCGCTGGTAGGAGAACAGGTCGTTGCGCAGGTGCACGGCGTCGGAGAACGTGTCCCTGAGGACCCGCAGCGGCCGGGACCGCGCCACCGCCGCCGGGACCTCCGCGCCCGTCGCGTACTCGACGAGCCCCGCCGACCACGGGGCGCCGCCGACCTTCCGGCGCATCTCGATGTACTCGACGGGGTTCGCGACGCGGTGCGCGTTGATGTTGGACAGCTCCCACAGCGACTCGTTGAGGAGGTTGCGGGTGCTCTCCGCGAACCGGGCCCGCCACTCCAGGGACATGCTGGGCACCGTGCGCGTCCACAGGTCGGCGAGGCCCGCCTCCACCGGGTTGGTGGGCTCGGGCATCGGCGTGGCGAGGTCCATCGGCATGAACGCGGGCAGCCGGTCGAGATAGGCCTTGCCGCCCACCCGGTCCTGGGTGCGCTTGAACAGCTCCAGGAAGTGGTCGTCGAAGAAGAACACCCACACGTACCAGTCGGTGACCAGGGACAGGGCCGCGCTGTCGCAGTCCGGGTGGGTGTACGCGCACAGCAGCGCGTAGTCGTGCGCCTCCAGGTCGGCCGTGTCCCAGACCCCGGAGCCCTCCAGCATCCCCATGTCCCGCGCCCACCGCCGGGTGTGCGCACGCGCCTCCTCCGTATGGGGGTTCAGGCGCGCCGGATGCACCATGTAGAAGCTCGGCAGTTCGAAGGGGCGTGACGGCTGCGGCATGCGGGGCTCTCTCCTCGCGGACGGCGTACGGGCAGCCGAGCACTACCCGGGCCGCGCCGTCGGATGCCGGGCGCCGCCCCCGGTCACACCATCGCGTGATACGCCGGGCCGAAATCGCCCCCGACGTCAAACACCCGTGCGGGAGCGGCCGTTGAGAGAGCGGCGCCGTGAGGGCGCCGGGCAGGGGTGCGGGCGGGGCGGGGCGGCGGGGGAAATGCCTTGTGCGCGGGGGGCGCAGCGGCGAAGGTGATCCCTCGTGACCGAACGCACCACGCCCGCGCCGGGGCCGATACCGGCCGCTTCTACGCCCACCGCCGCGGAGGCGACTGCCCCGGAAACCCCCGCCCCGCCCGCCTCCCTCAGCCGCGCCATGGTCCTGCTCCTCGCCGTGGCCTGCGGCGTCGCCGTAGGGAACATCTACTTCCCGCAGGCCGTCAGCCCGCTCGTCGCCTCCGGGCTCGACGTGTCCGGCGACACGGCGGCCTTCGTGGTGACCGCGGCCCAGTTCGGCTACGCGCTCGGCATCTTCTTCCTGGTCCCGCTCGGCGACCGCGTCCCGCACCGCACGCTCATCACCACCCTGTTCACCCTCAGCGGCGCCGGACTGCTCGCCGCGAGCGCCGCGCCCGCGCTGCCGCCGCTGCTCGGCGCGAGCGTGCTCGTCGGCGTCACGACGGTCGTCGCCCCCGTCGTCGCGCCGATGGCGGCGGGACTCGTCCCCGCGGCGCGCCGCGGCGCCGTCACCGGCACCCTCCTGAGCGGATCCATCGGCGGCATGCTGCTCTCGCGCGCGTTCGGCGGCGCACTCGGCGAATGGCTCGGCTGGCGCGCGCCGTACCTGGTGACGGCCGTGGTGGCGCTCGTGATCGCGGCCGTGCTCGCCCGCAGTCTGCCCCGCACCGTCCCGACTTCGAGCCAGCGCTATCCGGAGCTGCTCACCGGGTCGCTGCGGCTGCTGCGCACGGAGCCCCTCCTGCGGCTGTCGTGCTTCTACCAGGCGACGGCCTTCGCGGCGTTCCAGGCGCTGTGGACGGGGGTCGCCCTGTTCCTGACGAGCGGGACGTACGGCCTCGGCGCCTCGGCGGTCGGCGCGCTGGCCCTGGTGAACGCGGCCACGATGCTGGCGACGCCGTTCGCGGGCCGCCAGATCGACCGGCGCGGCCCGGACGCGGTGAACGCCGTCTGCCTGGTCGCGGTCGTCGCCTCGGCGGGCGTCCTCGCCCTCGGCGGGCTCGGCGGCGCGCTCGGGCTCGTGGCCCTGGCCCTCGGCACCCTGCTCCTGGACGTGGCCATGCAGTCCGGGATGGTCGCGAACCAGGTGCGGATCTTCGCCCTCAGCGGCGAGGCCCGCAGCCGCCTCAACACGGCCTACATGACGTGCGCCTTCATCGGCGGCGCGACGGGCTCCTCGGTCGGGGCGCTGGCGTACGCGACGCTCGGCTGGGCGGGTGTGTGCGCGTGGGTGGGGGTCCTCGGGGCGGTGTCGGCGCCGGTGGCGGTGCGGCGGGGGCGGCGGGGTCCGGCCGGGGCGCGCGGGGCGTTGAGGTGACTGATGCATCAGTCAGCATCGCAATGGCGTGAAAGTGTGAGTGCAGATACGAGGATCATGAGGTCCGCGTTGTGCTGATCTCAATGCCCGGGTACGGTGACCCGCATGGAGCAAGACCCCGAGGTCCCCACCCGTGTCCGTGAGGTCATCGCCGCCGCGGGCGTGACCCAGCGCGAGTTCGCACGGCGGATCGTCATGGACCCGTCGAAGCTGTCGCGCTCCCTCGGCGGCACCCGACGCTTCACCGCCGCCGAGCTGGCCCGGATCGCGGACACCGCCGACGTCGACGCCGCCTGGCTCCTCGGCACCCGCGGCGGCGCGGACCCGGCGGCCGCCCGCCCCACCGCCCCGCGCGGACGGCGGGCCACGGCGCCGCCCGAGGGCCGCCCCCTGCAGATCATCCGCGAGACCGTCCGCCTCATCGCCGACCACGGCTTCCACGCCGTCCGTGTCCAGGACATCGCCAAGGCCTGCGAGACCAGCACGGCCGCCATCCACTACCACTTCCCGGGCCGCGACGACCTGTTGGAGGCGGCCGTGCGCTGGTGCATGGACGAGGACACCGCCCGCAGGGCCGCGCGCATCGCCGACGCGGCCGACGCCGCCGACGAACTGCGCCAGCTCATCGAGCTCCAGACCCCGCGCACCGCCCAGCAGCGCGACCAGTGGAGCGTCTGGCTCGACCTGTGGGCCGAGGCCGCCCGCTCCACCGCCGTCGGCCGCCTGCACACCGAGTACTACCGGCAGTGGCGCGCCACCGTCGCCGACGTCGTCCGGCGCGGCGTCGCCCAGGGCGCGTTCAGGACCGTGGACCCCGAAGCCGCCGCCCTGCACCTGACCGCCCTGATCGACGGCCTCGCCACCCAGGTCCTCGCCGGCGCCCCGGAAGGCCCCGGCACCCGCCCCGACGACATGCACGCGGCCCTGCTCGCCCACGTGGACACCGCACTCGCCGCCCGCTGAACCCCGGTCCCGTACCACGACACCCCGGTCCTGCCCCGACACCCCCGGCACCCGGCCCCGTACCCCCGACACCCCCGGCACCCAGCCCCGTACGACCTCCGCACGACCGCAACCCCCAGCCCCCGAAAGGGAGTCCGGCATGCCCGTGAACGACAACGTCATCATCACCTGCGCCCTCACCGGCGCGGGCGACACCGTCCGCAAGAGCCCGCACGTGCCCGTCACGCCCGAGCAGATAGCCCGCGACGCCGTGGCGGCCGCCGAGGCCGGTGCCGCCGTCGTGCACATCCACGTCCGCGACCCGGAGACCGGCGCGCCGTCCCGCGACCCCCGCCTCTACCGCGAGGTCGTCGAGCGCGTGAAGGAGACCGGCACCGACGTCGTCATCAACCTGACGGCGGGCATGGGCGGGGACCTGGTGCTCGACCCGCACGAGCCGCTCAAGGAGCTCGGCCGGCTCCCCGGCACCGATCTCGTCGGCGGCCTCGACCGGCTCCCGCACGTCGAGGACCTGCTCCCAGACATCTGCACCCTCGACTGCGGCTCCCTCAACTTCGGCGACGGGTCCAACCTCTACGTCTCCACCCCCGACATGCTCCGGCAGGGCGCCAAGCGCATCCAGGAGCTGGGCGTACGCCCCGAGTTGGAGATCTTCGACACCGGGCAGCTGTGGTTCGCCAAGCAGCTCCTGGCCGAGGGCCTCCTCGACGACCCCACCGTCTTCCAGCTGTGCATGGGCATCCCGTGGGGCGCCCCCGCCGATCCCGGCGTGCTCCAGTCGATGGTCAACATGCTGCCCGAGGGCGCCCAGTGGGCCAGCTTCGCGCTCGGACGCATGCAGATGCCGTGGGTCGCGCAGTCCATCCTGCTCGGCGGGCAGGTCCGCGTCGGCCTCGAGGACAACCTGTACCTGGGCAAGGGCAACAAGGTGACCAATGCCCAGCTGGTCGAGCGCGCCGTCCAGATCACCGAGAACCTCGGCTCGCGCGTCGCCACTCCCGACGAGGCCCGCGCGAAGCTCGGCCTGAAGCCCCGCACCTGAGCACCGGAGGACCGCACCATGACCGTGACCACCCCCGAAGAAGTACGCCGCGTCGCCTGCGTCGGCGCCGGTGTCATCGGCGGCGGCTGGGTCGCGCACTTCCTGGCGCGCGGCTATGACGTCACCGCCTGGGACCCCGCGCCCGACGCCGGGCAGCGGCTGCGCCGGCTCGTCGACGCCGCCTGGCCCGCGCTCACCCGGCTCGGCCTCGCCGACGGCGCGTCCCGGGACCGTCTGACCGTCGCCGCGACGCTCGAAGAGGCCGTCGCCGACGCCCAGTTCGTCCAGGAGAGCGCCCCCGAGAACCTGGAGCTCAAGCGCGACCTGCTGACGCGCCTCGACGCCGCCGCGCCGCCCGGCGTCGTCATCGCCTCGTCCACCTCGGGCTATCCGATGACCGACATGCAGACCACGGCGGCCGACCCGGGCCGCCTCGTCGTCGGGCACCCCTTCAACCCGCCCTATCTGATCCCCCTCGTCGAGGTCGTCGGCGGCGAGCGGACCACCGCGGCGGCCGTCGCCTGGGCGTCGCGTTTCTACGAGGTCGCGGGCAAGTCCGTCATCACCATGAAGAGCGAGGTGCCCGGCTTCATCGCCAACCGCCTCCAGGAAGCCCTGTGGCGCGAGGCGCTGCACATGGTCGCCAACGGCGAGGCCACCGTCCAGGAGATCGACGACTCCATCACCGAGGGCCCCGGCCTGCGCTGGGCGTTCATGGGCCCCATGCTCACCTTCGCGCTCGCGGGCGGCGAGGGCGGCATGGCCCATATGCTCGACCACTTCGGTCCTTCGCTGAAGTCCCCGTGGACGCGGCTCGAAGCACCCGAGCTGGACAAGGAGCTGTACGACGCGGTGGTCGCCGGATGCGACGAGGCCGCCGCCGGGCGCACCATCGCCGACCTCGTCGCCGAGCGCGACCAGGGCGTCATCGACGTACTGCGCGCGACCGGCAGGCTGCCCCGCCAGGCCGCCGCGGACCGGACCGGAGACCTCACCGACCACGCCGACCACGCCGACCACGCCGACCAGAGGGGAACCGAGTGACCAGGGAGATCGCCCGCCGTCTCACGCCGTACCGGCAGGTCGTGCCGCCGGAGTGGATCGACTACAACGGCCACATGAGCGAGGGCTACTACTCGCTGGCCTTCGGGTTCGCCACCGACGCGATGATGGACGCCACCGGCCTGGACGCCGCGTACCGCGAGGCCACCGGCTGCTCCCTCTACACCGTCGAGGCCCATCTGAGGTATCTGCGCGACATCGCCGAGGGCGCGCACCTCGCCGTGCGCACCCGGGTCCTCGGCGTGCACGGCAAGAAGGCACACTTCGCCCATGAGCTGTACGTCGTCGACGGCGCCGCGGCCGATCCGGCGCCGGACGCCGCGCCCGTCGCGACGACGGAACTGCTCGCGCTGCACGTCGACCAGAAGGCGGGACGCGCGGTGCCGTTCCCGGACGCGGTCCGCGAGCGCCTCGCCGAGTTCGTGGAGGCGGCGCCGGAGTGGGCGGGCCGGGCGATCGCGGCGGTGCCGGGCGGCTCCGGGCCCACGGGCTAGGGCGCCCGGGTCCGTCGCCGGATCGCCTCGGCCGCGCCGGGCCCGGCCCCGCGTTCCGCACGGCGGTGCGCGAAGTGGTAGGTGTTCAGGGCGATGTGCACTGCGAGCGAGGTGGTTCAGACGTGAGGCTGGCAATTCTGGGCGGCGGCGGATTCCGTGTGCCCCTCGTGTACCGGGCGCTGCTCGGCGACCACGCCGAGGGCCGCATCAGCGAGGTCGTCCTGTACGACGTGGACGGCGCCCGGGCCACGGCGATCGCCCGGGTCCTCGCCGACCAGGCCGCCGGTGTGCCCGACGCGCCCGCCGTGCGCGTCACGGCCGACCTCGACGAGGCGCTGCGCGGCGCGGACTTCGTGTTCTCCGCGATCCGCGTCGGCGGCCTGGAAGGGCGTGCCGCCGACGAGCGGGTGGCCCTCGCCGAAGGGGTGCTCGGGCAGGAGACGGTCGGCGCGGGCGGCATCGCGTACGGGCTGCGGACGCTGCCCGTCGCCGTCGACATCGCCCGCCGGGTGCGGCGGCTCGCGCCCGAGGCGTGGGTCATCAACTTCACCAACCCCGCGGGCCTGGTGACCGAGGCGATGGCCCGCCACATCGGCGACCGCGTCATCGGCATCTGCGACTCTCCCGTGGGCCTCGGCCGCCGGGTGGCGGGGCTGCTCGGCGCCGAGCCCGGCCGGGCGTGGCTCGACTACGTGGGCCTGAACCACCTGGGCTGGCTGAGCGGCCTCGAGGTCGACGGGCAGGACCTGCTGCCGCGGCTGCTCGGCGACCGCGACCTCCTGGAGTCCTTCGAGGAGGGCAAGCTCTTCGGCGCGGACTGGCTGCAGTCGCTCGGCGTGATCCCCAACGAGTACCTGCACTACTACTACTTCAACCGCGAGACCGTCCACGCCTACCGGTCGGCCGAGCTGACCCGAGGCGCGTTCCTGCGCGCCCAGCAGGCCCGCTTCTACGAGGAGATGCAGAGCCCCGAGGCCCCCGCGTTCAAGACGTGGGACGCGACCCGCGCCGAGCGCGAGGCGACGTACATGGCACACAGCAGGGAGGCCGCGGGCGCCGGGGAACGCGCCCCGGAGGACATGGAGTCCGGCGGCTACGAACAGGTCGCCCTCGCCCTGATGCGGGCCATCGCCCGGGACGAACGCGCGACGCTGATCCTCAACGTCCGCAACCGCACGACCCTGCCCGAGCTGGACTCGGACGCGGTCATCGAGGTGCCGTGCCTGGTGGACGCGTCGGGCCCGCACCCGGCGGCCGTGTCGCCGCTGCCGGGTCACGCCACGGGCCTGGTGTGCGCGGTCAAGGCGGTCGAGCGGGAGGTCCTCGCCGCGGCGGACAGCGGTTCGCGCGCCACGGCGGTCAAGGCGTTCGCGCTGCACCCGCTGGTCGACTCGGTGTCCGTGGCCCGCCGTCTGGTCGACGGCTACCGGCAGGCACACCCGGGCCTGGCCTATCTGACCTGAGCACCCCCTGGCATGATCATGAAATGACCGCGCCCGAGCCCCGCACCGCCCCCGCCGTGCTCCTGCCCGAACCCCGCGTCGCCTCCGACGCGGGGTCCTCGGCGGCCCCGACCGCCCAGGTCGCCCCGGTGGCCCCGGCGGCCCCGGCGGCATCGCCTTCCTCCCGCCCCTGCACGCTCGTCGTCTGCCGGGGCTGCTGCTGCGGCGACCCGGTCAAGCACCCCGGCACGGACCACGTCGGCCAGTTGGCGCGGCTGCGGGCGGCGGCGGACGCGTCCGGGGGCCGGTTCGCGGTGCGCACCAGCGACTGCCTCGGCCCCTGCGGCCAGGCCAACATCGTGGTGGTCCAGCCCTCCCGCACGGGCCGCGCGCACGGCGGCCGCCCGGCCTGGGTGGGCTTCGCCCTGGACGACGCCTCCCTCGACGACATCCTCGTCTGGGCCGAGGCGGGCGGCCCGGGCCTCGCGGACCCGCCGGACGCCCTGACCCTGCAACTGGTCGACCCCCGGCACGTCTAGGCGCGGCCGAGCACCTGGTCCAGGAAGCCGTTGAGGTTGCGCACCGTGCGCTCGTTCTGCTCCTCCGGGGTGAGGCTCTCGTCGAAGCGGCGGGCCAGGGCCGACGTCTTCTTGCCGCGCACGTAGAGGGAGCAGGCCAGGTCCGCGCAGACGTACAGGCCGACGGAGTTGCCCTGTCGGCCCGCCTCGCCCGCGCGGGGCGCGACCAGCAGAGCGATGCCCGAACCGGCCTGCGGCGTCACGCACACCGAGCAGATGCTGGACTTCAGCATGGAGCGGCGTGCCCCCGTGGAGGCGCGCAGGGCGATGCCGACCAGTTCCTCGTCCCGCTCGGCGACGACATAGCCGCGGTCCGGTGCCTTGGGGTCGCGCCAGCCCAGGAAGTCCAGGTCGGACCAGGGCGTCTCGGCGAAGCCCGCGGGCAGCGTCAGACGCCGGGCCTCGCCCTTCGAGCAGTTCACGAACGACGCACGGATTTCTTTGTCACCAAGGGCACGCATGGTTCGGAAGGTATCAATCCGAACGAACGGCCGTCTTTTCCTTTTTCCCGGTCAGGGCCCTGCGCCCGGCCCAGTATGTCGACTTGTCTCCTGATGTGGCCGATGCCTGCCCTGCGTCCGGCACGCCGGGGATCCCCAGCCAGGGCGACACGGTCGCCGGATAGCGCGCGACGCGCCCGCGCCGCTCGGCCAGGTCCGCGTGCGGTCCTTCGAGGGAGGCGAGCCCGGGGTTGTCGAGGGGGCGCGGGGCGCCTTCCGGAGCGGGAGCGCCCCGTTCCGCCGCCCGCGTGGAACTCATGGGCCGACCTCGATCACGACCTTGCCGAGGACATGGCCGGTCTCCACCGCGCGCAGGGCCTCGCCCGCCCGGTCCAGCGGGTACGTCGCCGTGATCTGCGGCCTGAGGACACCGGCGGCGGCGAGTTCGGCCACCGCCACCAGCGTGGCGGCGTCCCGCGCACGCACCACGGCGGAGCCGCCGAGCTCGCCCACGATCTGCTTTCCGCCGGCCGTGATCAGCTTGGTGCGGTCGGCCACCACCTCCGCCACCGCCCGCAGGTGCTCCCCGCCGACCAGGTCGAAGACGCCGTCGACACCGTCCGGTGCGGCGGCACGGATCCGCTCCACCAGATCGGGCCCCGGCGCCACATGGACCGCGCCCAGCGACTCGACGACGTCCTTCTTGCCCTCGCTCGCCGTACCGACGACGCGCAGCCCCAGATGGCGGGCGAGGCGCACCGCGTTCCCGCCGACACCACCCCCGGCGCCGGTGACGAGGAGCGTGGCCCCGGCGGGCAGCGCGAGCTGACGCACCCCGTCGTAGGCGGTGGCCGCGGCGATCGGCAGCGTCGCGGCCTCGGCGAAGGACAGGCCTTCCGGCTTGTGCGCGGCGACGGCCACGGGCAGCAGGGTGTGCTCGGCGTATCCGCCGGTGAGCGTCGAGCCGAACACCGCGTCCCCGACGGCGAAGCCCTCGACACCGGGGCCGGTCCGCTCCACCACGCCCGCGGCCTCGCTGCCGAACACCTCGGGCAGTTCGGCGGGCGCCTGACCCGGCCTGCGGTAGCCGCCGCGCAGCTTGTGGTCGACGGGGTTGACGCCCGCGGCCCGCACCGCGACGAGCAGCTGCCCCGGGCCCGGCTCGGGCGGCTCCCGGTCGATCAGGGCCTCGACCTCGGGGCCGCCGTGCCGGGTGAATGCGTACGCCTTGGCCATCTGTCCCTCGCTCCGTTCCCCGCGTCCCGCGTGCCCCGTGGCACACGGCGCGTCTCGACGATCACAGATGACAAGGCCGGGCGGCCGCTCCCGCATTCCTGCCCGGGGGAGAGTTCACGAGCCCGCAACGCGCACGCGCCGCCCTCGGGTCGACAAGTCGCCACTCCCGGGCCGACGGGACCGTCCCCGGCCCCGGGCGCCGCACCGGCCTCCCGGCACCCGCGGTTGCCCCCGGCGTCATCTCGGCGACACGGCAGCGCCCGCCTCTTCCGTAAGCCTTGGCCCGCTTGACACACTTCACCCGCTCACGTCCCCCCACATCACGCGAGGTCATATCCCCATGCCTGAACTGAACCGGCGTCGCTTCATGCAACTGGCCGGTGGCACCGCCGCCTTCGCCGCGCTGAACGAGAGCATCGCCCGCGCGGCCTCACTTCCCGCGCTGCGCCGCACCGGCACCATCAAGGACGTCGAGCACGTCGTGGTGCTCATGCAGGAGAATCGTTCCTTTGACCACTATTTCGGGACGTTGAAGGGCGTACGCGGCTTCGGCGACCCGCGGCCGGTGACACTGCCCAGCGGCAAGCCGGTCTGGCACCAGCAGGGCGGCGGCAAGGAGGTCCTGCCCTTCCACCCGGACGCCGACAACCTCGGCATGCAGTTCATCGCGGGCCTGGACCACGACTGGGCGGGCGGCCACAAGGCGTTCAACAACGGCGCGTACGACCAGTGGATCCCCGCGAAGTCCGAGCGGACCATGGCGTACCTGGAGCGGGACGACATCCCCTTCCATTACGCGCTCGCCGACGCCTTCACGATCTGCGACGACTACCACTGCTCGTTCATCGGGGCGACCGACCCCAACCGCTACTACATGCTGACGGGCCACGTCGGCAACGACGGCAAGGGCGGCGGCCCGGTCCTCGGCAACCAGGAGCTGGGCTACGACTGGACGACGTACGCCGAGCGCCTGGAGCAGGCGGGCGTCTCCTGGAAGGTGTACCAGGACATCGGCGACGGCCTGGACGCCGCGGGCAAGTGGGGCTGGATCGAGGACGCCTACCGCGGCAACTACGGCGACAACTCGCTCCTCTACTTCAACAAGTACCGCAACGCCAAGCCCGGCGACCCGCTCTACGACAAGGCCCGCACCGGCACCAACGCCAAGGCGGGCGACGGCTACTTCGACATCCTGAAAGCCGACGTGAAGGCGGACCGGCTGCCGCAGGTGTCCTACATCGCCGCGCCCGAGGCGTTCTGTGAGCACCCGAACTGGCCCGTGAACTACGGCGCCTGGTACATCGCGCAGATCCTGGACGCGCTCACCTCCAACCCGGCGGTCTGGGGCAAGACGGCGCTGTTCCTCACGTACGACGAGAACGACGGCTACTTCGACCACGTCGTGCCGCCGTACGTGCCCTCCTCGGCGAACCAGGGCCTGTCGACGGTCGACACCGCGCTCGACCACTTCCCGGGCAACGCCGCCTACGCGGCCGGGCACTACGGCCTCGGGCAGCGCGTCCCGATGCTCGTCGTCTCGCCCTGGAGCACCGGCGGGTTCGTGAACTCCGAGGTCTTCGACCACACGTCGATCATCCGGTTCATGGAGAAGCGCTTCGGCGTCCAGGAGCCCAACATCTCGCCGTGGCGCCGCGCGATCTGCGGCGACCTCACCTCCGCCTTCGACTTCGGCGGCAAGGACACCGACCCGGCCGAGCTGCCCGACACGGCCGCCTACGAGCCGCCGGACCACGAGCGCCACCCCGACTACTTCCCCAAGCCGCCCGCGAGCCCCGCGCTGCCCAAGCAGGAGCGCGGCTCGCGTCCCGCGCGTGCGCTGCCCTACGCCCCGCTGGTGGACGGCCGCGCGGACACGGCCGCAGGGAAGTTCACCCTCACCTTCGGCGGCGGCGACCAGGCGGGCGTCTGCTTCCACGTGCGCTCCGGCAACCGCACCGACGGCCCCTGGACGTACACCACGGGCGCGGGCAAGACGGTCTCCGACACCTGGAACTCGGCGTACTCGGGCGGCAGCCACGACCTGAGCGTGTTCGGCCCGAATGGCTTCCTGCGCACCTTCAAGGGCCCGGGGAAGACCGCGGGCCCCGAGGTCACCGCCCGCCACGACAGGGCGACCGGCAACATCAAGCTGACCCTCACCAACGCGGGCACCGCCGACTGCAACCTCACGGTGACCAACGCCTACGGCGGCCGCAAGGAGACCTTCAAGGTCAAGCCGGGCGCCACCGTCCAGCACACCGTGGACCTGCGCGGCAGCAAGCGCTGGTACGACCTGACCGTGGTGTCCGACACCTCCGCCGGCTTCCTGCGGCGGTTCGCCGGGCACGTGGAGAACGGGCAGACGGGGGTCAGCGACCCGGCGATCGCCACGGTCTGAGACACGCGCGCACGCGGCGGTCGCTGTCCCGTGAGTTCTCGGGTGCCCGGCTCGGGACAGCGGCCGCGCCGCGAAAAATGGGTGAACGCCGTGCCCGGAGCGGCGTTAGCATCCAGGGGCATGACGGACACCCCACGCCCCCAGGGCGCCCCGGACAAGCCCGTCCTCGACGGTCTCGAGGAGAAGTGGTCCAGGCGCTGGGACGAGTCCGGCGTATACGCCTTCGACGCCGACCTGGCGCGCACGGCACCCCGCGACGAGCTGTTCGCCATCGACACCCCGCCGCCCACGGTCAGCGGCTCCCTGCACGTCGGGCACGTCTTCTCCTACACGCACACCGACACCGTCGCCCGCTACCAGCGCATGCGCGGCCGGAACGTCTTCTACCCCATGGGCTGGGACGACAACGGCCTGCCCACGGAGCGCCGCGTCCAGCACCACTACGGCGTCCGCTGCGACCCGGCGCTGCCCCACGACCCGGACTTCACCCCGCCCGCGACACCCGGCAAACGGCAACTCCCGATCTCACGGGAGAACTTCATCGAGCTGTGCGAGCGCCTGACCGCGCGGGACGAGCAGGCCTTCGAGGACCTGTGGCGCCGCCTCGGCCTGTCCGTCGACTGGTCGCGCACCTACCGGACCATCGGCACTCAGGCGCGCGCCACCTCGCAGCGTGCCTTCCTCGCCGACCTCGCCCGCGGCGACGCGTACCTCGCGGAGGCACCCACCCTGTGGGACGTCACCTTCCGCACGGCGGTCGCCCAGGCCGAACTGGAGGACCGGGAGCGGCCCGGCGCGTACCACAGGATCGCCTTCCGCACCGCCGACGGCAGCGGCGTCCCGGTCGAGACGACCCGCCCCGAACTGCTCCCCGCGTGCGTCGCGCTCGTCGCGCACCCCGACGACGAGCGCTACCGCGACCTGGTCGGCACGACCGTCCGCAGCCCGCTGTTCGACGTCGAGGTTCCCGTCCACGCGCACCGGCTCGCGGGGCCCGACAAGGGCACGGGCATCGCGATGGTCTGCACGTTCGGCGACACCACGGACGTCGTCTGGTGGCGTGAACTGCGCCTGGCCACACGCCCTGTGATCGGCTGGGACGGCCGCTTCCGCGCCGAGCCGCCGAGCGGCGTCGACGCGCCGGACGCCGTGGCCGCGTACGCCGCACTCGCGGGCGCCACCGCCCACACCGCGCGCGAACGGACCGTCGAGCTGCTGCGCGGGCGCGGCGAGCTGCACGGCGAGCCCCGGCCCGTCACGCACGCCGTCAAGTTCTTCGAGAAGGGCGACAAGCCCCTGGAGATCGTCACCACCCGCCAGTGGTACGTGCGCAACGGCGGCCGCGACGAGGGGCGCAGGGACGAACTCCGCGCGCGGGGGCGAGAGCTGGTCTGGCACCCGCCGCACATGCGCGTGCGCTACGACCATTGGGTGGACGGTCTCAACGGCGACTGGCTGATCAGCCGTCAGCGCTTCTTCGGAGTCCCCATCCCCCTCTGGTATCCCCTCGACGGCGACGGCACGCCCGACCACACCCGCCCGATCGTCCCCGACGCGGCCACCCTGCCCGTGGACCCCAGCGCGCAGACACCGCCCGGCTACGACGCGTCCCAGCGCGGCAAGCCGCACGGCTTCACCGGCGACCCGGACGTCATGGACACCTGGGCCACCTCCTCGCTCACCCCGCAGATCGCCGGACGGCAGCTCGCCGACCCGGAGCTGTTCGCCCGCCTCTTCCCGATGGACCTGCGCCCGCAGGCCCACGAGATCATCCGCACCTGGCTGTTCGCCACGGTCCTGCGCGCCCACACCGGACACGGGACGCTGCCCTGGCGGCACACGGCGATCTCCGGCTGGATCCTCGACCCCGACCGCAAGAAGATGTCGAAGTCGAAGGGGAACGCCGTCACCCCCGACGACCTGCTCCGCACGCACGGTCCGGACGCGGTGCGGCACTGGGCGGCGAGCGCCAGGCCCGGCACCGACACGGCCTTCGACACCGGCCAGATGAAGATCGGCCGACGGCTCGCGACGAAGCTCCTGAACGTCGGGAAGTTCGTCCTGGGCTTCGAGGCGAGCGGCGCGGCCGTCACCGAACCGCTGGACCGGGCACTGCTCGCCGACCTCGCCGCGACCGTCGAGGAGGCGACGGCCGCCTTCGAGGACTTCGACCACGCCCGGGCGCTGAGTTGTGCCGAGACGTTCTTCTGGCGCTTCTGCGACGACTACGTGGAGCTGGTCAAGGCCCGCGCCTACGGCGACCACGGCGGCACGGCCGCCCGCGACTCCGCCCGCGAGACCCTGCGGACCGCCCTGGACACGGTGCTGCGCCTGTTCGCGCCGGTCCTGCCGTTCGTCACCGAGGAGGTCTGGTCCTGGTACGCGCCGGGGTCGGTCCACCGGGCCGCGTGGCCGTCGGCGGCGACCGCGGACGGGGAGGAGGGTGACCCGGACGGGAGCGTGCTCGCGACGGCCGCCGAGGTCATCGCCGGGGTGCGCAAGGCCAAGTCCCTCGCCCGGCTCTCGATGCGGGCCGAGATCGCGAAGGTCGTCGTGCGCGGACCGAGGGACGTCCTCGACCGGTTCGCCCTCGCCGCGGCGGACGTGCGGGCGGCGGGGCGCGTCGGCCAGGTGGTCCTCGAAGTGGCGGACGGGGCGCTGGCGGTGGAGGTCCTCAGGTAGCTCCGGCGCCGTCGTGGTGCGGGTGCCGGTGGCTGTTCCGGAAGGGGCGCCACCGCTCCCGCCTGCGGAAAGTCCGCTCCCGGGGCTGGCGGGGGCTGGGGTGGTTCGGGGTAGTGTGCCCGGGTGACAACGCATTCGAACACTCCTGCAGGCTGGTACCCGGACCCCCAGGGCGCCTCCCAGCTCCTCCGCTGGTGGGACGGCTCCCAGTGGACCGACCACACGAACCAGGCCCCGCAGGACGCGACGGCCCAAGCGGCCGCGCAGGGCCAGCAGGTCCCGCAGCAGCAGGCGGCCCAGTTCAGCAAGGCCCAGGTCTCCGCCCAGGCCTTCCCCGCCGCCCCGGCCGCTCCGGCCGCGGACCCGGCCAAGGTCCAGCGCCAGGTGCAGCAGCAGGCCGGCGTGAACCCCACGTCCCAGGGCGGCGGCACGCTGTTCAGCGAGCCGGTCCTGGTGGTGAACCAGAAGGCCAAGCTCATCGAGCTGACGAACGAGTACAGCGTCATGGACCAGTCGGGCAACCAGCTCGGCTCGGTGGTCCAGGTCGACCAGAGCGCCATCAAGAAGGTCGCCCGCTTCGTCTCCAGCCTCGACCAGTTCATGACGCACAAGCTGGAGATCCGGGACGCCCACGGCACCCCGCAGCTGCTCATGACCCGGCCGCGGAAGTTCATGAAGTCGCGGGTCATCGTGGAGCGCCCCGACGGCCAGGTGGTCGGCGAGATCGTCCAGCAGAACGTCATCGGCAAGATCAACTTCGCGATGAACGTCAACGGCCAGCAGGTCGGCGCGATCAAGGCGGAGAACTGGCGCGCCTGGAACTTCTCGATCGTCGACCACTCGGACAACGAGGTCGCCCGGATCACCAAGACCTGGGAAGGCCTCGCCAAGACGATGTTCACCACTGCGGACAACTACGTCCTGCAGATCCACTACCAGCTCCCGGACCCGCTCCTGAGCCTGGTCGTGGCGACGGCCCTGACCGTCGACACCGCGCTCAAGCAGGACTCGCGCGGCCTCGGCTGAGAATCGGCCTCCAGGCCTCCAGGTCTCCGGGTCTGCCGGGCCTCCGGCCTCCGGGCCTGCGCGTACGCGGGCCTTGACGGGTCCGCGAGCCTGCGCACGTACGACGAAGCGACCACCCCGCGTCGAGCGGGGGCGGTCGCTTCGTCGTGTGGGCCCGTCCTACGTCCGTATCCGCAGGGGAGTCACCGGTTCGGGCTGGAGGGGGATCGAGGGCAGGTAGTCGGCGGTCGCGTCCGGCGTGGGGACGGGGCCCGGCGCCGGGGTGGCAGCCGGTACGGGGGCGCCTGCCGGTTCGTGTGTCCGTTCCGGCCCGCGCGCGGCGGCGGTCTGCGGGGACCGGGTGAGGACCACGACCCCGTACGCGGCGATCAGTGCCCCCGTCGCGGCCAGGAGCACCCCGCCCGCGCCGCCCCGCAGCCGCTCGCCGAGCAGGGCGATGCCGATGGCCGCCGCGGCGACGGGGTTGGCCAGCGTCACCACGGCGAGGGGCGCGCCGAGGCCGCCGCGGTACGCGGTCTGCGACAGGAGCAGCCCGCCCACCGCGAACGCGGCGACGAGCAGCGCCACCACCACGACCTGCGCGTCGAGCACCGGACCCGAGCGGTCCGTCGCCGCGACCGTCACGGTCTGCGTGAGCGCCGAGGCGACACCGGACGCGAAGCCGGACGCCGTCGCGTGCCGAAGGCCGGGGCGGGTGCCGGGCCGGGAGAGCAGGCCGACGACGGCCATCGTCACACCGGCGACCGCCACGGCCTCCGGCAGCGACAGCGTGTCGTCGGGCTCGGGGCCGGACGCGGTGAGCAGCAGGACGCCGAGGCCGATCAGGGTCAGGCCCGTGCCGCGCCACTCCAGCGGGGAGACCCGCCGCCCGGCGAGGCGCGCCCCCAGCGGCACCGCGGCCACCAGCGTGAGCGCGCCGAGCGGCTGCACGAGGGTGAGCGGACCGAACTTCAGCGCCGCGACGTGCAGCAGCGCCGCCGACGCGTTGAGCCCGACCGACGCCCACCACGCGCCACTGCCCAGGAGCCGCACCACCCGGCCGCCCGTCTCGGCCATGCGCGCGGCCAGGCGCTGCTGTGCGACGGCGGCGGTGGCGTACGCGGCGGCGGAGACGAGGGAGAGGAGGACGGCGAGCAGGGTGGCGCTCATCGGTCGGCTCCGGCGGAGCGCGCGGGGGCCGAGGCGACCAGCTCACGCGCGGGGAGCGCGGCCGCGGGGGACGGCGCCGGTTTCGGTGTCCCCGTGGGCGCCGCCGTCGGGGCGGACCGGCGCACGACCCGGGACCGGGCCGGGCGCGGCAGCCGGATCACGGCCAGCGCGATGCCGAGCAGCGCCGCCGCCGCGAGCGCGTCGAGCCAGTAGTGGTTGGCGGTGCCGACGATGACGAACAGCGTCAGGAGCGGATGCAGCAGCCACAGCCAGCGCCACCGGGAGCTGGTCGCGACGATCAGCCCGACGGCCACCATCAGCGCCCACCCGAAGTGCAGCGACGGCATGGCGGCGAACTGGTTGGCCATGGAGTCGGTCGCGGGCTCGGCCGCGTACACCGAGGGCCCGTACTTCTGCGCCGTGTCCACGAGGTGCGCCACCTCGAGCAGGCGCGGCGGCGCGAGCGGGAAGGCGAGGTGCAGCGCGAGGGCGGCGGCGGTGAGCACGGCGAGGATCCGCCGGGCCCAGACGTAGTGCCGGGGGCGGCGGACGTACAGCCACACCAGGAAGAGCAGCGTCGCCGGGAAGTGCACGGTCGCGTAGTACGTGTTCGCGACGTGGACGAGGCTGTCGCCGCTCAGCAGGACGTCCTGCACGGAGCCCTCGCCCGGCAGGCGCAGGAACCGCTCGGCGTCCCAGACGCGATGGGCGTTGCGGAACGCCTCGGCGGTGTGGCCGTTGGCGAGCTGCCTGCCGAATTTGTAGACGAGGAAGAGTCCGACGACGAGGAGCAGCTCGCGCGCGAGCGGCGGCCGGGCAGGGGTGTCCGGTCGTCCGGAGGCTATCTCCGGCTCCTGTTCCGCAGGCTCGGTGCGGGAATCCATCCGCCGGCCCCTTTGCGTGACGACTGGTGGTGCGGTGATGAGTGAGTCCCTGTTGTTCCACTCATCGATACGACAGTGTACCGATACGCCAGTGTACCGATACGGGAGCGTACCGGTACACTGGCGTATCGGTAGGGTCCGCGAGAAGCGAACCGAGCGGGCCACCGCACCGAGGAGACGAGAGATGACGCCGCGGGAACGGGTTGAGGAGCACCTCTGCGAGCAGGTCGCGATGTCGCGCCGCTCCAAGATCACACCCGAGCGTGAGCAGGAGTTCTACGACGCGGTCCTCGACCAGCTCCGCGAGTGCGGCTATGAGGCCGTGACCATGGAGGGCGTCGCCGCGCGGACCCGCTGCAGCAAGTCGACGCTCTACCGCCAGTGGAAGACGAAGCCCCAGTTCGTGGCCGCCGCGCTGCGCGCCAACCGGTGCGTGCGCTTCGCGGGCATCGACACCGGCTCGCTCGCCGGTGACCTGCGCGCGGCGGCGCGCGCCGCCGCCACCTGGGCCGGGCGCGACACCATGATCGTGCAGGCGCTCAGCCACGCGGTCCTGCAGGACGAGGACCTTCAGCACGCGCTGCGCGAGGCGCTGGTGGAGCCGGAGGTGGAGGCCGTCGACGGCTTCGTGCGGCGGGCCGTGGAGCGCGGGGAGATCGCCGCGGGCCACCCGGCGGCGGAGTTCGTCACGGTCCAGCTCTTCGGAATCCTGCGGGCCCGGCCGCTGGTGGAGGGCGAGGACGCGGACGAGCGCTATCTGGAGCGGTTCGTGGAGGCGGTGCTGCTTCCGGTCCTCGGGCTGAGCGAGGGCCCCGGCCGCCCGGCCGCGGGGCAGGTCCCGGCCCCTTCCGCCGGGCAGGCCTCGGCCCCTTCCGCCGGGGAGGCCCCGGCCACCTGAACGTGGGCCCGGTCCGCAGGATGACCGGACGGGGCCCGCAGAGCGCCGCACCGTGGGGACGGGGGCGGCGCGCGACAAGAAGCCGGGTGCACCGATCGTGATCGGTGCACCCGGCTTCTCGTGCTTCTGCTCGTGCGTCTCTGCGTCTCCGCGTCTGCGCGTCTCGTGCCGCAGCCGTCAGACCTGCTGGCCGTCGCCTCCGCCGCCCCCGCCGCGGAACTCCTTGATGCCCTTGGTGATCTGGTCCATGGACGACACCGACGGCGCGTCGTCGGTGTCGTCGATGCCGAAGCGGACGATCACCATCGTCATGTCGTCGGCGGGCGACTTGAACGCCAGCGACTGCACGTAGCCGTCCGGGCCCTTGCGGTTCACGGCCTTCCAGCGGACCAGATAGCCCTTCTGCCCGGCCACGGTCACCGACTTCGAGGCGAGCTGCTTGTGGGACACCAGCTTGCCGCCGTAGATCTCGCCGCCGTACGACTCCTCGGCGTTCTTCTCGATGTCCGCCTTCGCCGCCGCCTCGGGGCTCTTCTCCTTGATCTTGAAACTGGCGGCGGGGGCGGAGAAGGCGCCACCGCGCACGCACACCCGCGCGGTGTCGCCGGGGCACCCGTACTTGCCCTTGGTGACGCCCGCGCCCAGGTTGCCCGACTTGCCCTCCCAGCCGTCCGGTACCGGCAGGCTGATGCCGCTCGCCCTGTCGGCGGCGAACCCCTCCTCGGCCTGCGGGGCGCCGTCGGACGGACCCGGCGACGTGGAGCCCTCGGGCTTCTCGGGGCCGTCGTCGCCCTTGCCGGGCTTCGAGGGCCCGGAGGACGCCGGGGGCTTGGCGCTGTCGTCGTCGCCGTCATCGTCGTCGCCCGCGGTGAGCGCGTACACGCCGCCGACGATGCCCGCGAGCACGGCGACGGCGACCCCGACGACGACGGCCGTGCGTGCTTGGCGCCGGGGCGCCTGCGGGGGCTGCTGGGGGAAGGCGGGCGAGCCGCCCGGCGCGCGGACGTGTTCCGTCCACATGGTCCCGTCCCACCATCTCTCGGACGGCGGGGCACCAGGTATCTGCCCGGGGTCGGGATACCAGCCCGGGGGAGTCGCGTGCGTCATGGGCGTCAGGGTATGAGCAGCGCCTGAAAGTCGGATGAGAGGGGGTCGGCGGAAATCGGCCAAGTGCCGCCGGAGCGGGGTTCAGTGGCCGTCGACGACCAGCCGCGTCGGCGCCTGCGCGCCGTCGAGGAGGCCCCGCGGCCACCGCCCCGCGCGCCCCGGGGTGATCGAGCCGAGCACGCTCGGATGCCGGGCGCCCGTGCTCGCCGCGACGGTGCCGGGCAGACCGTGCGCCGTCAGGAAGCCGAGCACCGCGAAGGCGTACGCCTCCTTCGCCGCCGACGCGAGCCCCAGCTCGTCCGAGCCGCGCACGGGCACGGCGGGCCCCAACTCGGCCCGCACCATCGCCATCAGCGTGGGGTTGCGGATCCCGCCGCCCGACGCCACCACCTCACTGGCCTTCGCCGCGCGCACCGCGTCGGCGACCGTCACCGCCGTGAGCCGGGTGAGCGTCGCGACGACGTCCTCGGGGGCAAGCTCCTCGTACCCGGAGAGCGCCCGGCGCAGATACTCCGCGTGGAACAGCTCCTTGCCCGTCGTCTTCGGCGCGGGCAGCGCGTAGTACGGCTCGGCGAGCAGCCGGGCGAGCAGGTCCTCGTGCACGGTGCCGCGCGCGGCGATCCCGCCGTCCCTGTCGTACGTCAGTCCCCTCTCACGGCCCTGCGGCGTCCACGCGCGGACGGCCGCGTCGATCAGGGCGTTGGCCGGGCCGGTGTCGAAGGCCGTGCCGTCCGGGGCGGTGATGTTGGCGATGCCGCCGAGGTTCAGGGCGACGGGGGTGCCGGGGCGGCCGCGCAGCCACATCCGGTCCACGAGGCTGACGAGGGGCGCCCCCTGGCCACCGGCCGCGACGTCCCGCGGCCGGAAGTCGGCGACCACCGGAAGGCCCGTGGCCTCCGCGATCCACGCGGGCTGGCCGATCTGCAGCGTGCCGCGCACCCGTCCCTCGTCCACCCAGTGGAAGACGGTCTGCCCGTGCGAGGCGATCAACTCGGCGCCGCCCCCGCACAGTTCGCGGTCGGCCTCGGTGGCGGCCGCGGCGAAGGCCTGGCCGACGCGGGTGTCCAGGCGGCACACGGCGGCGAGGGTGGTGGCCGCCGGGGGCAGCGCGGCGGCAAGCGCCGCGCGCAGGTCGTCGTCGTACGCGCGACTGATCAGGCCCAGCGGTGTCAGGCGGAGGCTTTCGCCGTCGAGGGTGAGGTCGACGGCACCGGCGTCGATGGCGTCGTGGGAGGTGCCGGACATCAGGCCGATCACTCGCATGCGTCTCTGTCTCTCACTGGCGGGGCGGGGCGCGCCGGAGGCGGCGCTAGGGTGCTCTTCCCCCCGGGGGTCCGGTGTTAAAGGTGCCGTTGGGACGGGGCACGAGTCCAGCCGCGTCCGGCCCCCGGTCGGAAATGCGTTTCACCGTGTCCGGCCGAAGGCCGGTGTTCCGGCTGCGGCATGCTGCTCTCGCCGGTCCTCACCCGCCCGTCACCACCCGTTCCCGCCACCTCCCCACCCCGCCCCAAGCCCCCCGCAGGGCCCGCGCCTTGAGGAGCCACAGGGACAAGTCGTACTCGGCCGTGTACCCCAGTGCCCCGTGCAGTTGCAGCGCCGCCCGCGCCGCGCCGTACGCCGCCTCCCCGGTGGCCACCTTCGCCGCGGCCAGGTCCACCCGGGCCGCCGACCGGTCGCCGTCCCGCAGCGACACCGCCGCACCGAACACCAGCGGACGCGCGAACTCCAGCCCCACCAGCACATCCGCGAGCCGGTGCTTGACGGCCTGGAACGAGCCCACCGGCACACCGAACTGCGTCCGCCCCCGCACGTACGCCACCGTCCGGTCCAGGAGGGCGTACCCGACCCCCAGGCACTGTGCCGCCGTCGCGAGCGCCGCCCAGTCCAGCGCGCACGCGGCCGCCCCGGCCGCCGCGTCCCCGGACGCCACCACCTCCCCGCCCGGCAGGAGGCGGGCGAGACGCCGCGCCGGATCGAGGGAGGCGCGCGGTTCCGTGTGGCCGGGCGCGAGCCGTATCTCCCCGTCCCCGGCGGCGAGCAGCACCGCCGAGGCGTCCGCGTCCAGTGCGTACGGACCGGTGCCGGGGAGGGTCAGCGTCGCGCCCGCCCCGCCGCCGACCAGCGCCGGGAGCGACCGCTTCGCGGGCTCCGGTGTCCCGAGCTCGGCCAGTCGGGACAGGAGCGCCACCGCCGCCACCGTCTCGACCAGCGGCCCGGGCACCGCGTGCCGTCCCAACTCCACGAACGCTACGGCCGTTTCGACAGGCAGCGGCCCCACGCCCTCGTACGCCTCCGGTGCCGCGAGCGCGAACACCCCGGCCGCACCGAGCCGCTGCCGAAGGGCGAGGCCCGCCGCGTGCTCCCCGGCGGCCCAGGCCCGCGCTGCCGCCGGGGTGTCCGCCGCCGTCAGCATGGCGTCCAGCGAACGGGCGAAGTCCCGCTGCTCGTCGTCCAGGAGGAAGCGCATCACCGGCGTCCCTTCGGCAGGCCGAGCAGCCGCTCGGCGATGATGTCGCGCTGGATCTCGTTGGTGCCCGCGTAGATCGGCCCGGCGAGCGCGAAGACATAGCCCTCGGTCCAGTCCGTCGGGGGAGTCGGGCCGGGCGGCTCGGCGTCCTCCGTCCCGCCCGGCGCCGACCTCCCTCCGGCGAGGTCCTCCACGCCCCTCAACTCCCCCTCCGCCCCGAGCAGATCCAGCGCCGTCTCGTGCACCCCGATGTCGTACTCCGACCAGAACACCTTGTTCAGGCTCGACTCCGCGCCGATCGGCTCACCGGCCTCGAACCGGGAGGCGTTGGCCCAGGTGAACAACTGGTAGGCGCGGGCGCCGACGACCGCGTCGGCCACCCGGTCGCGCAGCGCCGTGTCGGCCGGGTCGCCGTGCGCGCGCCACTCGCGCAGCAGCCGCTCGGCCGTCGCCAGGAAACGGCCCGGTGAGCGCAGCGTCAGGCCGCGCTCCTCGCCCGTCGTCGCCATCGCGATCCGCCAGCCCTGGCCGGGCTCGCCGATCACGTCCTCGTCGGGCACGAACACGTCGTCCAGGAACAGCTCGGCGAACGCGGGCTTGCCGTCGATGCGGCCGATGGGGCGCACGGTGACGCCCGGAGCGTCGAGCGGGAACATCAGATACGTCAGACCGCGGTGCGGCCGGTCCGCGTCCGCGTCGCTGCGGAACAGGCCGAAGGCGCGGTCGGCGAACGCGGCCCGGGACGACCAGGTCTTCTGCCCGTTCAGGAGCCAGCCCCCGGACACCCGGCGGGCGGTGGAGCGCAGCGAGGCCAGGTCCGAGCCCGCCTCCGGCTCCGACCAGGCCTGCGCCCAGATCACCTCGCCGCGCGCCATCGGGGGCAGCACCCGCGCGCGCTGCTCCGGCGTGCCGAAGTCGAAGAGGGTCGGCGCGAGCAGGCTGATGCCGTTCTGGGAGACGCGGCCCGGGGCGCCCGCCGCGTAGTACTCCTCCTCGAACACCAGCCACTCGACGATCCCGGCGCCCCGCCCGCCGTACTCCTCGGGCCACGACACCACCGACCAGCGGTCCGCGGCCAGCTCGCCCTCCCAGGCGCGGTGGGCCGCGAAGCCCTCCTCGGTCTCCAGCGAGGGCAGCGGGCGCGACGGCACACGCGCGGCGAGCCAGGCCCGCGCCCGCTGCCTGAACTCCTGCTCCGCCGCGCTGAATTCGAGGTCCATCCCTGGTCCGCCTCCCGCTCGGGAACCTTCCCTAACAAGTGTTTGGTAGATTATCGTGAGGGGCAGACAATCGTCGAGAGCCGGTGCGGCCGGAGGGGGTGTCGGGGATGTCGGGTGGGGGCATGGCGGCGGTTCCTTATGTGTCCGGGCACGGCCTGCTCGACGGCCGCACCGCCGTCGTCACGGCGGCCGCCGGAGCGGGCATCGGCGGCGCCACCGCGCGCCGCTTCCTGGAGGAGGGCGCCCGCGTCGTCCTCGGCGACGCGCACGCGCGCCGCACCAAGGAGACGGTCGAGCGGCTCGCCGACGAGTTCGGCGCCGGGCGCGTGCACGGCACCCCCTGCGACGTGACGGACGAGTCCCAGGTGCAGGCGCTGTTCGACCTCGCGGAGCGGCAGCACGGGCGCCTCGACATCGTGGTGAACAACGCCGGTCTCGGCGGCACCGCCGAGCTCACCGACATGACCGACGACCAGTGGGACCGCGTCATCGACGTCACGCTGAACGGCACCTTCCGCTGCACCAGGGCCGCCCTGCGCCGCCTGCGCGCCACCGGCTCCGGGGGCGTCGTCGTGAACAACGCCTCGGTGCTCGGCTGGCGCGCCCAGCCCGGCCAGGCGCACTACGCGGCGGCGAAGGCCGGAGTCATGGCCCTCACCCGCTGCGCCGCCCTGGAGGCCGCACCCGACGGAATCCGGATCAACGCCGTCGCCCCCAGCCTCGCCCTGCACCCGCACCTCGCGAAGGTCACCTCCGCCGAGCTGCTCGACGAGCTGACCGCGCGCGAGGCCTTCGGACGCCCCGCCGAGCCCTGGGAGATAGCCAACGTCATCGTCTTCCTCGCCAGCGGCTACTCCTCGTACATGACGGGGGAGACGGTGTCGGTCAGCAGCCAGCACGCCTAGGCGGAGAATGACCGTGTGCCGAAACAGAAGCAGTCCAGCGACACCAGCACCAGCGACACCACCACCAGCGACACCAGTGCCAGCAAGAAGACGACCGCCCGCGGCAAGAAGAAGCCCCCGGTGACCCCCTCGCCCGAGCGCCGCGGCGAGCTGCTCAGGATCGCCGCGGACGTCTTCGCCGAGCAGGGCTACAACGCCACCACCGTCCGCAAGATCGCGGACGCCGCGGGCATGCTCGCGGGCAGTCTCTACTACCACTTCGACTCCAAGGAGTCGATGCTCGAAGAGATCCTGCGGACGTTCCTGACCGAGCTGTGGGACGGGTACGACAGCGTCCTCTCCGCGCCCCTCGGCCCCCGCGAGACCCTGGAAGCCCTCGTCACCGAGTCCTTCCGGGAGATCGACCGGCACCGCGCCGCCGTCGCGATCTACCAGAAGGAGTCCAAGCACCTGGTCACCCAGACCCGGTTCGAGTACCTGGTCGAGTCCCAGCAGCGGTTCGAGAAGGCCTGGCTGACGACGCTGGAGCGCGGCGTCACCGACGGCGTCTTCCGCTCCGACCTGGACATCCGCCTCGCCTACCGCTTCGTGCGCGACACCGTCTGGGTCGCCGCGTCCTGGTACCGGCCGGGCGGGGGCCACAGCCCCGACGAGATCGCCCGCCAGTATCTGTCGATGGTCCTGGACGGCATCTCCGTACGCACCTGAGGCCGCGCACGCACCCGTAGACCGCGTACGCGCCCGAGACCGCGCCGTCACCGCACGGCGCCAGACCGCGAGGAGTACGCAGCCATGGCCGAGGCCTACATCGTCGAGGCGGTCCGCACCCCCGTCGGCAGGCGCGGCGGCGGCCTCGCCGCCGTGCACCCCGCCGACCTGGGCGCCCACGTCCTCAAGGCGCTCATCGAGCGCTGCGGCGTCGACCCGGCCGCCGTGGACGACGTCGTCTTCGGCTGCCTGGACGCCGTCGGACCGCAGGCCGGGGACGTCGCCCGCACCAGCTGGCTGGCCGCCGGACTGCCCGAGGAAGTGCCCGGCGTGACCGTCGACCGGCAGTGCGGTTCCTCCCAGCAGGCCCTGCACTTCGCGGCCCAGGGCGTCCTCTCCGGCACCCAGGACCTCGTCGTCGCGGGCGGCACCCAGAACATGTCCATGGTCCCCATCGCCTTCGCGTCCCGGCAGGCCGCCGCACCGCTCGGCCTCACCGAAGGCCCCTTCGCGGGCAGCGAGGGCTGGCGCGCCCGCTACGGGGACCAGCCCGTCAACCAGTTCCACGGCGCCGAGCTGATAGCCGGGAAATGGGGCATCTCCCGCGCGGACATGGAGGAGTTCGCCCTCGGTTCCCACCAGCGGGCGCTGCGCGCCATCGACGAGGGCCGCTTCGACCGCGAAACCGTCCCCCTCGCGGGCGTCACCACCGACGAGGGCCCGCGCCGCGACACCACAGCCGGGAAGATGGCGTCCCTCAAGCCCGTCATGGACGGCGGCAGCATCACCGCCGCCTGCTCCTCCCAGGTCTCCGACGGCGCCGCCGCCCTGCTCCTCGCCGGTGAACAGGCCGTCCGCGACCACGGGTTGACACCCCGGGCACGCGTCCACCACCTGTCCGTGCGCGGCGAGGACCCCATCCGGATGCTCTCCGCACCCATCCCCGCCACCGCACACGCCCTGAAGAAGACCGGCCTCACCCTCGACGACATCGACCTCGTCGAGATCAACGAAGCCTTCGCCCCCGTCGTCCTCGCCTGGCTGAAAGAGACCGGCGCCGACCCCGCCCGCGTCAACGTCAACGGCGGGGCCATCGCGCTGGGTCACCCCCTCGGTGCCACCGGCGCCCGCCTGATGACGACCCTCCTGCACGAACTGGAGCGCACCGGCGGCCGGTTCGGCCTTCAAACCATGTGCGAAGGAGGCGGGCAGGCCAACGTCACCGTGATCGAACGCCTGTGAAGACCCGCGGCCCGGGCGCCGCCGCGCCCCGGCCGCGCCGCACCCCGCCCCGCCCGCGACAACCCAGGCAGCCTGGCATATGACCGTCTGTCACCCATGCGGGAGTAGCTGCGCAGACCGTGCTCCGTGACGGCCCCGACCCGGCTAGGCTCGACTTCTGTACGTCGATTGAGCGACCCCGGGAGGTAGCGCGATGACGCAGGGACGGCCCGGAGGTGGTGGCGCCTGGGCCCCGCTGTGGGAGCGCGACGCGGAACTCGCCGCAGCCGAAGGCGCGGTGTCCGCACTGTGCTCGGACCTGACGACCGAGGGCGGCCTGCTCGTCTACAGCGGTGAGGCCGGCATCGGCAAGACCGCGCTGTTGGCCGAAGTGCGCCGCATCGCCCAGGGCCGCGCCACGGTCCTGGCGGCCCGCGGCGGCGAGACCGTGGCCGAGGTGCCCTTCAACGTCGTACGACAACTCCTCCAACCCGTTCTCGTCCAGCTCAGTCCCGAAGAGGGCCGCGAGTATCTGGGCGACTGGTACGAGATCGCCGGACCCGCCCTCGGCATCACCGAGCCGGGCAGCGGCCGCCCCGACCCGCAGGCCGTGTGCGACGGCCTCGTCGACGTGGTCGCCCGCCTCTCCCGGCTGTACTGGCCACTGGTCCTGATCATCGACGACGCGCACTGGGCCGACCAGGAGACGCTGCGCTGGCTCGCCGCGTTCGCCGAGCGCCTCGACGACCTGCCCGTCCTCGTCGTGGTCGCCCACCGGCCCGGCGAGGCCACCGGCGAAGGCGCCCGCCACCTCGCCCGGATCGGCGCCACGGCCCTGCCCACGACCATGCTGCGCGCCCTCACCCCGGAGGCCACGGCGGGTCTGACCCGCGCCACCCTCGGCGAGCACGCCGACGCCCCGTTCTGCCGCGAGGTCTGGGCGGTCACCGGCGGCAATCCGTACGAGTCCGTGGAACTGCTCGCCAAGGTCCAGGACAGCGAGCTGGAACCGGTCGAGAGCTCCGCCGCCGAACTGCGGGACCTCAACCGCTCCGCACGCGGCCGCGGCCTCGTCGCCCGCCTGGAGGACCTCGGCACCGACGTGACCCGGTTCGCCTGGGCCGCCGCGATCCTCGGACCCGCGATCTCCACCGAACTCGCCGCGTCGCTCGCCGGGATGCCCCACGACGACGCCGCGCGGTGCGCCGAGCGGCTCCGCGCCGCCCGCATCGTGACCAGCGCCGAATCCGGCCTGGACTTCGTGCACCCGCTGATCGCCACGGCCGTCTACGAATCGATCCCGAACGCCACCCGCACCGCGATGCACGGCCGCGCCGCCTGGGCCGTCACCCGCTCCGGACGCGGCGCCGCCGCGGCCTCCCGCCACCTCCTCGAAGTCCACCCGGACGACGACCCGGAACTCGTCCAGCACCTGCGCGACGCCGCCACCGAACACCTCGCCGTCGGCGCGCCCGACGCGGCCCGCCGCTGCCTGGAGCGGGCTCTGCGCGAGCCACCCCGGCCCGACGTGCACGCCCGCGTGCTCTACGAACTCGGCTGCGCCACGCTGCTCACCTCACCCGTCACCACCGTCGGGCACCTGCGCGAGGCCCTGTCGAAGGCCGGGCTCAGCCAGCAGCTGCGCGTCGACGCCGTGTGCAGGCTCTCCCAGGCCCTGGTCCACAACGACCAGCTCGGCGAAGGCCTGCGCGTCATCGACGAGGAGGCCGCGAGGCTCCCGGACGGCCCCGCCAGACTGCGGCTCAAGGCCGTGCACTACATGTGGGAGGGCATCCACGCGGGCGAGGAGGACTCACCGGGACGCTCCCGGCGCCTCGCCGCGCTCGCCGGTCCGCTGACCGGCCGCGACAACGCCGAGCGTGCACTGCTCATCCTGCGCGCCTTCGACGCCATGACACGCGGTGAGAACGCCGAAGAGGTCGTCGAGCTGTGCGACCGCGCCCTCGTCAACGGCCGGCTCGCACCCGGCCTCGGCTGGACCGACGCCGAGTGGAGCTTCGAGCTGCGCCTGATGCTCGGCAGCTCCTACGCCTTCGCGGACCGGCTCGACCGCGCGGAGAGCCTGTTCACCGAGGCCGTGAAGGCGTACGAGACCGCGGGCTGGAGCGGCGGTCACCTCGCGCTCGCGCACGCCTTCCTCGGCTATGTGTACCGCAGGCGCGGACGGCTCAGGGACGCCGAGAAGTCGCTGCGCGAGAGCCTGCGGCTCGCCGACCGCGTGGGCCAGGGCGGACTCCCCATGCACTGGGAGGCCGCCAGCATGCTCATCGACACCCTGCTCGCCCGCGGCCACGCCCTGGAGGCCAAGGCCGTCGCCGACCGCTACGGCTTCGCGCCGCCCTCCGCGTCCACGATCTACGTCCCCGACGCCATGTCCGTACGCGGACGGCTCCTCCTCGCGCTCGGCCACACCGAGGAAGGACTGAACGAACTGGAGGCCACCGCCAAGGCGTTGACGGCCCGCGGCCAGTACAACACCGTGCTCGCTCCCTGGGCCTACGACCTCGCCCGCGCGCTCGCCGTCGAGGACCCGCGGCGTGCGGGCGACCTCGTCGCGGACGCGCGCGTGCAGGCCGAGCGGTTCGGCACGGACACCGCGATCGGTGAAGCGGTGCGGTGTGCGGCGGCGCTGGAGACCGGGGCGCGGGCCATCGCCCTGTACGCCAAGGCCGTGACGTATCTGGAGGCCTCGCCCTGCCAGTACGAGCACGCCGTGGCCCGGGTCGAGTACGGGATCGCCTCGGGCGCCGCGGAGGAACTGGAGCGGGGCCTTGCCCTCGCGCGGGCCTGCGGGGCGGATGGGCTGGCCGCCCTGGCCGAGCGGGAGTTGGCCGGGGTGCTGTAGGCCTTGGCCGGTGCGGGGGCCGGGCGCGGCTTCGCCCTGGACGTGCCCTTGGCGTGCCCTGGACGTGCCCTCGGCGTGCCCTGGACGTGCCCTGGACGTGCCCTGGACGTCGTCCGGGGCCAGGGCACGGGGGCTCCGCCCCCGGACCCCCGTATCGGCCTGAACGGCCTCGTCCTCAAACGCCGGACGGGCTGGAATCCCCTTCCCCGGAGCCGAAGCAGGCGGGGGCGTGGGCGGTTGACGCCAGACGGGGGCGCGTCCCGCGGACCTCCCGCCGCCGTCCGATCACCCTGCCCCCGCCTCGTCCACCCAGCCGAGCCGCAGCCCCCGCACCGTCTCCTCCGCCTCCCGCATCACCCTCGCCACCAGTTCCGCGCACGTCGGTACGTCCCCGAGCAGGCCCGCCACCTGGCCCGACGCCATCAGGCCGCGTTCCGGGTCGCCGTCCACGAGGGCGGACTTGAGCATCATGGGGGTGTTCGCCGCAAGGAGGACCTGGCTCCAGGTCAGGTCCTTGCCGCGCTTCATCGCCAGGCCGTCGCGGACCAGGCCCGGCCACGTCGTGCCGGAGACACGGCGGAACGCCGCCGCGTGGCGCACGGCGCGGGTCAGGGAGCGCAGCGGGCCCGCACGCTCCAGGGCGGCCACGAGGTCCGTGCGGAGCATGCGGTGGGGGAGGCCGTCCACGCGCGTGGTGACCGTGACGTCCTTGACCGTCGCCGCGAGATAGCGGGCCTTCACCGCGTCCGGCACCGTCGACTCGGCGGTGAGGAGGAACCGTGTCCCCATCGCGACGCCCGCCGCTCCGTAGGCCAGCGCCGCGACCAGGCCCCGGCCGTCGTGGAAGCCGCCCGCGGCGATCACCGGGATGTCCACGGCGTCGACGACCTGGGGGAGGAGCACGGTCGTGGCGACCTCACCGGTGTGGCCGCCGCCCTCGCCGCCCTGCACGAGGACCGCGTCAGCGCCCCACGCGGCGACCTTCTCCGCGTGCCGCCGCGCCCCGACGGACGGGATCACCACGACGCCGCCGTCCTTCAGCTCGGCCATCAGGTCCTTCGACGGGGCCAGGGCGAACGACGCCACCCGGACCCCCTCCTCGACGATGATCCGCACCCGCTCCCGGGCGTCCCCCGCGTCGGCCCGCAGGTTCACGCCGAACGGCTCGTCCGTGCGGGACTTGACCTCACGGACCGCCGCCCGCAGCCGTTCGGGCGTCATCGTCGCCGACGCGAGGACGCCGAGCGCGCCCGCGTTCGCCACCGCCGACACCAGGCGCGGGCCCGCCACCCACCCCATGCCGGTCTGCACGAGGGGATGCCGCACCCCGGTGAGCCGGGTCAGGGCCGTCACCGGGCCGGGTGCCGTCACCGGGCCCGCACCTCCCGCTCGCGCAGGCGGGACGGGTCCACCACGTCGCGGATCAGGCGGAGTTCGGCGGGGGACGGGGTGCGCGTGCGGGGGATCTCGTCCGGCAGGGGGAGGGGGAAGCCCGTGGCGTCGCGGACCTCCTCGGGGGTCACCCCGGGATGCAGGCTCACGACACGCATCGAGCGGTCCGGTGTCGCGAAGTCGAAGACGCCGAGGTCCGAGACCACGCGGCGCAGCTCGTGGAAGCGCGTCGCCGACGGGCCCGCCGCCGCGGCGCTGTCGTACCCGACCCCGCAGATCATGTCGACGCGCTCGACGAACACGCGCGGGGAGTGCCGGGGGATCCAGTAACTCACCGGGTTGTTCAGGGTGTTCACGGGGGCGCCGCGGACGCCGAGGAGCTGGCGGTCCGGGCGGCGCCAGTCGCCGACGCAGCTGATGTTCTGGTTGCCGAAGAGGTCGATCTGGCTCGCGCCCATCATCACGTGCCGACGGCCGCCCATCACCATCGTCAGATGGCGGCGGTACGGCAGCCATCCCTCCGTCACCGCGGACCGCGCCCCGACCGCCGGGACGTCCCCGATCAGGAGGGCCTCGCCGTCCGTGAGGAGCAGGTCGGGCGCGAACGTCAGCTTCGCCAGGCGCGCCGCGATCGACGGGACGGCGCCCATGGGGGAGGCGAGCACCTCGCCGTCGCCGCGCCAGGCCTCGGCGCAGGCCACCACGCAGTACTCGGCGCGGGTCGCCGTCGTGGCCCCGGTCGTCGCCGTCATCGCTGCTCCTTGTGCCAGGCCTCGACGGCCGAGTGATAGTCCTCCTCGCCGGTGCCGGCGAGGAAGCGGGTGCTGAAGTCCCCCCAGGTCTCCGGGGTGCGCGCCGCGGTGGCGTACTCCTTCTGGAACGCCTCGTCGCGGTCGTAGTCCGGCACGCACGATGTGAAGTGCGCGCCCCGGGGCGTCTCGGCCACACCCGTCACCGCGTGCCGTGAGACCAGCAGGGTCTGCGGCGCCGCGTCCCGGGTCAGCTCGGCCGTTTCGACGATCCGCTCGCACGTCACGTACGCCGTGTCGGCCGCCTCGCAGAACAAATCGTCGAAGTACGGATCGGGGCCCAGATACTGGCCGTTGCCGAGGGCGTCCGCGCGGTTCAGATGGACCAGGGCGGCGTCCATGCGCAGGGCGGGCACCGCCACGAGCTCCTCCCCGTCCGCGTAGGGCGAAGTGACCGTCCGCAGCGACGGGTTGACCCGCAGCACGTCCGAGCCGAGGCCCGCGCGGACCGGCAGGAACGGCAGCCGCTGGGCGCCCGCCGTGAGGCCCTGCATGAACATCGCCTCGTCCAGCTCCATCAGTTCGAAGGCGCCGCGCTCGCGGGCCGCGCGGAAGTGCGGCTCCAGCGGGATCGAGTCGAGCGTCACGAACGCCGTGACCAGCTTGCGGATCCGGCCCGCCGCGGCCAGCAGGCCCACATCGGGCCCGCCGTACGCCACCACCGTCAGGTCCCTGACGTCCGAGCGCAGTAGCGCCCGCACCAGCGCCATCGGCTTGCGGCGCGAGCCCCAGCCGCCGATGCCGAGCGTCATGCCGCTCTCCAGGCGCCCCACGATCGCGTCGGGCGTCATCACCTTGCCGCTCATGGCCGTCCCCCCTTCTCGCCGCGGACGTCGTCGTCCGCGCCCTTGCTGCCGTGGCCCGCGCTGCCGTTGCCCCGGCCGTCGACGTGCCTGCCGCCGAAGTCGGCGCGGATCCGGTCGGCGAGGCCGCTCAGGTTCGCCTCGAAGGTGAAGCCCTGCTCGAAGCGGTAGCTGCGGTGCACGTCGACCGGGTCGATGCCGTTGATCGCGGCCTTGGCCAGGCGCAGCAGCGTGCCGTCCTTGCGGGCGATCTCGTGCGCCAGCTCCAGGGCCGCGGCGTGCAGCTCCGCGCGCGGGACCACCCGCCACACCGAGCCGTGGGCGTGCAGTTCGGCGGCGGTCGCCGTGCACGAGGTGTAGTACAGCGCGCGCATCAGGTGCTGGGGCACCAGGCGGGCCAGATGCGTCGCGGCGCCGAGCGCGCCGCGGTCCAGCTCCGGCAGCCCGAAGGTGGCGTCGTCGCTCGCCACGATCGCGTCCGCGTTGCCCACCAGGCCGATGCCGCCGCCCAGGCAGAAGCCCTGCACGGCGGCGACGACCGGGACCTCGCAGGCGTACACCGCCGAGAACGCCTCGTAGCACCCGTGGTTGGCGCCGAGCAGGGTGTCGTGGCCCGGGTCGCGCTGCATCTCCTTGATGTCCACGCCCGCGTTGAACCCCCGGCCCGCCGCGGCGAGCACGACGCAGCGCACGCCGGGGTCGCGGCCCGCGGCGCGCAGCGCGTCCGCGAGGTCGTACCAACCCCGCACCGGCAGGGCGTTGACCGGTGCGTAGTCGACGGTGACGACAGCGACGCCCCCGTCCGGAGCCGAGGTGGAGACAGGCATCAGAGGATCCGCTACCTTTCAACCAGAGCCATCAACCAAACATTTGTTAGTTGCCTTCGAAAGGTAGCAGCCATGACTGACAAGGGACAGATGGTCGTGGTCACCGGCGGCACCCGCGGCGTCGGCGCCGGGATCGCCCGGCGCTTCCTGGCCGCCGGGGCGCGCGTCGTGATCTGCGCCCGCAGGCCGCCCGCCGCGCCCGTCGAAGTGGCGGGCATCGCCGCCGAGTTCCGCCCCCTCGATGTGCGCGACGCCGCGGCGGCCACCGACTTCTTCGCCGGGGTCGCGGCCGACCACGGCGGGATCGACGTCCTGGTGAACAACGCGGGCGGCACGCCGTTCGGGCTGCTCGCCGAGACGCCCGCGGCCCGCCAGACGAAGATCGTCGAGCTGAACCTGCTGTCGCCGCTCTACGCCTCCCTCGCCGCGTACGAGGTGATGCGCCGTCAGGAGACCGGCGGCACCATCGTGATGATCGGCAGCGTCAGCGGCACCCGCCCCTCACCCGGCTCCGGTGCCTACGGCGCCGCCAAGGCGGGCCTGGAGAACCTGGCGCGCACCATGGCCGTCGAGTGGGCGCCGCACGTGCGCGTGAACACGGTCGTCCTCGGCCTGACCCGCACCGAGAGCTCGCACCTGCACTACGGCGACGAGGAGGGCGTCGCGGCGGTCGGCCGCACGGTTCCCCTCGGCCGCCTCGCCGACCCGGCCGACGTCGGGGACGCCTGCGTCTTCCTCGCCTCCGACGCCGCCCGGTACGTGAGCGGTGCGGCGCTGCACCTGCACGGCGGCGGCGAGCGGCCCGCGTTCCTCGACGCGGCCTCCGTGAACCACTGACGAGCGTGAAGCACTGACGAGCGTGAGCCACTGACGAGGGTGCATGGCCAACGAGAGGGAGTTCCGCATGAACGCTGCCACCGGGCCCGGCCCCGGGCCCACGAACGGCATCTGCGCGGGGCGCGTCGTGATCGTCACCGGCGCGGGGCGGGGACTGGGCCGCGCGCACGCACGCGCGTACGCCGCCGAGGGCGCGCGGGTCGTCGTCAACGACCTGGGGGCGGGCCTCGACGGCTCCGGCTCCTCCGGGGACCCCGCGCGCGGGGTCGTCGAGGAGATCCGCGCTGCGGGTGGCGAGGCGGTCGCGCACCACGGGGACATCGCCACCCCGGACGGCGCGTCCTCCCTCGTCGGCGCCGCCCTGGAGACGTACGGACGCCTGGACACCCTCGTGAACAACGCGGGTTTCCTGCGCGACCGGATGCTCGTGAACCTCGACGAGGACGACTGGGACGCCGTCGTACGCGTTCACCTGAAGGGGCATTTCCTGCCCCTGAAGCACGCGGCCGCGCACTGGCGCAGCGAGTCCAAGGCGGGGCGCGCACCGCGCGCGTGTGTCATCAACACCTCCTCCGGAGCGGGCCTGTTGGGCAGCGTCGGGCAGGTCGGCTACAGCGCCGCCAAGGCCGGGATCCTCGGGCTCACCCTGGTCGCCGCCGCGGAACTCGCCGCCTACGGAGTGCGGGTCAACGCCATCGCGCCCGCCGCGCGGACCCGGATGACCGAGCAGACGTTCGCCGAGACGATGGCCGCCCCCGTGGACGGCGGTTTCGACGCCATGGCCCCGGAGAACGTGTCCCCGCTGGTCGTCTGGCTCGGCTCGGACGCCGCCGCCGGGGTCACCGGCCGCGTCTTCGAGGCCGAGGCGGGCCGCATCACCGTCATGGAGGGCTGGCGGCCAGGACCCAGCGCCGACAAGGGCGCCCGCTGGAGCGCCGCGGAGGCGGGCGAAGCGGCCCTGAAGCTGCTCTCCAGGGCCGAGACGCCACAGCCGGTGTACGGGGCGCGCTGACCCCCGGGGGCGAGCTGGCGTCGAGGCGCGCCGTCGTCATGTGCGGGCTGACCCCGCGGGGCACGCGCCCGGGTGGCAGGCCCCGGCCCGGGTGACCGGCCCCGGCCCGGGAGGCCGGGACCGGCCCGGGGCGCCGCCCCGGGGGCAGCCCGCCCGGACTCACACCCCCGAAGCCACCCGCACCGGCTCCGTGCCCTCCGCGCTGTGCCGCGCCGCCCAGTTCTCCAGGGAGGTGCGGCAGGCGTGGTCGAGGTGGCGCAGGTCCGTCAGGTCCAGCTCGATCGGGCGGTCCTGGGGGAGCGCCTCCAGGGCGTCGAGGATCTTCGGCAGCCGCAGGAAGGTGGCGTTGCCCGACAGGTGGGCGCGGATGGGGCCCGCGCCCTTGTCGACGACCTCGACGTGCACGTGGGACGTCTCCCACGCCGTCTTGACGATCGCGAGCGCGAGGCCGATGAGCACGCCCTCGAACATGCTCACCGACACGATCGCGACGGCCGTCACCACCAGCACGACCGCCTCGCCCCGGTGCTCGCGCCACAGCCCGCCCAACTGCCGCACGGGCACCAGCTTGCAGCCCGCGTGCACCAGGACGCCCGCGAGCGCGGCGACCGGGATGAGGCCCAGCGCGGCGGGCAGCAGCGCCGCGAACAGCAGCAGCCACACGCCGTGCAGGACGCGGGAGGCCTTCGTACGGGCACCGGCCTGCACGTTGGCGGCGCTGCGGACGATCACCGCGGTCATCGGGAGCGCGCCGAGGAGCCCGCACACCGTGTTGCCCGCTCCCTGCGCGACCAGCTCCTTGTCGTAGTCGGTGCGCGGACCGTCGTGCAGCCGGTCCACGGCGGCCGCGCTGAACAGGCTCTCCGCGGACGCGATCAGCGCGAACGCGAGGACCGTCCCGATCGCGCCGATCCCGAGGAGTTCACCGAAGGCGCCGGTGCCGGGCGGCTGCACGGCCTCGATCAGGCCCTGCACCTCGACGGTCGCGACGGGCATCGAGAACAGCAGCGACACACCGGTCGCCAGGGCGACGGCGGCGAGCGGCGCGGGAACCGTGCGGAACACGCCCGGCAGCCTGCGCCACAGCAGCAGCACCGCGACGGTGCCTGAGCCGAGTGCGAACGCGGCGAGCGCGCGGCCGGAGCCTACGGTGTCGGTGATCAGTTCCGGCAGACCCCCGATCTTCGCGAGCCCGCTCGAGGGGGCCTTCTGGTCCGCCATCGCGTACAGCTGTCCGGCGATCAGGACGAGCCCGATCCCGGCGAGCATGCCCTCGACGACGGCGACGGATATCGCGCGGAAGAACCGGCCGAGCCGCAGTGCGCCCATGGCCAGTTGGAGGAGTCCGGCGGCGAGCACGAGTGCGCCGAGCGCGGGGAGCCCGAACTCCTGCACGGCCTCGTACACGAGGACGGTCATGCCGGCGGCCGGGCCGCTGACCTGGAGGCTGCTGCCGGGAAGGAGCCCGGTGACGATGCCTCCGACGATGCCCGTGATCAGGCCGAGTTCGGCGGGTACGCCGGACGCGACGGCGACACCCACGCACAGGGGGAGTGCGACGAGGAAGACCACTACGGAGGCGGTGAGATCGTGCCGTCGGTCTCCGGAGACCTTTAACAGCGAACGGGCACGGAGAAGGGAACGGTCAAGGAAGGGCTGCATGGGGGAATGACTCCTGAGCGCCACGGGGGGCGTGTAGGTGCTCGGTGTGACATGGGATCGGTACGGACCGGCACGGCGACGGTTGTGGGGGTCGCGGGTGCCGGTGCGGTGGCACCGATCAGCAGCGGAAGACCTGCAACAGGGACGGCAGTTCACTGCCTGCGGGTCTGCTCTCGTCGTACGCGACGAGGCGCGGCAGCGACGGCCGCGCGGCGGGGGCGTCCGAGGGCACCTGGACGGCGGCGGCCACGTGCCCGTCGGTCACGGGGCACGCGTGCGGCCTGGCCCGGACCCGCATGTGCTCGGTGGCGGCCCCGGCTCCCGCCGGACCGTCACAGGCCGAGGAGACGACGGTCTCCCTGGCCTCCACGGCGAGCCCCTCGCCCGCACCTCCGCCCGGGCCGGGCCCGAAGCACTGGAGGACGACCAGCAGCACGGCGGCGAGCGCGGTGAACACCCAGGGGCGTCCGCCGAGTCGGAGCACGTGCTCACCTCCGTGCATGAAGTTCCACGATCATCTCGAAACTTAAGGCACGGATGTGTCACCCGGGTGACTTGACGGTGACGTGTGCTGCTTCTCACGTGCGTGACACTCCTGGTCACGGACGGTGGCTACGTGCGCGGGGCACACATGGCGGTGGGTGCCGGGGCCCGGAAAGCGCTGGATCGCGGTGACGCGATCGGCGACTCTGGGCCCATGCTGCTTCCCCTCACCCACGAGAAAGCCGAACTGATCGAGGTCGTCCGCATCACGGCTCCGGAGACGCATCTCCGTGCGGAGCACTTGGCCGGTGACGAGGTCGCCATCTGGGATGGCCCCCGGGCGAGCCGAGCCCTGGCGCTGATCGGCGACCTGCGGGGCAGCGAGCTGCACCGCTGCTTCTTCCCGGGCTGGGGAGTCCGTGTCCACAGCGCCACCGACCTGCTCTTCCGGCTGGCGTTCTGCTTTGAGTGCCATGGAGTACGACTGTGGGGGCCGGGAGTCCCGGCCGACCAGGAGGGGATCGAGCCCTTCGATCCGGCGAGCGTGCCCGCGCGTGAGCTGCTCCGAGAGTTCCGCGGCGTCGCGTCCGGCTGAGGCCGCGGCTTGCTCAACGGCGTTTCAGCGCGCGGTCGGTGAGGGAGCCTGCGGAGCCCGTCCAGTGGGTGGGGTCGGTGAGTTCGGTGAGTTCGGTGAGTTCGGTGAGGTCGGGGGCGGGGGGTGTGGGGGTGTCGGGCTTGGGGGCGTGGGGTGGGAGTGCCTTGAGTTCTGCTGATACCGCATCCGCCAGGGTTCCCTCGCCCGCCCTGACCTTTTTCGCCGCCGCGGACACCAGTTCCGTGGCGTGGGTGCGGCCCAGGTGCGGGGTCAGTTCCACGACGAGGCGTTCGGAGGTGAGGAGGCCCGCCGTGAGGTCGAGGTGGGCGCGCATCGCGTGGGGGTGGACCTGGAGGTGGGTGCACAGGTCGACCGCGTCGCGGGCCGCGCCGCCGACGAGGCGCAGGAGGTCCCGCAGGGGCTCCCACTCGGCGTGCCAGGCCCCGGGCGGGCGTTCGTCGGCGGCGGGCAGCGAGGCGTACAGCGTGGCCGCGAGCGCGGGGGCGCGGTGGGCCGCGGCGGCGATCAGGGTGGCGCGGACCGGGTTCGCCTTGTGCGGCATCGCGGAGGAGCCGCCCGCCGCGCCTTCGGAGAGTTCGCCGATCTCCGTACGGGAGAGGGTGAGGACGTCGGCGGCGAGCTTGCCGAGCGCCCCGGCGGTGAGGGCGAGCGCCGCGGCGAGGTCCGCCACAGGGGTTCGGAGCGTGTGCCAGGGG
Source organism: Streptomyces sp. NPDC127108 (assembly GCF_042677545.1). Classification (NCBI taxonomy): domain Bacteria; kingdom Bacillati; phylum Actinomycetota; class Actinomycetes; order Kitasatosporales; family Streptomycetaceae; genus Streptomyces; species Streptomyces sp. NPDC127108. Next base: position 46,690 of record NZ_JBHXTE010000024.1, on the reverse strand, counting down.
AGGTCGGGTGCGGTGAGGTTCAACTCGGCCGCATAGGCGAAGATCAGACGGAGTGTCAGGTCCGGGTTCCGGGAGTCGTCGGCCCCGTGCGCTCCGGCCACCGCCAGCGTGCCCACCGCCCCGCCCAGCTGCACCGGCAGCCCTCCGCGCACCCGCACCACACGGTCCCGCGCGTCCAGCGCCAGCGCCCGCCACCCGGCCGCCTTCAGGCCGAACGTCGTCGGCGCCGCGTGCTGGGTGAGCGTGCGGCCCGCCATCACCGTGTCCCGGTGGGCCCGGGCGAGGCGGGCCAACTCCCCTTCCAGGGAGGCGAGATCGACCAGGAGCAGGTCCAGCGTCCGCGCGGCCACCAGCATCGCCGCCGTGTCCAGGATGTCCTGGCTGGTCGCGCCCCGGTGGGCGTACGCCGCCGCTTCCGGAGGCACCGCCGCCGTCAGGTCCGCCACCAGCGGGATCACCGGGTTGCCGCCCGCGCGGGCCCGCACCGCGAGAGCGCGCGCGTCGAACCGGGCGGCGTCGGCGGCAGCGGTGACCGCGGCCGCCGCCTCGGCCGGTGCCGTGCCCACCGCCGCCTGCGCCCGCGTCAGGGCCGCCTCCGCGTCCAGCATGGCCTGGAGGAAGGCCCGGTCGCTCGTGGCGCGCTCCGCGGGCGAGTCCGCGCGCCCCGGGGCCAGCAGGCCGACGTCGAGGGCGGGGCAGTCCCCCGAAGCATGCGCCTCGCCACTCACGTCGTGCGTCGCGCCACTCACGTTCCGCGTCGCACCACCCACTTGGTACGCCTCGCCACCCACGTCCTGCGCCACGCCACTCACTTCGTGCGCCGTGCCACTCACGTCCTGTGCCGCACCACCCACTTCGTACGCCCCACCGCTCACGCGAACTCCAGGAACACCGTCTCGCCCTCCCCTTGGAGGTGTATGTCGAAGCGGTAGATGCCGTGCGGCTCCGCCCGGGCGAGAAGCGTCGCGCGGCGGTCCGCGGCCAAGGCCGTGAGCAGGGCGTCGTCGGGTTCGTCGCGCAGGTACGCGCGGGTGAACAGGTGGTTCAGGAGGCCGCGGGCGAAGAGGGCGACCGACAGGTAGGGGGCGCCGCCGGGCGGGAGGGTGTGGATCGCCCAGTGGCCGTCCGCGTCCGTGGGCACGCGGCCGAAACCCGTGAACGTGACGCCGTCGCGGCCCGCCGGGCGGCCCGTCACGGGGTCGCGGCGCAGTGAGCCGGGCGCGCCCGCGCGGGAGCCGTCCGGCGCGGGCTGCCAGATCTCGAGGAGGGCGTCATGGACGGGCTCCCCGGCGCCGTCGTACACGTATCCGTGGAGGGTGATCGTGTCGGGGTGGGCGAGGGGTGCGATCTCGGGGCCGCCGGGGGCGGGCAGCGCGTGGCCGAAGAAGGGGCCGACGGTCTGCGAGGGGGTGGGAGCGTGGGGTGCCGCCACCGGGCCCCGCCGCCCTTGTGTCGGCACGGGGCCTCGCCGCCCCTGCGTCGGCACGGGACCTCGCCGTCCTTGCGTCGTCACCGGGCCTCGCCCTCCTCGAAGAGCGTCGCCGACGGGCCGTCCAGGACGACGTCCCAGCGGTAGCCGAGCGACCACTCGGGGACCGACAGGTCATGGTCGTACGCGGCCACGAGCCGGGCCCGCGCCGCCTCGTCGGTGACCGAGTGCAGCACCGGGTCGAGGGCGAGGAGCGGGTCGCCGGGGAAGTACATCTGCGTCACCAGGCGCTGCGTGAACGCCGTGCCGAAGAAGGAGAAGTGCAGGTGGGCGGGGCGCCAGGCGTTGTCGTGGTTGCGCCAGGCGTAGGCACCGGGCCTGATCGTGGTGAAGGTGTACGTGCCGTCGTCGTCGGTGAGGCAGCGGCCGCAGCCGGTGAAGTTCGGGTCGAGGGGCGCCGCGTGCTGATCGCGCCGGTGGGCGTACCTGCCGGCCGCGTTGGTCTGCCACAGCTCGACCAACTGGCGGCGCACCGGACGACCTTGACGGTCCGTCACCCGTCCGGTGACCGTGATCCGCTCCCCGATCGGCTCGCCCCTGTGCTGCCGGGTCAGATCGGCGTCCAGCGCCGTGACGTCGGTGACGCCGAAGACGGGGCCGGTCAGTTCCACGGCCTCGGGGTCGCGGACCGGGACGGGCGGGCCGTGCGGGGTGCGGAGTTCGAGGCTGCGGTAGGGCGGGGGAGAGGGGGCGATGGTCATGTCCGGGTGCTCCTCCCTGAGCGGTGTGCGGGGTGCGCGGGCTCGGCCCGGTCGGGCGCGTGCGGGGCCGGAGGCCGCGGGCGGTCGGTGCGCGTCCCGGGGACCCGCACCTCCGCCGCCGTCCGCGCGACGACCTCCGCGACGTCGACGCCCGGCGCGCACTCGGTGAGTTCGAGGCCGTCCTCGGTGACGTCGAGGACGGCGAGGTCGGTGATGATCCGGTGCACGCAGGCCCGGCCCGTCAGCGGCAGGTCGCACTCCTCGACGACCTTCGGGGAGCCGTCCTTGGCGGTGTGCGCCATCGTCACGATGACCGTGCGGGCACCGTGCACGAGATCCATCGCGCCGCCGATGCCGGTGACCAGCCTGCCGGGCACGGCCCAGTTGGCGAGGTCCCCGCGCGCGGACACCTGCATCGCGCCGAGCACCGCCACGTCGATGTGCCCGCCGCGGATCATCCCGAACGACAGCGCGGAGTCGAAGTACGCGGCCCCCGGGAGGACGGTGACCGTCTCCTTGCTCGCGTTAATCAGATCGGGGTCCACCGCGTCGGGCGCCGGATAGGGACCGACGCCGAGGATCCCGTTCTCGGAGTGGAGCATCACCCGCACGCCGGGCGGGAGATGGTTGGGGATGAGGGTGGGCAGGCCGATGCCCAGGTTCACGTACTGGCCGTCGCGCAGCTCGCGTGCCGCGCGTGCCGCCATCTGCTCACGGGTCCAGGGCATCAGGAGCTCACCGTCCGGTTCTCGACGCGCTTGGCGGCGGCCTCGGCCGGGCTCAGCTCCACCACCCGCCGGACGAAGACGCCCGGCAGGTGCACGGCGTCCGGGTCGAGCGCGCCGGGCTCCACCAGTTCCTCCACCTCCGCGACCGTCACCCGCCCGGCCATCGCGGCGAGGGGGTTGAAGTTCCGGCTCGCCCTGGCGAACACCAGGTTCCCGTGCCGGTCGCCCCGCGCCGCCCGTACCAGCGCGAAGTCGGTGCGGATGGCGTGCTCCAGGACGTACGGGACGCCGTCGAACTCCCGGACCTCCTTCGGCGGTGACGCCACCGCGACCCCGCCCCGGCCGTCGTACCGCACCGGCAGGCCGCCCTCGGCGACCTGCGTGCCGACCCCGGCCGGGGTGTAGAACGCGGGGATGCCCGAGCCCCCGGCCCGCAGCCGCTCCGCGAGCGTGCCCTGCGGGATCAGCTCGACGTCCAGCTCACCGGCCAGGTACTGGCGCGCGAACTCCTTGTTGGCGCCGATGTACGAGCCCGTGACGCGCGCGATGCGGCCCGCCGCGAGGAGCACGGCGAGCCCCGTGTCCAGGGCGCCGCAGTTGTTCGAGACGACGTGCAGACCCGTGACGCCGCGGGCGTGCAGCGCCTCGATCAGCACGGTCGGCACGCCGCTGAGGCCGAACCCGCCGACGGCGAGGGACGCACCGTCCGCCACGTCGGCCACCGCGTCCGCGGCCGAAGCGACCACCTTGTCCATCCGGGCCGACCTCGTCTCTCTCGCCGAGATTTCATCGGCACACTGAGATTTCATCAGCGCACTGACTATTTCTGTAGGGCTCGGACTCACGCTGCCACCGCTGCCTGGAGCCGTCAAGACGCCGTCGGACGACTCGACTTGGCGATATCGTTCAGTGCACCGACGAAAACATTCCGGCGTGTGAGGAGCAGCCATGGCCGCGGTGGACCTGAGCACCCACCCGGGGCACCTGGCCCGGCGCCTGCAGCAGGCGCACCATCTGCTGTGGAACGCGATGGTGTCCGAGGAGATCACCTCACCGCAGTTCGCGGTCCTGAACGCCCTGATCGCCGAACCGGGACTCGACCAGCGCGGCGTGGGCGAGCGGGTGCGCCTGGACCGCTCCACCGTCGCCGACGTCGTCGCCAGGCTCACCCGCAAGGACCTGCTCGACAAGGTCCGCGACCCGCAGGACGGCCGCCGCGCCCTGCTGCGCCCCACGGCCGAGGGCAAGCGCGTCCACCGCCGCCTCACGGTGCGCGCCGCCCGGATGAACGAAGTCCTCCTCGCGCCGCTGGCCGACGAGGAACGGACGCTGTTCCTCGGCCTGATCCAGCGGGTCGCCGACGCGGCGGAGCGCCTGCGCGACCCGCTGGCCGAAACCGTCACGCCTTCGTGAACACCACCCACACCGGCCCCTTCGCGAACCGCAGCGGCTTGCCCCCGGGCGTGGTGAACTCCGTCCCGTCGTCCGCCGTCCGGCGCTCCCAGCGCGCCTCGTAGGAGCGGCCGTCGCGCAGCACCCGGGCCGTGCCCTCGCCGACGGAGTCGGTCAGCGGCGAGGTGTTGCCCGAGCGGTCGTGGAAGCGCGAGTCGCGGATGTCGACGCGCTGGACCACCACCGTCGCCGCGGTCAGCGCCTTGCCCGCGGAGGTACGGGCCGGGGTGCCGTCCATCGCGATGTGCCAGCGCCCCTCGTACTCGACCCAGGTGAAGGCGAAGCGCGCCGACGGGAAGCGGACCGTGTGCCGCGTCTCCGGCGTGCCGCCCGCCGGGCGCGGGCCGAACGTGAAGCCGGTGCTCTCCAGGCCGCGCGCCTCGGTCCTGACGCCGAGGGCGGCGGGCCGCAGATAGAGGTTGTGCGGGGCGGGCTTGCCGCCGCCGCGGTGGTACGCACGGCCGGGGGCCTTGCCCGGCGGCAGCGGGCGCAGCGGCGCCCGGTCGATCAGCGGAAGCAGCTTGGACTGCGCGCCGGAGAAGGCGAGCGCCGGATCGTCGAACTGGCGCAGCAGCTCCAGGTCCGTCTCGCGGGCACTGCGCACCGGGCCGACGACGGGCGGCAGCTTGCGCGCGTACACCGCCATCAGCCGGCTCAGGCCCGCCTCCACCTGCTCGACGTACACGACGTCCGCCGCGTCCAGGCCCGTCTGCGGGCGCGCCGGACCCACGTTGTCGATCTTCACGGCGAGCACGCGGCCGCCGTCCCCGGAGCGGGACCCCTTGGAGTCGTCCCGCTCGAACGTGCAGCCCGCGGCGAGCGCGGCGACGACCGCCACCGCCGTCGCCGCGCGCCCCACCCGTACCCGCTCCCGCACGCGCCCCTGTGCTTGCCGTGTCATGCCGGGGATGTACCCCGAACCGGCGCCTTCTCAGCCCAGATCGAGAAGATTGGGCAGACCGAGCCGGTACCGGAAGAGGTCGTGGCGCCTGAGGCCCTCGATCTCCGGGGCGCGGTACATCGGCGTCACCTCGCACCGCTTGTGGTCCGAGCCCACCCGGTCGAGCAGCGCGTTCACGGCCTGGCGGGCCGCGGCGTTGGCGCCCTCCATGGTGGCCAGGTCGATGTCGACGGCCACGTAGTCGCCCGCGAGGAACAGGTTCGGGATCCTCGTCGCGGCCGACGGCCGGTTGTGCAGGGTGCCCACCGGATGGATGAGCAGCTCGTCCTCGTTGGTCGGGTTCGGGCCGCCGATGCCGTCGACGCCCGGATCGAGGAACCACGAGTGCAGCTTGGAGTCGCTCAGGGACGCCTTGCCGGTGTCGTTCAGGGACGCCTTCAGCTGCGCCCACACCTCGCGTGCCACCTCGTCGCGCGTGCACTGCTTGGCCGTCTTGCCGTACAGGATCCCCGGCTTGTCCCACTCGGAGATGTCCACCGACAGACAGTCCACCGCCGTGCCGTCGCCGTAGTCCGCGGGGAAGTCACGGCCCTTCCAGTGCGCGGCCTGCGCGATGCCGGTCAGGGACCAGGGCGAGTCGATGCAGTTGAAATGCCCCTCGACGACGTCGGGCCGCTCCGTCAGATAGAACTGAATGCCCGTCATCCAGTCCGTCTTGAGCTTGTCGCAGCGCGCCAACTGCGGGTCCGCCGCCTTGAGTTCACGGCTCCACGTCCTGCGCGCATGCTCGACCGGCATGGCCTGTACGTAGTGGTCGGCGACGACGTCCTCGCGCTTGCCGTCGGGGTTCTCCACGACCGTCTTCGTGATCCGGCCGCCGCCGTACGCCAGCTCGCGGACCGTCCAGCCGATGCGGAACTCCACGCCCAGCGCCTTCAGATGCGCCACCCACGGGTCGATCCACGCCTCGTTGGTCGGCGCGTTCAGGATGCGGTCCGGCGGGCCGTCCCCGCCCCGCCCCAGCGCGTTGAACACGAACGCCTCGCCGAGCGTGCCGACCGTGCGGGTGCTGGCCTCCTCGGCCTTCGTCGCCACGATGTTGCGCGTCACACCGATCGCGAGGACCCGCTGGTAGTCCTTCGACATCTGCTCGGCGCGCACGAACTCCCACCACGGCGTCGCCTCCCAGTCGTCGTCGCGGCGCTCGTCGCAGCTCGTCAGGAAGACCAGGGCGCGGTTCACGAAGTACGCGACCTCGTGGCCGGGGATGCTGGTGGCCGTGTCCAGGAGGGCCGTGAGGGCGCGGGCGATGTCGTCCTTGTCGAGGTGGGCCGGGTCGCCCGTGTGCTGGGGGATGGGCAGCCGGATGTCCTCGCGGCCGCCGGAGCGGGCGAAGCTCATCTCGGGCGGGCTGATGAGGTTGTCCCAGACGCCGTTCTTGTTCCCCGGGAACGGGATGCGCCGCATGGTGTCCGGCAGGTTGTGATAGATCCCCGGAATGAACCGGAACCCGTGCTCCCCCGGCAGCGGTTTGCGGTTCCCCTTCGCGCTGTTCGGTACGTCCATGCTGCGCGCCTTGCCGCCCAGCGCCCGGCGCTCGTACACGGTGACGGCGAAGCCGCGCTCCACCAGCTCGTGCGCCGCGGTCAGGCCCGCGACGCCGCCGCCGAGCACGGCGACGCGGGGGCTGGCCCCTGGGCCCTTTGCGGCGGCGTGGGCCGGGGTCGGGAGTGCCCCCAGGCCCATCCCCACCCCCAGCGCGGCCGCGCCGCCGACGGTCGCCGTCCGTGCGACGAAAGCCCTGCGGGTGCTCGCCCCACGCGCGCCCGCCTGCGGTTCCGTTTGCCCCATGCCCGTCCCCCTTACCGTCGGTAACTCGATCGTCGGGGCCGGAGCATACGGTTGCTGGCGGGGCGCCGGAAGCGGTGTGGGGTTGTTGGGGGGACGTTGGCGCGATTTCGTCTGCGGGGGTGTGGGGGTGCCCACCGCTACCGCGGCGGGTTTCTCTCCCACCCGCCCACCCGTGACTCTGGGACGCGGGGTGCACCGGGGCTGGGCGTTGGGTGAGGGCTGCGCGAGGGCGTCGGGTTGGGGGAGTGGCTCGGGTGGGTGGGCCTGTGGTGGCGGGTGCGGGTGCGTGCGAGGGCTGATTGCGGTGCGACTGGTCCGAGAGAAATGGGCGGGTGGGTGGGAGACGCCGCCGCGGAGCGGCGGGGTGGGTGGGCAGCAGGGTGCGACTGGTTCGAGGGGGCGGGCGCGCCGGGGTGCAGGGGGCGGTGCGGCTGGTTCGAGGGGGACGGGTGGGCGGGTGGGGAACCCGCCGCGGTAGCGGTGGGGCGGTGGCAGCCGGGTGGGGTCAGGCCGGGGGTGAGCCGAGGACCTCGGTGAGGTCGTATCCGGCGGGCTCCTCCAGCTGGGCGTACGTGCAGGAGTCGGGGGAGCGGTCGGGCCGCCAGGCCCGGAACTGGGCGGTGTGCCGGAAGCGGGCCCCGTTCTCCATGTGGTCGTAGGCGACCTCACACACCCGCTCCGGCCGCAACGGCACCCACGACAGATCCTTCTTCCCGGTCCACCGACTCACCGCCCCCGGCAGCCGCGCACCCTCGTGGGCGGCCTCCTCGGTCCACGCCGCCCACGGATGCCCCGCCACGGACTCCATCCGCAGCGGCTCCAGCTCCGCCACCAGCTCGGCCCGCCGCTTCATGGCGAAGGCCGCGCACACCCCGACGTGCTGCAACGTCCCCCCGTCGTCGTACAGGCCGAGCAGCAGCGACCCCACCACGGGCCCGCTCTTGTGGAAGCGGAAGCCCGCGACGACGCAGTCCGCGGTCCGCTCGTGCTTGATCTTGTACATGAGGCGTTCGTTCGGCCGGTACCGCAGGTCGAGCGGCTTGGCGACGACCCCGTCGAGCCCGGCGCCCTCGAACTCCTCGAACCACCGCTCGGCCACCTCCCGGTCGAGGGTGGCGGGAGCCAGGTGCACGGGCGCGCTCACACCTTCAAGGGCCCTGGCCAGGAGCGCGCGGCGGTCGCTGAGGGCGACGTCGAGCAGCGACTCGTCGAAGAGGGCGAGCAGGTCGAAGGCGACGAAGGACGCCGGTGTGCGCTCGGCGAGCATCCGCACCCGGGACTCCGCGGGATGGATGCGCTCGGTGAGGGCGTCGAATTCGAGCCGCCCCCCGCGCGCGATGACGATCTCCCCGTCGACCACACACCGCTCCGGCAACCGCTCCCGCAGCGCCTCGACCAGCTCGGGAAAGTACCGCGTCAGGGACTTCGTGCCCCGGCTCCCGATCTCGACCTCAGGCCCGTCCCGGAAGACGACGGCCCGGAACCCGTCCCACTTCGCCTCGTACTGCATCCCGGGCGGAATCCGCGCCACGGACTTGGCGAGCATGGGCTTCACGGGCGGCATCACCGGGAGATCCATGGTCCGATTCTGCGGCGCGAAGGGTGATATTGCCCAGTATGCGGCAAATGCCGCACGCGACTACCGTGGCTCGCATGGGCGCCGGAGCGGCGGTGGAGCTTAACGCTGGAGAGCGGCAGGTGCGGCTCTCCAGCCCCGACCGCGTGCTGTTCCCCGAGCGCGGCTTCACCAAGCGGGACCTCGCCGAGTACTTCATCGCCGTCGGCGACGGCATCCTGCGGGCGTTGCGCGACCGGCCGACCACCCTGGAGCGCTACCCGGAAGGCATCGACGGCGAGCACTTCTACCAGAAGCGAGCCCCGAAGAACCTGCCCGACTGGATCCCCACCGGCACCATCACCTTCCCCAGCGGCCGCACCGCCGACGAGATCTGCCCGACCGAGGTCGCCGCCGTCGTCTGGGCCGCCCAGTTCGGCACGTTCACCTTCCACCCGTGGCCGGTCCGCCGCACCGAACCCGACCACCCCGACGAACTGCGCATCGACCTCGACCCGCAGCCCGGTACCGACTACGCCGACGCCGTCCGCGCCGCCCATGAACTCAAGGCGGTCCTGGACGACTTCGGTCTGCGCGGCTGGCCCAAGACCTCCGGCGGGCGCGGCATCCACGTCTTCGTGCCCATCGCGCCGCGCTGGACCTTCGTCGAGGTGCGGCGCGCCGCCATCGCCTGCGGCCGGGAGCTGGAGCGCCGCAATCCGGACGCGGTGACCACCGCGTGGTGGAAGGAGGAGCGCGGCGAGCGCATCTTCGTCGACTTCAACCAGACCGCCCGCGACCGCACCATCGCCTCCGCCTACTCGGTGCGGGCCCGCCCGCACGCCCCGGTCTCGGCGCCGCTGCGCTGGGACGAGATCGACGACGCGGTGCCGCGCGACTTCGACCTCGGCTCCATGCCCGGCCGCTTCGCCGAGGTCGGCGACGTGCACCGGGACATGGACGAGCACGCCTTCTCCCTGGAGGGCCTCCTCGAACAGGCCGACCGCGACGAGCGGGACCACGGCCTCGGGGACCTGCCCTATCCGCCGGAGTACCCGAAGATGCCCGGCGAGCCGAAGCGCGTCCAGCCGAGCCGCGCCCGGCACGACGACGACTGACGCACGCGGGGCCCTCTCCGCGTACGAAGAGGGCCCCGCGCTCGACTCACGCGCTGTTACAGCTCCTTGATCCGGATGTCCCGGTACGACACCACGTCCGTGACGCCGTGGACCTGGAGCCCGATGTACCCGGAAGCGAAGCGGCGGCCGTCCGTGCCGGGGTCGTCGCCGCGCGGCGGCTCGAAGAGCTGGCCGCCGGTGTTGTCGAACTCGTTCAGCAGGACGCCGTTGCGGAACACCGAGTACTTCTGGTCGACCACGCGGATCTCGTAGTCGTTCCAGGTGCCCTTGGGCGTCACGCCCGCGCCCGCGAGACCGACGCGGTCGAAGCCGTACACCGAGCCGGTCTTGTACATGTCGCCGTCAGGACGGTCGAGCACCTGCACCTCGTGGCCGTACTTGATGGCGACCCACTCCGGACGTGACTCCTCCGGGTGGTCGTGGACCTGCGGGAAGCGTACGAACACACCGGAGTTGGCGTTCCCGGCGGCCGGGGCGTCGTCGCGCCACTGGAGCTTCAGCGAGAAGTCCCCGTACTTGCGCTCGGGGAACCACAGCATGCCGAGGCCGTTCTTCGTGGTGCCCGAGGTCATCGACCCGTCGGCGTTCAGGCCGAACGAACCGCCGCCCACGTGGCTCCACTTGGCGAAGGACTTCTGCGTGCCGTCGAAGAGGTGACGGTAGCCCTCGGTCTGGCCCGGCTTGCCGATGCCCGACTGCTTCGCCGCCTTGTTGATCTTGTTGTACTCGCGCTGGTCGATCTCGGCGGTCTTCTTGAGCCGGTCCGTGACGGTCTTGACGTGCTTGAGGAACAGCGCGTGCGACGACCAGTCCTTCTCATCCTCGACCAACTCGCCTATGCGGCAACGGTTGTTGGTGACGCGGTTCGGGATCCCTGTGTCGACGGTGCCGACGAAGACCGTCAGTCGCTCGTCGTACTCAGGGCAGTTGGGGCCTGGAACCCCGCCGCCCTCGTCGACCGTGAACGCCACCGACTTCGCGGGCGCGGTGTTGCCCGCCTTGTCGCTCGCCCGGTACGCCACGGTGTGCCGCCCGACGCGGTCCACGACCACCGGCGCCGCGTACGCCACGTAGGGGCCGCCGTCGAGGGAGTACTCGACCTTGTCCACGCCCGAGCCGGAGTCGGTCGCGGTGACCGTCACCTTGGCCCTGCCGATGTAGGCGCCGTCCGAGTTCTTGTCGCCCTCGACCTTCGCGGAGGTCTCCGGCGGCGTCTTGTCCTCGGTCGGCGGCGCCACCACTGTGAACTCGACCGCCTTCTCCGCAGCCACGTTCCCGGCCTTGTCCGAGGCGCGGTAGCGCACCTTGTGGCTGCCCACCTCATGGACCATCACCGGTGTCGTGTACGGCTGCCAGTCGCCCGCACCGATCGCGTACTCGACCTTGTTCAGGCCCGAGCCCGCGTCGGACGCCGTCACCGTGACCGTCGCCATGCCCAGGTACTGGCCCTGGCCGTTCTGCTCACCGCTGACCGTCGCCGACGTCTCCGGCGGGGTCTTGTCGTCGGTCGGCGGCGCGACGACCTTGAAGTCGACCGCCTTCTCCGCCGCCACGTTGCCCGCCTTGTCGGACGCCCGATAGCGGATCTTGTGCGTGCCGACCGTGTTCACGACCACGGGCGCGGTGTACGGCTGCCAGGGGCCGTCGGCCCCGACCGCGTACTCGACCTTCTCGACGCCCGAGCCGCCGCTCTCGTCGGTCGCCGTCACCGTGACCGTCGCCGAACCGACGTACGCGCCGTCGGAGTTGGTCGCCCCGTCCACCTTCGCCTTAGTCTCCGGCGCGGTGGTGTCCTCGCCGCCGCCCTCGGTCACGATCAGGATGCCCTGCATCGCGCCGTGGCCGGGGATGGTGCAGTAGTAGCGGTAGCGGCCCGGCTTGAGGGTGACCTCGGCCGTGTGCTTGCCGCCCTTGTCGTCGCCCGGGTTGGCGAGGATGTTCAGCGGGACGTCGTTGTTGTACTCCGGGTCGGAGACGTCGAACGTCAGCGTGTGCGGCATGCCGGTGGTGTTGCCGGTGGCCACGCTGTTCTCGAAGACGATCGTCGTCTTGCCCGCGACCGCCGTCGTCGGCGCGGACTTGTACTTGGAGATGTCGTTGTCGGCCGTCCAGGTGAGGGTCTGCTGCTCCGCGGCGAGCCCGGTGTCGTCGGGGCGCGCGCTGGCCGCCGATGTCAGGCCGACCGCCATCAGGAACGCGGCGAGCAGCGCCGTCCAAAGTCTGCCGCGGCCGCGGCCCTGGTGCACGGATCTCACGGATCGCACGGATCTCATCGGCTCGCCTTCCTCGCCAGGTCGGAGGCGGCCGGAGTGGCCGCGCCGCCCTTGTACGTCACGCGCCACAGCGCCGACTTGGCGTCCGAGGTGAAGAAGCCGCGCCCGTAGTCCAGGACGTACAGCGAGCCGTCCGGCGCGAACTTCCAGTCCATGAGGTTCTTGATGTTGTCGTTGCCCACCGGAATGATCTTCTTGAGCGATTCGGCGTGCACCGGCAGACCGCCCTTGCCGACGGTCTTGGGGTCGGTGAGCACCGCGTGCCGCGGCTGGTCGCCGTCGTAGAAGTCCCCGACGAACCACTTGCCGTCCCAGTACGACGGCCACTTGTCCGCGCTCGTGCTCTGTGCGTCGTAGCGGTAGACCGGGCCGTTCATCGTGGCCTGGCCGCCGCCCTTGAGCCACGGCAGGAGCTGCTTCTGCTCCTCCGGCTTGTAGCTGGGGACGCCGTTCGCGTCGCGCGGGTAGTCGATGCCGCCGCCCTGCGGCGAATACCAGATGGTGTTGGGCTCGGCCGGCGGGATCTTCACCAGGCCGTCGTTGTTGGGCGACTCGTTGCGCAGGTTCTTGCAGTCGTACCAGCCGAGCGGCTTGCTCGGGTCGGGCAGATTGCGGTCGCGGTAGGGCTGGTTGTTGCCCATGCAGTACGGCCAGCCGCGGTTGGAGGCGTGCGTGATGGCCGCGAACGTGTCGTACTTCGCCGGGCCCCAGGTCGTCGACGGCTGACCGGCGTCGGGGCCGACCCACCCGGCGTACAGGGTGTCGGTCTTCTTGTCGACGAAGATGCGGGCGGGGTTGCGCACGCCCATCACATAGATCTCGCCGCGCGTCTTGCCGCCGCCCTCGTCCGGCTCCTTGCCGGTGAAGAGGTTGCCCTCGGGCAGGGTGTACGTGCCGTCGGGCTCGGGGTGGATGCGCAGGATCTTGCCGTTGAGGTTGTTGGTGTTGCCCGCGGTGCGGCGGGCGTCGGCGAAGGAGACGCCCTTGAAGTTGGGCTGCGGGTTGTTGCCCGAGTAGCCGTCGCTGAAGCCGGAGGAGTTGTTGTCACCCGTCGCGATGTACAGGTTGCCCTTGGAGTCCCAGGACATCCCGCCGCCCGAGTGGCAGCAACTGTGCACCTGTACCGGCCACTTGAGGAGCACCTTCTCGCTGCCCATGTCCAGCTTCTCGGTGGCCCGGTCGAAGGTGAAGCGGGAGACGTACCGCTCGGCCATGTGCGTGTCGCGGTTGAGCTGCGAGTGCGGTGTGTAGTGCAGGTACACCCAGCCGTTCTGCTCGAACCTCGGGTCCAGCTCGATGCCGAGCAGCCCTTCCTCGACCTTGATCAGCTCACCGCCGCCGCCCTTGTTGCCGAAGACGGTGAGCGCCCCGGCCAGGGTCGACTTCTTGGTCTTCGGGTCGTAGACGTGGATCTCGCCCTTGCCCTTGCCGATGTCGGGGTTGTTCCAGTCGGTGACGACCGGCTGCGAGGAGTCGGCGCCGCCGCGGCCGATGTAGAACACCCGGCCGTCGGGGGCCGTGACCAGGCCGTGCGGCTCGCCGATCTGGTCGTTCTGGCCCGGCTTGTTGGGCTGGGTCAGGCGCTCGGCCTTGTAGTTGGCGTTGATGGTCGCCTTGCAGTCGGCGCGGGCGATGCGGGTCGTCCACAGCAGGGCGCCGCGCAGATGGCCGCGGAAGTCCGCCTCGTCGTAGGCGTCCGCCGTGCCGCCCATGCCGGTGTAGAAGGACCGGCCGCCGTCGTAGTCACGGCACCAGGACACCGGGTGGTCCGCGCCGTTCGCGCCCTCGCCCGGCTTGTACGTCGCCTCGCGGACGCGGGCTACTGTGTGCACGTTGCCTGAGGGGTGGGTCTCCCAGTTGAGCCACTTGTCGGGGCGCTTCCACTCCAGGGGCAGGTCCTTGGTGGCGGGGTTCTCGCGGTCGCCGACCTCGACGGTGGCGCGCTGGACGGCGGCGGGGCTCGCGTCCTTGGGGCGGGCGCCGACGAGTCCGGTGAACCAGGACGAGTAGGGCTCCGCGCGGGCCGCGTCGTGCAGCCCGAGGAAGCCGCCGCCGGCCTCCATGTAGGCCTCGAGGCCCGCCTCCTGCTCGGCGTCGAGGACGTCGCCGCCGCCGGTCACGAACGTCACCGCGTTGAACTTGCCGAGCTTCTTGGCGTTGGTGAACACGGCCGGGTCGTCGGTGGCCGTCACCGTGAACCGCTGGTCGGCCGGGCCGGATTGGCCGATCTTCTCGATGGCGGCGATGGCCGCGTCGACGACCGGGGACTCGTCGCCACCGGCGGCCGAGCCGTAGAAGGCGAGCACACGCACAGTGGCGCTGCCCGGGGGAGCGGGCAGCGCGCGTGACATCGTTGTCTTCATCGCCTCCGCGTCGGGAGGCGGTTCGGGAAAGGGCCGCGCGGTCGCGGCGGGGCCCGTGAGGAGGCCGGCGGCGACGGCTCCCGCGGCCAGGACGGCCGCCCAGGCGCGGCGCTTGGATCTGTGTCTGGTTCTGCCCAACCCTCGTACGGTTGGCGGCGTTTGATGCGGTGTCATCCGCATGAGTACACCCACCCATCGTCGGTCACGGCTACGGCGTATACCTCAACTGCGCGGAGGAGGCCAGCCCTCCATCGATGGCTGGCGCCGACGAAGCTAGCCCTCTTTTGACGGCTAGCCAATAGCTACGACATCACTTCGTGCGACCTTTGTCCTGCGTGTGGATAAACCGGAGCGCTGCCGCTAGCGTGTGGCCGGAATCCGGTGCCTCGGGTGCCCCGACCGTGTCCGTACGTAGCGTCAGTTTCCGTATATGAGTGGGGAGTTCGCCATGGACAGACGGAGCTTCAACCGCCGGATGCTGGCCGGGGGAGCGGCGGCCACCGTGGGCGTGACATCGTTGTCGGTGATGGCCGCGGACTCCGCGGCCGACGCCCCGCGCGCCGTCGATCCGCCGAAGACGGCCCCCGCGGGCGGCGAGGTGCGCCGCATCAAGATGTACGCCGAGAAGCTTCCCGACGGGCAGATGGGCTACGGCCTGGAGAAGGGCAAGGCCACCATCCCCGGCCCGCTGCTCGAACTCAACGAGGGCGACACCCTGCACGTCGAGTTCGAGAACACCACGGACGTCGACGTCAGCCTGCACGTCCACGGCATGGACTACGAGATCTCCAGCGACGGCACGAAACACACCAAGTCCCAGGTGGCGCCCGGCGGCAAACGCACCTACACCTGGCGCACCCACGCCCCGGGCCGCCGCAAGGACGGCACCTGGCGCCCGGGCACCGCCGGTTACTGGCACTACCACGACCACGTGGTCGGCACCGAGCACGGCACGGTCGGGGTGCGCAAGGGTCTCTACGGCGCGGTGATCGTGCGCCGCAAGGGCGACATCCTGCCCGACCAGACCTGCGTCGTCGTCTTCAACGACATGCTGATCAACAACAAGCCCGCACACTCCGGGCCCAACTTCGAGGCCACGGTGGGCGATCGGGTCGAGTTCGTGTCGATCACCCACGGCGAGTACTACCACACGTTCCACATCCACGGTCACCGCTGGGCCGACAACCGCACCGGCCTGCTCACCGGCCCCGACGACCCCAGCCAGATCCTCGACGACAAGATCACAGGCCCCGGCGACTCCTTCGGCTTCCAGGTGATCGCGGGCGAGGGGGTGGGCGCCGGGGCCTGGATGTACCACTGCCATGTGCAGAGCCACTCCGACATGGGGATGGTCGGGCTGTTCCTGGTGAAGAAGCCGGACGGCACGATTCCGGACTACGAGCCGCACCATCCGCACGCGAAGGCGGAGAAGAAGTCGGGCGGGGACAAGGCCGATGGGAAGAAGGCCGACGGGGCCAAGTCCGGCGCCGCCGAGCCCGGTGGGGGAAGCGCGGACCACTCGCACCACTGACGCCGGTGCCGCGGGCGTCTCAACGCCGCGCGTGGCGGATCTTCAGCCGTCCCATCCCCATGGTCCCGGTGATCCGGATCGTCGGTCCGCCACCGGGGCGGGCGCCGGGACCGGCCTTGTACAGCGTGTCCTTCCAGACGGAGCTCAGTCCCTCAAGGTCCACGACGGCGTCGCGCGGCACCGTGATCCTGGCCCCGCCCGTGCCGAGGTTCAGCTCGATGTCGACCACGGAGTGCTCGAAGACCGCCTGGGACAGGTCCAGGCGCACCCGGCCGAGCGCGGAGTGGACCTTGAGGGTGCGCGGCACCCGCCAGGCGCCGCGCCGCCGGATCCGTCCGGTGGCGGCGGCGATCGTGGAGGTGGTGCCCGGGTCCTCCGCGGGGAGCGAGCCCAGGGCCGACGCGATGTCGTCGGGCGTCTCGGCGGTGAGCACCCGCTGAAGGTGTGCGTCCATCTCCTCGTGCGAGATGTGCCCTTCGGCGTACGCCTCCTGCAGGCGCCGCACGGCCGTGTCACGGTCGTCCTCGCGGACGCGGGCGGACGGGTTCTCACGTTCGGAGGTCACCGTCGCACTCTAGTGCCCGCGACGTACGGCGTGCTCAGCCGCTGTCGGCGGCGGTCTCCCGCGTCACAGGCGGCGAGCGACCCGCCAGGCCCGGGGCTATCCTGATCGGCAACCGTCGACGAGGAGTTCCGAGGTGCCCCAGGCAGCAGCGCGTCCCACGCTGGAGGCCGTGGCCGCGCGGGCCGGGGTGTCGCGGGCGACGGTGTCGCGCGTGGTGAACGGCGACGCCGGGGTGCGCGAGGCGCTCGCGGAGAAGGTCCGGCGCGCGGTGCGGGAACTCGGCTACGTCCCCAACCGCGCCGCCCGCAGTCTCGTCACCCGGCGCCACGACGCCGTCGCCGTGGTCATCGCCGAGCCCGAGACCAGGGTGTTCGCAGACCCGTTCTTCGCGCGCCAACTGCGCGGCATCAGCAAGGAACTGACGGCACGTGATGTCCAGTTGGTGCTGCTCCTGACGGAGGGCAGGGACGATCACGAACGCGTCGGACGCTATCTCGCGGGCGGCCACGTCGACGGCGCCCTCGTCTTCTCGCTGCACCTGGACGACCCGCTGCCCGGCATCATCCACAGCGCGGGACTGCCCACGGTGTTCGGCGGGCGGCCGGGCTGGACGGGCGGCGCGGGCAGCGTCCGCTACGTCGACTGCGACAACCGCGGCGGTGCCCGCCAGGCCGTACGCCACCTCACCGGCCTCGGCCGCGGCCGCGTCGCCCACATCACAGGACCCCTCGACCAGACCTCCGCCGTCGACCGCCTCGACGGCTACCACGACGTCGTACCCGAAGGCGATCCACGGCTGGTCGCCGAGGGCGACTTCACCCCCGCGGGCGGCGAACGCGCGATGCGCGTGCTCCTGGACCAATGCCCCGACGTGGACGCGGTCTTCGCCGCGAACGACCTGTCGGCGGCCGGGGCGTTGCGCGTGCTGCGTGAGTCCGGGCGGCGGGTGCCCGAGGACGTGGCGGTCGTCGGCTTCGACGACATGCTGCCGCTGGCCGAGCAGGCGGACCCGCCCCTGACGACGGTGCGCCAGGACATCGAGGAGATGGGGCGCCTGATGGCGGCGATGCTGCTGCGCGGCCAAGGGCAGGGCCAGGGGCAGCCGCAGGCCGGGGCCTCGGACACCCCGGGCGGCGCGGCGACTCCGGGGGAGGCCGCGCGCGTGGTGCTGCCCACGGCACTCGTACGCCGGGAATCCGCCTAGCGGGGGCGGGCACCGGAAGGAACTGCCCGCCCCCTGAAGCGCGCCTGGCGGCCGCTACGCGCCGACCGACACCGTGAACCTCCGTGGGTTCCCGTCGTGCGCCGCCCCCGACACGTCCGGCTGGCCGTCCGGACGGACGTCGTCGTAGGGGAAGGCGTACCCGATGGGCGAGTTGGCGTGCACGACGCGGGCCCAGTGGTTGGTGACGTCGCCGCGGTAGTAGTCACCGGACGTCGTGCCGTTGGGCTGCGAGGGGTGGGTCAGCATGATGCTGCGGTTGAAGCCGGCGGCGAGGCGGGCGAGGAGGCCCTTCTTGTCGTCGGAGTCGTTCGGGTTGTTGGTGAACGGGCCGTGGTTGCAGGTGAAGATGTCCTTGGAGGAGGGCTTCGCGAAGGTGTGGCCCCCTTCGAAGGTGAGGGTGTCCCCGCTGACCCGGCCGACGCGCACGCCCCGGCCGCCCTGGAGGTCGATCCGCAGGTCGGTGGACCGGTACTTGTCCCAGACCTGGTCGACGTAGCCCTTGAAGAGGTCGCGGAAGGGCATCTGGTCGGGGCGGTCGAAGTACGGGGCCATGAGGTTCTGCGGCGAGATGACCCGCAGCACGCCGCCGTCACCGCGGATCACCAGCTTGTCCCAGGGCTGCCCGTCCTTGCCCGCCTGCGCCACCAGATCGGCGGCGATCTTGTCGACGGCGCCGTTCGGCAGCGGCGCGACGGTGTGCGTGGCGTCGCCCGCCAGGGTCAGGCCGATGGGCAGCGCGGTCACCAGGTCGACGTAGCTGATGTTCGCGTACAGCTGGGTGCTGTTGAAGGTGAACTCGCAGAACGACCACGTGCGGCCGTAGTTCGGGTCCTCCTTGGTGGCGAAGGCGGGCTCGACGAGGCTCGGGCCCGGATTGAGGAAGAAGTCCAGCTTGTCGTCGCGGACGAAGTAGACGCGGGCGCCGTACATCTGAGGCAACGTCAGAACCTTGGGGGCCGAGCCCGCCGCGCCGAGGGGGATGGCGCAGTCCACCGGCAGCGGCGTCTGCGGGGCCGACGGCGACTCGGGGCGGTAGACCCCGCCGTCCGGCTTGAGCAGCAGCCAGCGGTCGGTGCCCGGCTCGTGCCCGGTGACGTACGCGCGGACCTGGCCCGGCAGGGACTTGTTCTGCAGGGCGAGTTCGCAGGTAGCGGGCGCGGCGTCGGCGCGCGGGCTGAGCGCGCTGCCCCAGGCGGGGTAGGTGAGGGCGCCCGCGGCGGCCGCGGACGACGTCAGGAACACTCTGCGCGAGATCACGGAAATTCTCTCCTGGCTGGAATGTGGGGGGAGTTGAGCAGGAGTGGGGCCCGGGCGCGGGGTGGTGCGTCGACGTGCCCCCACTGTTGCCGCGGTGAAAACGCGGCGTCAAGAGGTGTGGCTGAGAGCGCTCTCAGAATCTTGTCCGGGTTCACAAGGTGATGACGGGCGGGTGCAGAGGGTGACGGAAAGCGCCCCGGTGGCGCGGCGGGCGGTGACGGTGCGTGCCGGGGCCCGGCCGCCGCGCGCGGATTGTCAGTGCCCGGTGGAAGACTCGGAGGCGAAGGTTCGGTGAGACGACAGGCACGACGAAGGAGTCGATCATGCTCAGTGATCTCACGCTCACCGGTGCCCCGGTCTGGGTCGACCTGGGCACCACGGACATCGACGGCGCGGCCGCCTTCTACCGCGCGGTCTTCGGCTGGGACTTCGAGAAGGGCGGCGAGGACGTCGGCGGGTACGGCACGTTCCGGCTCGGCGGCAGGACCACCGCGGGCGGCATGACGGTCACCCCCGAGACGGGCGCCCCCGCCTGGTCGCTGTACTTCTGCACGCCCGACGCGGACGCCACCGCCAAGCAGGTCGAGCAGGCCGGCGGCCGCACCCTCTGGGAGCCCACGGACGTCCTCGACCTCGGCCGCATGGCGGGCTTCGCCGACTCGGGCGGCGTCGCCTTCTCCGTCTGGCAGCCGGGCCGGAACAAGGGCCTGGAGCTGGCGAACGAGCCCGGCGGACTGATCTGGACCGAGCTGTACACCCCGGACATCGAGGCGGGCGCCGCGTTCTACGGCACCGTCTTCGGCTGGAAGACCGTCACCCAGCCCTTCGAGGGCGGGTCGTACACCATGGTGTATCCCGCCGACGGCACCCCGGACGACCTGTTCGGCGGCCTGTGGCCGCTGGACCAGGACCCGGTCGAGCAGGAGGCCGGGGTGTACTGGATGCCGTACTTCCAGGTGGCCGACATCGACGCGGTCGTGGCGAAGGCGCGGACGAGCGGCGGCACGGTCCGGGCCGAGCGGATGGACCTCGCGGGGGTGGGCGCCTTCGCGAAGCTCGCCGATCCGTACGGCGCGCGGTTCGCGCTGATGCAGCCGGAGCCGCAGCAGGGCTGAGGCAGACCGGGAGCGGAGCCTCAGGGCGCCTTCGGGCGCGGGTCGCGGGGCCGGTGGCAGCCGGTCCCGGGGCGCTCGGCGCGCCGCGTTGAGCGAACGTTGATCGCTTGTTTCGCGCCGTCCAGCACGATCAAGGCATGCACTATGACACCGCTTTGACCGAGCCCGAACTCGCCTGGCAGGAGCAGGCGCTGTGCGCGCAGACCGGGCCCGACTTCTTCTTCCCCGAGCCGGGCAGCTCGGTGCGCGAGGCCAAGCGCATCTGCCTCCTGTGCGACATGCGCGAGACCTGCCTCACGTACGCGCTCGACAACGACGAGCGGTTCGGGGTCTGGGGCGGGCTCTCCGAGAAGGAACGGCAGAGCCTCCGCCGCGACCAGGCCTGAGACCGCGGCGCGTCCCGGCGCTAGGCGTAGCTCACCTCGACCCGCCGCGTGCCCTCGGGGACATGGACGTCGTCGCCGCTCACCGGCAGGTCGCGGCCGTCCGCCGACGCCGACCGCACGTTGCCGAAGCGGCACGGGTAGACGTACCGGACCCGCTCCGGGGCCCGGGTGATCTCCACGGTCACCGTGCGCGCGCCCGCGTCGTGGGTGAGCCGGTAGCCGAAGGGCGCGCCGAACAGCGTCGGCGCGTCCTCGACGGTCACCGACTCGCCGTCCGGCACCCAGTGCGGACGCACGCCCGGGGCGATGTACACATGCGGGTCGCGGTCCTCGTCGGCCTCGAAGAACAGGATGTCGCGGAGCAGCAGCAGATACTCCGCGGCGGCCCAGCCGTGCGGGATGTCCCCCATGTACCAGTGCCGGTGGGGGACTTCGGTGAAGCCCGACGCCACGGGGAACGCGTGCTGCTCGTTCCACGCGCCGAGCGCCACCGCCCGGTCGTCGAGGCGCACCATGGAGGCGGCCACGGCCCAGCCGAGCAGCGCGTCCATCCGCGCCGGGTCCCCGGCGAGCAGATACGCGTGCGCCAACTGCGTGGTCAGATAGGGGCCGTAGGCGTTCCAGGCCGCCTCGTGCCGGAAGCCGCCCGTCACGAACCGCCCGTACATGGTGTCGAGGGTCCAGCGCGCCGCCCGGTCGACGTCGTCACCGAGCTTGTTGCCCATGTGCAGGCGCAGCGGATGGAAGTACGCCGCCGCGCCGATCATCGTCGAGTCGCGCCGCCCGACGTCGCCGGGCCCGGTCGGGATGTACGTCTCCCACTCGCCGCGCCGCCGCTGCTCCGCGAGGACCCAGCGGATCGACGCCGCCGTGGCCTGCTTCAAGTCGTCGAAGGCGGCCCAGAGTTCCCGTACGTCCGGGGTGCCGAGGCGCTCGGCGAGACGCGCCGCCTCGTACAGGCCCGCGAGGCCCCACAGGTCGTCCCAGTAGTGCGGCTTGTCGCGCTCGCCCAGGTGCTCGGCGCTCCAGCCGCTGTGCAGCAGGCCGTTGCCGTCCCGGTTGTCGCGCAGCCAGCGGGCGCCGTCGATGACGTACGGCGTGTACAGCTTCGCGCCGAACGCGGCGGCGCGGCCCGCCGTGCGGTCGTAGCGGCCGATCGCCCACAGCGCCTGGCCGTTGCTGTCCCACTCGTGGTCGTCCCGCTCGTGCGGCCCGCCGTAGAAGCCGTACTCCGCGCACGGACCGATCCGGCCCGTGCCGCGGTTGAACCGCCCCGGATAGTGCGTGCCCAACTGGTGCTCCGCGAGCGCCGCGTCCCCCACCAGGGAACACGCCGTCGCCTCCACCGAGGAGTCACGGATCCAGAACGAGTCGTACACCGTCGGACCCGGGTGGATCTCCCCGTGGTCGGAGAGGACGAGCAGCTGCGAGCGCGCCTGCCGGAACAGGTCCGTCAAGTGGCCCACCGGGCCGGGCAGGAGGGGCTGCACGCCCTGCCCGATGAGCTTCGCCGCCCAGAACGCCCGGTTGGCCTCCGCGAGGTCGGCGGCGGGCGTGGCCCGGAGCTCGGCGAGGTCGCCCGCCCCGCTGTACAGGTCGACGGGGAGGCGCACGTCCACCTCGAACGTCTCGTCGCCCGCGATCCGGAACGGCCACGCGAACGCGGCGCTGCACAACCCGGCCACCTGGTCCTGCGCCTGCGTCGCGGCGTTCAGCTTGCCGCTGACGGCCAGGTCGTGGAACGGGCTGCGCGCCAGATACGTGGCCGGGTCGAGCGAGAAGTCCGGGTTTCCGTACACCCCGTGGTACGCGGGTGCCGTGTCGAACGCCGGACCCCAGCCGCTGTTCGTCTCCACCCGCGCCTCGTCGGGCAGGTACCGCAGGAACGTCAGCCTCCGGTCGGTGCCGGAGGGGTCGCGGCGGTCGTGCCGCTGGAAACCGCTCGGCCCCGCGGGCAGCACGGCGGCGCACAGCCAGCCCTCGCGCGGCGTCCCGCCGGGACCCGTGACGCTCAGCCGGGTCACCGTGAGGTCCCGCTGCCGCGCCCCGACCGGCACCGCGAACGTCCGCTGTGTGAAACCGAGGCCGTCCTTCGCGCGGAACGTGGTCACGACCTCCGGCACATGCGGCGCCTCCATGCGCTGCGTGACCGTGCCGCACTCCGCGAGCTGCGGCACACCGACGGTGCCCGTCGCCGGGTCGTACAGGAAGAACGCCAGGCAGTACTTGTCGTACACCGGCTCGATCTCCCCGGCCTGCCCGATCAGGGACTCCTGGCGGTGGTCCTTGACGCCCACCATGTGCCAGTAGCGGTAGAGCGCGTTCGAGGAGAAGGCGGCCTCCCGCGACTCGTACGTGCCCGAGTCGAAGTCGTCGCTCCAGCGCCGGAAGGCGGTCTGCGCCCACCAGGGCACGGGGTACGGCACCCGTGCCCGGTCCGCCCAGCTGCGCCACATGACCTCGTAGAACATCCACTCATGGGTCCGTGCCACTTCCGTGCACCCCCTGCGGTCGACGGCGGCTGTGTCCGTCCGCCCAACTCCGACCAACATGGCACCGCGGGGAGGGGCCGTAAACGGCCCGGGCTCAGCCCCGCGCGGCCATGCGCGCCTTGCGGGCGGCGAGGCGCTCGTCGAACTTCGAGGCCTCCGCGTCCAGACCGCCCATGAAGAGGCCGAGCTCCTCCTGGGCGCGGGCGCCCTCGGGGCCGAGCCCGGGGACCTCCATGACCTTGAGGAAGCGCAGCACCGGCTGCAGCACGTCGTCGTGGTGGATGCGCAGGTTGTAGACCTCACCGATGGCCATCTGCGCGGCGGCGCGCTCGAAGCCGGGGATGCCGTGTCCGGGCATGCGGAAGCCGACGACGACGTCCCGCACGGCGCACATCGTGAGGTCGGGGGCGAGGTCGAAGGCGGCCCGGAGCAGGTTGCGGTAGAAGACCATGTGCAGGTTCTCGTCGGTCGCGATGCGCGCCAGCATCCGGTCGCAGACGGGGTCGCCGGACTGGTGGCCGGTGTTGCGGTGGGAGATCCGCGTGGCCAGCTCCTGGAAGGCCACGTACGCCACGGAGTGCAGCATCGAGTGCCGGTTGTCCGACTCGAAGCCCTCGCTCATGTGCGCCATGCGGAACTGCTCGAGCTGGTCGGGGTCGACGGCGCGGGACGCGAGGAGGTAGTCACGCATCACGATGCCGTGACGGCCTTCCTCGGCGGTCCAGCGGTGCACCCAGGTGCCCCAGGCGCCGTCGCGGCCGAAGAGCGAGGCGATCTCGTGGTGGTAGCTCGGGAGGTTGTCCTCGGTGAGCAGGTTCACCACGAGGGCGATGCGGCCGATGTCCGTGACGGGCGACTGCCCTTTGTCCCAGGCCTCGCCGTCCTCGAAGAAGCCGGGGAAGTTCCGGGCGTCGGAGAACGGCACGTACTCGTGGGGCATCCAGTCCTTGGCGACGGCCAGGTGCCGGTTGAGCTCCTTCTCGACCACTTCTTCCAGGGCGTACAGGAGCCGGGCGTCGGTCCAGGTGTCCGTGCTGCCGAGGTGGGAAGGGGTGATCGTCACGGGGGCTCCTGGGGACGGGAGGCGGAGGGGGGAGGGGTGCGGTGCGCGGGGGGAGCCACGGCACCGCGAGCGGTTTACCTACGGCATCGTAGGTTACGTTCCCGTAGGTTAAGCCCTCCGTAAAGAGCCCCCCAAACCGGGGTCGGGCGGAACCCCCGGGTCCGGTGTCAGCGCACCGCGTTCCCGGGCGCCCCCACCGACCGCCGCAGATGCTCCGCCGTGTGCGATCCCCGCGCCCCGAGCAGCTCCCGCGGCGTCCCCTCGAAGACGACCCGCCCGCCGTGCTTGCCGCCGTCGGGCCCCAGGTCGATCACCCAGTCCGCGCGCTTGACGACGTCCAGGTTGTGCTCGACGACGAGCACGGTGTTCCCGGCGTCGACGAGCCGGTCCAGCATGGCGAGCAGTCCGTCCACGTCGGCCATGTGCAGACCGGTCGTCGGTTCGTCGAGGACGTAGGTGGTGCCGGTCCGGTGCAGCTGGGTGGCGAGCTTGATGCGCTGGCGCTCGCCGCCGGACAGCGTGGACAGGGGCTGCCCGAGGGTGAGGTAGGTCAGGCCGACGTCGCGCAGGGCGTGCAGCCGGCGCCGTACCGCCGCGTCGGGGAAGTCCGCGAAGAAGGCGAGTGCCTGCTCGGCGGTCATGTCCAGGAGATCGACGACGGAGCGCCCGCCCACGGTCAGCCGCAGCACCTCGTCCTTGAAGCGCCTCCCCTCGCAGGACTCGCACGTCGTGGTGACCGGGTCCATGAAGGCCAGGTCGCTGTAGATGATCCCACGGCCCTGGCAACTCTCGCACGCGCCCCGGGAGTTGAAGCTGAACAGACCGGGCTCGGTGCCCGTCCGCTTCGCGAAGAGCGCCCGGATCCGGTCCATGATCCCCAGATACGTCGCCGGCGTCGACCGCCCCGAGATGCCGATGGACGACTGGTCGACGGCCACGGCGTCGGGGTGCTGCTCGATGAAGGCGCGGGACACCAGCGTGCTCTTGCCGGAGCCCGCGACCCCGGTGACGGCCGTGAGCACCCCGGTGGGCACCCGCACGCTCACGTCCTTGAGGTTGTGCAGATCGGCCCCCTTGATCCACTCGTCCCCGACCGGATCGCGCGGGTGCTCCTTGACGCCGCTGGTGCGGCGCAGACAGCGGCCCGTGAGGGTGTCGGCGGCCCGCAGCTCCTCGGGGGTGCCCTCGAACACGACGAGGCCGCCGTCGCTGCCCGCGGCCGGGCCCATGTCGACGACGTGGTCGGCGAGGGCGATCACGTCCGGGTCGTGCTCGACGACGAGCACGGTGTTGCCCTTGTCGCGCAGCCGAAGCAGCAGGTCGCCGAGGCGCCCCACGTCCCGCGGGTGCAGGCCGACGCTCGGCTCGTCGAAGATGTACGTCATGCCGGTGAGGCTGGAGCCCAGGTGGCGCACCATCTTCAGGCGCTGGCCCTCGCCGCCGGAGAGCGTGGACGTCTCGCGGTCCAGGCTCAGATAGCCGAGGCCGATCGCCTCGATCCGTTCGAGCGCGGCGACGGCGGCCCCGGCGATCGGTCCGGCCACCGGGTCGTGGATCCGGCCGAGCGCCGCGATCAGGTCGGTGACCTCCATGCGCGTGCAGTCGGCGATGGACAGGGCGCCGATGCGGGTGGCGAGCGCGGCCCGGTTCAGGCGGGCGCCGTCGCAGGCCGGGCAGTGGCCCTCGACGAGGAAGGGCTGCACCGTGTCGCGGGTCTTCTGGGACATCGCCGACAGGTCGCGGTGCAGATACAGCCGCTCGAAGCGGTCGGCGAGGCCTTCGTAGACGGTGGGGTGGGAGCCGCCGGCGGTGTCGACGGTGACCTTGGCGGCCTGCGCGCCGCGTCCGCCGCCGCGCATCAGGAACTGCCGTTCCGCCGCGGTGAATTCACCGACCGGCTTGTGCGTGTCGAGGTCGGTGGTGTTGGTGTACGTCTGGCCCTGCCAGGTCCCGGCGGCGAACGGCGGGAACAGGACCGCGCCGCCCGCAAGGGACTTGGTGGGGTCCAGGATGCGGTCGTAGTCGGGCCGCACCGTGCGGCCGAGTCCGGCGCACTCGGGGCACATGCCGCTGGGGTCGTTGAACGAGTACGCGGTGGCCGGGCCCGCGCTCGGGGTGCCGTGCCGCGAGAACAGGACCCGCATCACCGAGTAGATGTCGGTCATCGTGCCGACGGTGGAGCGGGAGTGGCCGCCGATCGGCTTCTGGTCGACGACGATCGCGGGCGCGAGGTCCTCGATGGCGTCCGCGTGCGGCCGCTCGTACTTCGGCAGCCGGTTGCGGATGAACCAGGTGAACGTCTCGTTGAGCTGGCGCTGCGACTCGACGGCGATCGTGTCGAAGACGACCGACGACTTCCCGGACCCGGACACCCCGGTGAAGACCGTCAGACGGCCCTTCGGGATGCGCAGGTCCACCTCCTTCAGATTGTTCTCACGGCCTTTGCTGATGGTGATGTGCTGGTGGTCCGACGCCGGGTGCGGTGGGTGACTGGCTGCTCGCATACACGCGAAGCTAGCCGGGATACCCGACAGCCTCTGTCGTGTTTTACGCGGCGTCTTCGGACGTTCCGCCGGTTCCGCCGGTTCCGCCGGTCCCGTCGGGCTCGTCGGCGAACCCGTTGGTGATGACGTCCGCGATCGCGTCGATTCCGTTCACCTCCTTCAGCTCGCCGTCGAGCACCAGCCAGCGTGTGATGCCGATCGACTCCAGGAACGGCAGGTCGTGGCTGGCGACGATCAGCGCCCCCTCGTAGCTCTCCAGAGCCGTCGAGAGCTGCCGGACGCTCGCCATGTCGAGGTTGTTCGTCGGCTCGTCGAGCATCAGGAGCTGTGGCGCGGGCTCGGCGAGCAGCAGCGCGGCGAGCGCCGCCCGGAACCGCTCGCCCCCGGAGAGGGTCGCGGCCCGCTGGTCGGCCTTCGCGCCCTTGAAAAGGAAGCGGGCCAGGCGCGCCCGGACCCGGTTGTTCGTGGCGTCCGGCGCGAACCGGGCGACGTTCTCGGCGACGGTCAGCTCTTCGTCGAGTACGTCGAGACGCTGCGGCAGGAAACGCAGCGGGACGTGCGCCCGCGCCTCCCCGCCGAGCGGTTCGAGTTCGCCGCTGATCGTCCTGAGCAGCGTCGTCTTGCCCGCGCCGTTGCGGCCGACGAGCGCGATCCGCTCGGGTCCGCGCAGATCGAACCCGCCCTTCACGCGCGCTCCGTAACGGAGCGTCAGGTCCAGGAGCGTCAGGACGGTGCGACCCGGCGGGACCGCGGTGTACGGCAGGTCGACGCGGATCTCGTCGTCGTCCCGCACCGCCTCGACGGCGTCGTCCAGGCGCTCCTTGGCCTCGCTCAGCTTCTCCTCGTGCATGATGCGGTGCTTGCCCGCGGACACCTGGGCGGCGCGCTTGCGGGCTCCCATCACGATCTTCGGCTCGCGCTTCTGATCGTTCATCTTCTGGCCGTACCGCTTGCGGCGGGCCAACTTGACCTGGGCGTCGACCAGTTCGCGCTTCTGCTTGCGCAGGTCGGACTCGGCGACGCGCACCATGCGCTCGGCCGCCTCCTGTTCGACGGCGAGCGCCTCCTCGTACGCGCTGAAGTTGCCTCCGAACCAGGTGACTTCGCCGTCGCGCAGGTCGGCGATCTGGTCGACGCGGTCGAGCAGCTCCCGGTCGTGGCTGACCACGACGAGCACACCGGACCAGGCGTCGACAGCCGCGTACAGGCGCCGGCGGGCGTGCAGGTCGAGGTTGTTGGTGGGCTCGTCGAGCAGCAGGATGTCGGGCCTCTGCAGGAGCAGCGCGGCCAGGCGGAGCAGCACCGACTCGCCGCCGGACACCTCGCCCGTGGTGCGGTCGAGGCCGATGTGGCCGAGGCCGAGCTGGTCGAGGGTCGCCGCGGCGCGCTCCTCGACGTCCCAGTCGTCGCCGACGGCGGTGAAGTGCCGCTCGCTCGCGTCGCCCGCCTCGATGGCGTGCAGGGCGGCGCGGGTCGCGGCGATGCCGAGCACCTCGTCCACGCGCAGGGTGGTGTCCAGGGTGACGTTCTGCGGCAGGTAGCCGACGTCGCCCGCGGTGCGGACGGTGCCGTCTCCGGGCGTCAGTTCGCCCGCGACCAGCTTCAGGAGGGTCGACTTGCCCGAGCCGTTGCGGCCGATCAGACCGGTCCTGCCGGGGCCGAACGCGGCCTGGAAGCCGTCGAAGACGCCGGTGCCGTCGGGCCAGGCGAAGGCGAGCGACGTGCAGGTGATGGAGGTGGTGGGGGACTTGGGGGACGCGGACATACGGGCCTCGCGGTTGCTTGTGGTGCGGCGGGTGTGGGCAACTCGTGCGGGACACCGCGAGGGTCGTGTGTGCGTCGGCCCGCGGCCGGGGCGCCGGGGATGCCGGGCCGGACGTCGGGAGGCGGTCACGCCGGGGGCCGGAAAGGAAGAAGGCCCGGTGCCGGAACGGACGGCTCGTACGCCGAGGTCGCACACATCGTGCGCAGCGGGGAACTCACGACAAGCGGTGAGTCCGTCGTCAGCTGCGACGCGGTGTCTCAAGACCTCAGACGAGCAACGTCCTTCTCCATTCGACGGCAACAGAACCGCTATACACCGTAGAAGCGGTGCGGGGGTCTGTCAACGGGCTTTTCGGCGAGCGGGCCGCACCGGTGCTGTTGAGTTCCTGCTCCGGGCGGCTTCCGTCACCAGCGTGCCGGGCCGGACGGCCGCCGCGCAAAGAGTTTTCGCGCGGTGGCCGTCCTGGGCGCCGACGGTGGGGGCACGCCGCTGGGGTCGGCGGTGCGGTCGGCGGAGCGGCCGCCGGTGGGGCCGACGGAGCGGGCGCCGGTCATGTCGGATTTCCGCCAGACCTCGCCCCGCGCCCCTGCTTGAGTACCGCCCATGACGAACCAGCACGCCACCGCGATCGCCTTCCGCGCCCTGCACACCCCCGGCACCCCGCTCGTCCTGCCCAACGCCTGGGACCTCGCGAGCGCCCGCGTCGTCGAGTCGGCCGGCGCCGCGGCCATCGCCACCACCAGCGCGGGCCTCGCCTGGTCCCTCGGCGCCGCCGACGGCGACCGGCTGCCCCGGGACCGGGCGCTCGCCGCCGTCGCCGCCATCACGGCCGGGGTCGACGTGCCGGTGACCGCCGACATCGAGAGCGGCTACGCCGAGGACGCGGCGGGCGTCGCGGACACCGTGCGCGCCGCCCTCGCCGCCGGGGTGGTGGGCGTGAACATCGAGGACGCGCTGTACGGGGCGGCCGAGCCGCTGCGGCCCCTCGCCGAGCAGGCGGAGCGGATCGCGGCCGCGCGCGAGGGCGCCGACGCGGCGGGCGTGCCGCTGTTCGTGAACGCGCGCGTCGACACCTATCTGAGGGGCGTCGGCGAAGGTCCCGATGCCCGGCTCGCGCTGACCCTGGAGCGGGCCGCCGCGTTCCTCGCCGCGGGCGCGGACGGGGTCTTCGTGCCCGGCGCGGTGGCTCCGGACACGGTCAAGGCACTGGTCGAGGGCGTCGACGGGCCGCTGAACGTGATGGCGGGTCCGGGCGCCCCGACGGTCGCGGAGCTCGCCGGTCTCGGCGTCGCGCGCGTCAGCGTCGGCTCGGGCATCGCGCAGGCGGTGCACGCCCTGGTCCGCGGGGCCGCGCGGGAACTGCTGACCGAGGGGACGTACGCGTCGCTCGCGGGCGGGCTCGACTACGGGGAGCTCAACGGCCTTCTCGGCCGCTGAGGCGGGCCGCGGGAGCGGCGGGGACGGCGGGAGTACGGCGGGCGGCGAAGGCGCCGCGGGCGGGACCGGGGCCGGGGCCCCGGCTCAGCACGCGTCGCGCATCAGGTCGGCCAGGTCCTGGTCCAGGTCGACGTGCAGGTGCTCCTGGCCCGCCGGGACGAGGGCCGTCGTGCGCTGGAGGAAACGGCGCAGGTCGCCGGTCTGCACATGCACGATGGCCGTGCCCTCGGGGGCGTGGAACTCCAGGACCGTGCGGTCGAAGCCGTACGGCCGCACGCGCACGTCCCCGTCGCCCACCGCGTTCTCCACGCCGTGCGTGAGCAGTTCGCGGGCGAACGTCCAGTAGACCTCCACGCCCTCCAGCGTCGCCGGGGCGGGGAAGCTCATGCGTACGGCGAAGGGGTCGCGCCCGTCGTAGTGCAGGGTGGCGGGAATGGTGGGCATCCGGGGCGCGGCGGCGACCAGGCGGGCCTCAACGGCTTGCTCGATGACAGTGGACAACGCCTGCTCCCTCAACTCTGACGGCTGGACGACCTGGGTGTGCACGACCGGGGTCGGACACTTGAATAGACGTCGGAAACGGAGGATCCGTGCACGCGAGGACCCCGCCGGAGCGAGTGACCTCTGTCACCGCGACACCCGGGGACCCCGACCGGTTCCCGCCGACCCCCACCCGGGCGACCGCCGAAAGGCCCAGTACGGCCATCTGGACGAGGCCCCGGGCGTGGGTTAGCTTCGGCCCGCCATGAGGGCCACGGGGCGGCTGGAACGGGAGGGGCGTGCGATGCGTGAGGTACGTGGAATGCGTGCGGGGCGGGCGGCACGGACGGGGAGAGCGGAAGGTCCGGGGCGGGCGACGGGCCCGGCGCGGTCCCGGTGGGCGAGCCGTGGGGTGTGGGCCGGTCTCGGCGCGGCGGCGCTCGCCCTGACGTCCGTCGCGGCGGTGCCGCCCGCGCAGGGCGAGCCGGGCACCGCCCCGGCCGCGGCCGACGGGCGGACCGGCGCATCAGCCGCGCTCTCGACCGGCGAACGGATCGCCGGACCGGCCACACCCGCGACCGGCGAACGGATCGCCGCACCTTCCGCACCCGTGACCGGCGACGCGCAGCACCCGGCCCGACCCGCCTGGTCGCTCAAGCCCACCGGCACCGACGCCCGCTTCCGCGGTCTCGCCGCCGTCAGCCGCAGCACCGCGTGGACCGCGGGGACGAAGGGCACCGTGCTGCGCACGACCGACGGCGGCGCGAGCTGGCGCGACGTGTCACCGCCCGGGGCCTCGGCGCTCGAATTCCGGGACGTCGAGGCGTTCGACGGGCGCCGCGCCGTGGTGCTCGCGATCGGCGAGGGCGAGGCGTCCCGGGTCCTTCGCACCGACGACGGCGGCGCGACCTGGACGGAGTCCTTCCACAACACCGACCCCAAGGCGTTCTACGACTGCATGACGTTCTTCGACCGCCGCCACGGCCTGGCGATGAGCGACCCCGTGAACGGCAAGTACCGCATCCTGTCGACCGCGGACGGCGGCCGCTCCTGGAAGGTCCTGCCCGACAAGGGCATGCCGAAGGCGCAGGGGGGCGAGTCGGGGTTCGCCGCGAGCGGCCAGTGCCTGGTCAGCTCGGGCCCGCGCGACGTGTGGCTGGCGACCGGCGGCGCGGCCCGCGCGCGGGTGCTGCACTCCGCCGACCGGGGCCTGACGTGGACCGTCACGGACGCCCCGATCCCGGGCGGCGACCCGGCGCGCGGCGTCTTCGGCCTGGCCTTCCGCGACCGCGCGCACGGCATCGCGGTCGGCGGCGACTACCGCGCCGACCAGCAGTCGCCCCGGGCCTCCGCGACGACCACCGACGGCGGCCGCACCTGGCGGCCCGCCGCGAAGCCCGTCCCCGCGTACCGCTCGGGCGTCACCTGGCTCCCGCACACCCGCCGCTCGGCCCTCGCGGTCGGGCCCACGGGCACGGACCTCACGACGGACGGCGGCCGCAGCTGGCGGACGGTCGACGGGGGTTCGTACGACACCGTCGACTGCGCGCGGGACCTGGGCTGCTGGGCGGCCGGGGAGAAGGGGCGGGTGGCGCGGCTCGAACGGGGGTGAGGACCGGGGGAGAACCGGGGGGAGGATGAACGAGGCGCGGCGGGAACGAGGCGTGGCGGGCGTTGCCGGGTTCAGCCCGGCAACTGCTGCCGGTAGCGGGCCAGCTCGGGTGCCGTCTTCGTCGCCAGGAACTCCGTGACGCGGTACGCGCACACGCCGCCGACGGTGAACGGGTCGCTCGCCGCCAGCTTCTCGATCTCCTCCCGGCTCTCGCCCACGGCCAGGATCACGCCGCCGTCGCGCGGGTTCTTGCGCCCCGACGCGATGAAGACGCCGGCCGCGTACTGCGCGTCCAGCCAGGCGACATGGTCCGCGAGCAGGGCGTCGACGCGGTCGACGGGGGCGGTGTAGGTCAGCTCCATGACAAACATGATCGTGAGGCTACCCGGGCCCGGCGTCAGGACCGGCCCCGGACCGCCTGCCCCCGCTCGGCGCCGCCCACCACCGCCCGCCGCCACCCCTGGGCCGACCCCTTAAGCTCGGCCCACCATGAACACGACCACCACCACGATCCCGCCCCTGCCCGCCGACTGGCCCGCTGACGAGGCCGCGGCCCGCGCCGTCCAGGACGCCCTGCGCGAGCGGGTCGTGCGCGACGAGCCCGGGCCCCGGCCCGGCACCGGACACGTCACGGGCGTGGACGTCGCCTACGACGACGAGCGGGACGTGGTCGCCGCGGCCGTCGTGGTTCTCGACGGGGCGAGCCTGGAGGTCGTCGAGGAGGCGACGGCGGTCGGCCGGGTCGCCTTTCCCTATGTGCCGGGCCTGTTGGCGTTCCGGGAGCTCCCGGCGGTCCGCGCGGCCCTGGACGCGCTGACGGCCGACCCGGGGCTCGTCGTGTGCGACGGGTACGGCATCGCGCACCCGCGCCGCTTCGGGCTCGCGAGCCACCTCGGCGTGCTGACCGGGCGGCCCACGATCGGCGTCGCCAAGAACCCGTTCACGTTCGCGTACGAGGCGCCCGGCGCCGCACGGGGCAGCGCGGCGCCGCTGCTCGACGGCGCGGAG
Source organism: Streptomyces sp. NPDC127108 (assembly GCF_042677545.1). Lineage (NCBI taxonomy): Bacteria > Bacillati > Actinomycetota > Actinomycetes > Kitasatosporales > Streptomycetaceae > Streptomyces > Streptomyces sp. NPDC127108. Next base: position 13,798 of record NZ_JBHXTE010000024.1, on the reverse strand, counting down.
GAGGTCGGCAGCGCGCTGCGCACCCGCGAGGGCGTCAAGCCGGTGTTCGTCTCGGTGGGCCACCGCGTGACCCTCGCCGACGCCCGCGCCTACACCCTCCACCTCACCCCGCGCTACCGCCTCCCCGAGACCACCCGCCGGGCGGACGCGCTGTGCAGGGCGGCCCTGCGGGAGGCGACGGGCGGCTGACGGGGCGGGGCACCGGGCAGCGCGCCGAGCACGGCGTGCGGTGCGCTGCGGCTTCGCGGCACCGGCCACGTACCATCCGCCGCGCAGTCCGCCCCGCGCACACCTCACCGCACCGCGGCCACCCGGAACCCGATCCCCGCGGCGATGAGCCGCTCGGTCAGCGCGTCGCCCATCGCCACGGCCGTGGTCACCTGGCCCGCGACGGCGGGCAGTTCGTCCAGGGCCAGGGACATCGCGCCCTCGGCGAGGATCTTCGCGGTCTCGCCGTAGCCGGGGTCGCCGCCCCACACCTCGGTGAACACGCGCTTGCCGCCGCCCTCGCCGACGAAGCGCATGGAGAACCAACTGGTCGCACGGCGGGCCGCGTCGGGCCCCTCGCCGGGCTTGAGGAGGCCGGAGAGCCAGCGCCGCGCCTGCGGCACCTGGGCCGCGGTGAACAGCGCGCCCGCGGCCGCCACTCCGCCGAGGGCGACGGGGAGGGACTTCACGGCGGCGTAGTGGCGGTAGCGGAAGTCGGGTCCGTAGCGCGGCAGCGCCCGCGCGGACCGCGCCACGATCTGCGGGTCGATGGTCGGCAGCGGCAGCGCCCAGGCGCCGACCTCCCCGGCGTAGCGAGGGGCGCTCGCCGGGGTGGACGCGCGGCGCTCCACGAGCCGCGGCTCGTGCCGTCGCCGGTCCCGCGCGGCGGCCAGCATCTGCGGCCCGCGCGCGAACTGCTGCAGTACGGACGAGAACGTACCGCCGGAGAAGCGCGCGTCGGCGCTGATGAACCCGTCGACGCGCAGCGGCACGTCCTCCGGGAGCTGACGCACGGTGAAGTACGCGCCCAGGTCGTGCGGTACCGAGTCGAAGCCGCAGGCGTGCACCAGGCGCGCGCCGGTCTCCCGCGCGCGGGCGTCGTGCCGCACGTACACGAGGTCCACGAACTCGGGCTCGCCGCACAGATCGACGTAGTCCGTCCCGGACTCCGCGCACGCGGCCACCAGGTCCTGCCCGTGGCTGAGGTAGGGGCCGACGGTGCTCGCCACCACGCGCGCCTGCGCGGCCAGCTCCCGCAGGGCCGCCGGATCGGTGGCGTCCGCGTGCAGGACGGGCAGCTCCGCGCAGCCGGGGCGGTCCTCCGCGAGCCGCTCCCGCAGCCGCCGCAGCTTGCCCGCGTCCCGCCCGGCGATGGCCCACCGCAGGGTGTCGGGGGCGTGCGCGGAGAGGTACTCGGCGGTCAGCGCCCCCACGAAACTCGTGGCTCCGAAGAGCACGATGTCGTAGGGACGGTCCTTGTCATGACTGGTCATGGCACCTCTCAGCCGTGTGTCCCGCGCCGTTGTCGGTGGCTGAGGCTAGCGTGAACGAGCGGGCCCCGAACGAGGAGGTGCCATGGCGGACACGACAGGACCGCGGCCGAGGAAACCGTCGAAGGCCGCGCTGGCCAAGTGGGAGCGGGTGCGCGGGTTCGCGCTCGGCCTTCCGGGTGCCACCGAGGAGTTCCCCTGGGGCGAGACCGTCGCGAAGGTTCACAAGAAAGTGTTCGTCTTCCTCGGCGTCGACGACGGCAGCCATCCGATGGGCGTCACCGTCAAGCTCACCGACGAGGCCGCGCACGCCCACGCACTGACCGCCCCCGGCGCCGAACCGGCGGGGTACGGCCTCGGCAGGTCCGGCTGGGTGTCGATCCCGCTGGAGCCCAAGGGCGCCCCGGCCGCGGACCTCCTGTGCGACTGGGTCGAGGAGAGCTACCGCACGATCGCGCCGAAGAAGCGCGTGGCGGAACTGGAGGAGCGCGGCACATGAGGCTGCGCGCCCCCACACGCCCCGCGCACCCCGCGCGGACGGCGGCGCCGCGCCCCGTCCGGACGGGCGCCGACCGGCCCCTTGGCTAAGCGCTTGCTCGTCAGGGGCTTGTGCGGAGTGGAACGCGTTCTTAGCATCACTGGTGTTACATCGGTTGTGTCACAGCGCTGGGGGCTCAATGGCAGTGCCGGACAAGGGCGTTCACGGACCGCTTGCCGGGGTGCGCGTGGTCGAGCTGGCGGGCATCGGTCCCGGCCCGTTCGCCGCCATGCTGCTCGCCGACCTCGGCGCCGACGTCGTGCGCGTCGACCGGCCGGGCGGCGGTGGACTCGCCATCGACCCCGCGTACGACATCACCAACCGCAACAAGCGCAGCGTCCTCGTCGACCTCAAGGCACCCGAAGGACCGGCCCGCGTCCTCGATCTGGTCGCCCGTGCGGACGTGCTGATCGAGGGCTACCGCCCGGGCGTCGCCGAGCGCCTCGGCGTCGGCCCCGAGCCCTGCCACGCCCGCAACCCGAAGCTCGTCTACGGCCGCATGACCGGCTGGGGGCAGGACGGCCCGCTCGCCCCGCGCGCCGGGCACGACATCGCGTACATCGCCCTCACCGGCACGCTCGGCATGATCGGCGCCCCGGGGGAGCCGCCCACCGTCCCCGCGAACCTCCTCGGGGACTACGCGGGCGGCTCGCTGTACCTGGTCGTCGGCGTCCTCGCCGCCCTGCACCACGCGCGGTCCACCGGCGCCGGGCAGGTCGTGGACGCCGCCATCGTCGACGGCGCGTCCCATCTGTCCTCGATGATCCGCGGCATGGTCGCGGCGGGCGGCTGGCAGGACCGCAGGGGCGCGAACCTCCTCGACGGCGGCTGCCCGTTCTACGGCACCTACGCGACCGCCGACGGCGAGTACATGGCCGTCGGCGCCCTGGAGCAGCAGTTCTACGACGAGTTCGTCGCGCTCATGGGCCTCGGCGACGTCGCCCCCGCCCGCAAGGACCTCGCGCGCTGGGGCGAGCTGCGCGAGGCGGTGGCCGCCAAGTTCCGTACGCGGACGCGCGCGGAGTGGACGGCCGTCTTCGAGGGCTCCGACGCCTGCGTGGCCCCCGTGCTCTCGCTGGGGGAGGCCCCGCACCACCCGCACCTCGCCGCCCGCGGCACCTTCACCGACCACGGCGGCATCACCCAGCCCGCGCCCGCGCCGCGCTTCTCCGCGACGCCCACGTCCGTGCGCTCGGGACCCGCGCATCCCGGCGCCGACACGGCGGCCGTGGCCCACGACTGGGACGTCCCCGACCTGCTCGCCCCGGACGCACGCGGCCAGGACCCGGCCGCCGACGACGCACCCGCCCCGCACCACGCCACCCAGGAAGGCGCCTGATGGAGATCTCCACCCCGCTCGCCTACGCGGGCGACCCGCGCGCGGGCGCCGACGCCGTCGCGGCCCTGGAACGGGCGGGCCTCGACGCCGTCTGGGTCGCCGAGGCGTACGGCTTCGACTCGCCCACGATCATGGGCTATCTGGCCGCCCGCACCGAGCGCGTGCGCATCGGCGCCGGGATCCTCAACGTCTACTCGCGCACGCCCGCGCTCATCGCCCAGACCGCCGCCGGGCTCGACGCGATCTCCGGCGGCCGCGCGATCGTCGGCCTCGGCGCTTCGGGGCCGCAGGTGGTCGAGGGCTGGCACGGCAAGGCGTACGACAAGCCGCTCGGCCGCACCCGCGAGACCATCGAGCTGACCCGCAGGATCCTGCGCCGGGAGGTCATCGACCACCACGGCATCACGGACATGCCGCTCCCCCCGGAGAAGGGCAGCGGCCTCGGCAAGCCCCTGAAGATCCTCACCAGGCCCGTCCGCCCGGAAGTGCCGCTGTACGTCGCATCCCTGGGGCCCGCGAACGTCCGCATGACCGCCGAGATCGCCGACGGCTGGCTGCCCACGCTCTTCCTGCCGGAGAAGGCGCACGAGGTCTGGGGCGCGCCCCTCGCCGAGGGCCGCGCCCGGCGCGATCCGGCGCTCGGCCCGCTCCAGGTCGTCGCGGGCGGACTGCTCGCCATCGGCGAGGACGCGGCGGCCGCACGCGACCTCGCCCGGCCGCAGATCGCCCTCTACGTCGGCGGCATGGGCGCCGTCGGCAAGAACTTCTACAACGACCTGGCGGTCGCATACGGCTACGAGAAGGAGGCCGCGCGCATCCAGGAGCTGTACCTGGCCGGGCACAAGAAGGAGGCCGAGGCCGCCGTGCCCGACGAGTTCTGCGAACTCATGTCGCTGTGCGGCCCCGCGAGCTACGTCCGCGAACGCGTCGAGGTGTTCCGCGCCGCGGGCGTCACCATGCTCAACGTCGTACCGGTCGGCCCCGACCCGGCCGGGCTCATCGAAACCGTCAAGGGATGGCTCTAGGGCCCGGGAGGTCACAGACACATGGAACGGCAGCTCTTCGACGCCGAGCACGACGCTTTCCGCGAGACGGTCCGCACCTTCCTCGCCAAGGAGGTCCTTCCGCACTACGAGCAGTGGGAGAAGGACGGCGTCGTGTCCCGCGAGGCCTGGCTCGCCGCCGGGCGCCAGGGCCTGCTCGGCCTCGCCGTGCCGGAGGAGTACGGAGGCGGCGGCAACCCCGACTTCCGCTACGCGGCCGTCCTCGCCGAGGAGTTCACGCGCGCGGGCGCCGCGGGCCTCGCGGTCGGCCTGCACAACGACATCATCGGGCCGTATCTGACCGGCCTCGCCACCGACGAGCAGAAGCGCCGCTGGCTGCCCGGCTTCTGCAGCGGCGAGACCATCACCGCGATCGCCATGACCGAACCCGGCGCGGGCTCCGACCTGCAGGGCATCCGCACGACCGCCGAGGACAAGGGCGACCACTGGCTGCTCAACGGCTCCAAGACGTTCATCTCGAACGGCATCCTGGCCGACCTCGTCATCGTCGTCGCCAAGACCACCCCCGAGGGCGGCGCGCACGGCCTGTCGCTGCTGGTCGTCGAGCGCGGCATGACGGGCTTCGAGCGCGGCCGCAACCTCGACAAGATCGGCCAGAAGGCCCAGGACACCGCCGAGCTGTTCTTCAACGACGTGCGGGTGCCCAAGGAGAACCTGCTCGGCGAGCTCGACGGCGCGTTCGTGCACCTGATGACGAACCTCGCGCAGGAACGCATGGGCATCGCCGTCGCCGGGATCGCCGCCGCCGAGTACCTCCTGGAGATCACCACCGCGTACGTCAAGGAGCGCGAGGCCTTCGGGCGCCCGCTGGCCAAGCTCCAGCACATCCGCTTCGAGATAGCGGAGATGGCCACCGAGTGCGCCGTCACCCGCTCCTTCCTGGACCGGTGCATCGCCGACCACTCCGCCGGCACGCTGGACGCCGTGCACGCCTCCATGGCCAAGTGGTGGGCCACCGAGCTGCAGAAGCGGGTCGCCGACCGCTGCCTGCAACTGCACGGCGGCTACGGCTACATGACGGAGTACCGCGTCGCGAAGGCGTTCACCGACGGCCGGATCCAGACCATCTACGGCGGCACCACCGAGATCATGAAGGAGATCATCGGCCGCTCACTGCTCGGCTGACCTCCCGCACCACCCCGCACACCCCCTCCGGGCGCACCCCCGTGCACCCCTCCCGACCTCCCCGGACCTCCCCGGACCGACTTCCCCGAAAGGCTCTGGCGTGACCACCGAAGCGTATGTGTACGACGCGATCCGCACCCCGCGCGGACGCGGCAAGGCGAACGGTGCCCTGCACGGCACCAAGCCGATCGACCTCGTCGTCGGTCTCATCCACGAGATCCAGGCCCGCTTCCCCGGCCTCGACCCGGCCGCCATCGACGACATCGTGCTCGGTGTGGTCGGCCCCGTCGGCGACCAGGGCTCCGACATCGCGCGGATCGCCGCCATCGCCGCCGGACTGCCCGACACGGTCGCCGGTGTCCAGGAGAACCGCTTCTGCGCCTCGGGCCTGGAAGCGGTCAACCTGGCGGCGATGAAGGTCCGTTCGGGCTGGGAGGACCTGGTGCTCGCGGGCGGCGTCGAGTCGATGTCGCGGGTGCCGATGGCCTCCGACGGCGGTGCCTGGTTCGCCGACCCGATGACCAACTGGGACACGAACTTCGCGCCCCAGGGCATCGGCGCCGACCTGATCGCCACGATCGAGGGCTTCAGCCGCCGCGACGTCGACGAGTACGCCGCCCTCTCCCAGGAGCGGGCCGCCGCGGCGTGGAAGGAAGGCCGCTTCGAGAGGTCCGTCGTCCCGGTCAAGGACCGCAGCGGCCTGGTCGTCCTCGACCACGACGAGCACCTGCGCCCCGGCACCACGGCCGACTCGCTCGCCAAGCTGAAGCCGTCCTTCAAGGACATCGGCGACCTGGGCGGCTTCGACGCGGTCGCGCTGCAGAAGTACCACTGGATCGAGGAGATCGACCACGTCCACCACGCGGGCAACTCCTCCGGCATCGTCGACGGCGCCTCGCTCGTCGCCATCGGCACCAAGGAGGTCGGCGAGCGCTACGACCTCACCCCCCGCGCCCGCGTCGTCTCCGTGGCCGTCTCCGGGTCCGAGCCGCTGATCATGCTCACCGGTCCCGCGCCCGCCACCCGCAAGGCGCTCGCCAAGGCCGGCCTGAGCATCGACGACATCGACCTCGTCGAGATCAACGAGGCCTTCGCGGCCGTCGTCCTGCGCTTCGTCAAGGACATGGGCCTGTCCCTGGACAAGGTCAACGTCAACGGCGGCGCGATTGCGTTGGGGCATCCCCTTGGGGCGACCGGGGCGATGATCCTGGGCACGCTCGTCGACGAACTCGAGCGCAGGGACCTCCGGTACGGGTTGGCCACGCTGTGCGTGGGCGGCGGGATGGGCATCGCCACGATCGTGGAACGGGTCTCCGGCTGAGCGCCGGTGGGGCTGGTGTCCGTCGCCGACCGCGGGTGGGCTGTGGCTGGTCGCGCAGTTCCCCGCGCCCCTGAAGGCATGCGGCTTCGCCGCAGCCTTCCCCGACATGCGCCCCTGAAAGGCGCACGCAGTGCGCCTTTCAGGGGCGCGGGGAACTGCGCGACCAGCCCCCACCGGCGGTCAGTCGGCCACGATCCCCAGCCGCCCGCCCCGGATTCCGCCTCCCCGCCACCACAGACTTCACGGAGACAAGAGACATGACCGAGAGCACCACCATCCGCTGGGAACAGGACGACACCGGCGTCGTCACCCTCGTCCTCGACGACCCCAACCAGTCCGCGAACACCATGAACGAGGCGTTCAAGGAATCCATCGCCGCGATCGCCGACCGCGCCGAGGCCGCCGTGCAGGCGGACAAGGACGCCATCCGCGGGTTCATCTACACCTCCGCCAAGAAGACCTTCTTCGCGGGCGGAGACCTCAAGGAGATGATCCAGGTCGGCCCCGAGAACGCCCGCCAGGCGTTCGAGGCGGGCCTCGGCATCAAGAACGCGCTGCGCCGCATCGAGACCCTCGGCAAGCCCGTCGTCGCCGCCATCAACGGCTCGGCGCTCGGCGGCGGTTACGAGATCGCCCTCGCCAGTCACCACCGCGTCGCGCTCGACGCGCCCCGCTCCAAGATCGGCCTGCCCGAGGTCACCCTCGGCCTGCTCCCCGCGGGCGGCGGCGTCACCCGCACCGTACGCCTCATGGGCATCGCCGACGCGCTCCTGAAGGTGCTGCTCCAGGGCACCCAGTACGACCCGAAGCGCGCCCTGGACAACGGCCTCGTGCACGAACTGGCCGCCACCCCCGAGGAGATGATCGAGAAGGCCCGCGCCTTCATCGACGCCCACCCCGAGTCGCAGCAGCCCTGGGACGTCCCCGGCTACCGCATCCCCGGCGGCACCCCGGCGAACCCGAAGTTCGCCGCCAACCTGCCCGCGTTCCCCGCCAACCTGAAGAAGCAGCTGGCGGGCGCCCCCTACCCGGCGCCGCGCAACATCCTCGCGGCCGCCGTCGAGGGCTCCCAGGTCGACTTCGAGACCGCCGTGACCATCGAGGCCCGGTACTTCACCGAGCTGGTCACCGGCCAGGTCGCGAAGAACATGATCCAGGCGTTCTTCTTCGACCTCCAGGCCGTCAACTCCGGCGCCAACCGGCCCCAGGGCGTCGAGCCGAGGACCGTCCGCAAGGTCGCCGTGCTCGGCGCCGGGATGATGGGCGCGGGCATCGCCTACTCCTGTGCCCGCGCGGGCATCGAGGTCGTCCTCAAGGACGTCTCCGCCGAGGCCGCGCAGAAGGGCAAGGGCTACTCGGAGAAGCTGTGCGCCAAGGCCGTCTCCCGGGGCCGCACCACCCAGGACAAGGCGGACGCGCTCCTGGCCCTCATCACGCCGACCGCCGACCCGCGGGACGTGGCGGGCTGCGACGCCGTGATCGAGGCCGTCTTCGAGGACCCGGCGCTCAAGCACAAGGTGTTCCAGGAGATCCAGGACGTCGTCGAGCCGGACGCGCTGCTGTGCTCCAACACCTCCACGCTGCCCATCACCGCGCTCGCCGAGGGCGTCGCCAGGCCGGTCGACTTCATCGGCCTGCACTTCTTCTCGCCCGTCGACAAGATGCCGCTCGTGGAGATCATCAAGGGCGAGCGCACCGGCGACGAGGCCCTGGCCCGCGCCTTCGACCTGGTGCGCCAGATCAACAAGACGCCGATCGTCGTCAACGACTCGCGCGGCTTCTTCACCTCGCGCGTCATCGGGCACTTCATCAACGAGGGCGTCGCGATGGTCGGCGAGGGCGTCGAGCCCGCGTCGGTGGAGCAGGCCGCGGCCCAGGCCAGCTACCCCGCCAAGGTCCTCTCCCTCATGGACGAGCTGACCCTCACACTGCCCCGCAAGATCCGCAACGAGTCCAAGCGGGCCGTCGAGGAGGCGGGCGGCACCTGGCCCGGCCACCCCTCCGAGACCGTCATCGACCGCATGATCGACGAGTTCGGGCGCACCGGCCGCAGCGGTGGCGGCGGCTTCTACGAATACGGCGAGGACGGCAAGCGCACCTGCCTGTGGCCCGGCCTGCGGGAGCACTTCACCAAGCCGGGGCACGAGATCCCGTTGCGCGACATGCAGGAGCGGATGCTGTTCTCCGAGGCGCTCGACACCGTGCGCCTCCTGGAGGAAGGCGTCCTGACGTCGGTCGCCGACGCCAACATCGGCTCGATCTTCGGCATCGGCTTCCCCGGCTGGACGGGCGGCGTCCTGCAGTACATCAACGGCTACGACGACGGCGCCGGGCTGCCCGCGTTCGTGGCCCGCGCGCGGGAGCTCGCCGAGCGCTACGGCGAGCGGTTCGCGCCGCCCGCGCTGCTCGTGGAGAAGGCCGGGCGGGGCGAGAGGTTCAGCGACGCCTGACCGGCGCCGCACGCGGGCGGGGGGAGTGGCTCAGGTCTCCTTGAGCCACTCCCTCAGCTCTTCCTTTAGCGACCGCTGGAACGCCGTCACCAGCGCCTGCACCACCATCGGCTGCATGTGGGCCGACAGGGACCGCATCGCCGCGACGTGCTCGGGGTCCGACTCCCGCTCGCGGCAGGCGTCCCCCACCTCGTCCCGGAAGAGCCGCGACAGTTCGTGCGCCGCCGAGCGCGCGTGCTCCATCAGGACCGTGCGCGAGGCCAGGATCGTCTCGTGCGCGATCGGCACGTCGAGGAGCTGCACCCCGAGCCGCAGCAGCCCGGTGTCCACCCGCAGCCGGTCCTCGGCGTCCGCCGCGCGGCCCACCACGCCCATCGCCGCGAGCCGGTCCAGGTCCTCCTCCGACAGGGCCCGGCCCGCCCGCCGCTCCAGCTCGGCACGCGCCATGTCCTCCGCCGCGTCCGGCGCCCACGAGGCCACGACCGCACGGTGAATGGCCAGGTCGTGGGCGCTCAGGTCGGGCGGAAGCTGCTCCAGGTACCGCTCGATCGCGGCGAGCGTCATGCCCTGGTGCTGCAACTCCTCGATGAGGGCGAGGCGCGAGAGGTGCCCGGGGCCGTAGTGGCCGACGCGGCGCGGCCCGATCACGGGCGGCGGCAACAGCCCCTTGGTGCTGTAGAAGCGGATCGTGCGGACGGTGACGCCCGCGCGGGCGGCCAACTCGTCGACGGTGAACGTCGACTCCGCCGTCGAGGACTCCTCCGCCGCCGAAGGCTCGTCCGTCGCCGCGGACCGCCCCGTGTCCGTCGTCATCGCGGCTCCTCACCTCCCCGGCTGCTGCATCAATGCGGTGCAACAGTATTGCTGTGCCACCACTGTTGTGAAAGTCTCCGGGCCAGTCACGCCACGTAGCCGATGACGGACCCACGGTGCCAGGAGGCGGTTTCATGACCACGATCCTGCGGCTTCCCGCAGACCCGGCCCGCATCACCTTCCCGGCCCTGCTGCTGCGCAACGCCGAGGACCACCCCGAACTCCCCGCGCTCTCCTGGCGCGAGGGCACCGGCTGGACGACGCTCACCTGGAGCGAGGTGCGCCGCAAGACCGCCGTCCTCGCCGCCGGGTACGCCGCGCTCGGTGTGGGACGCGGCGAGCAGGTCCTGATGATGATGGGCAACACCCCCGAGCACTGGCTGAGCGATCTCGCCCTGGTCCACCTGGGCGCGGTCCCCGTCACCGTCTACGGCACGTCGGCGCCCGAACAGATCGCGCACATCGCCCGGTGCAGCGGCGCCCGCGTCGCGATCGTCGGGGGCGCGCGCGAGCTGCCCCGCTGGGAGCCCCTGCTCGACGACCCGGCGGTCCCCCTGGAGCGCCTCGTGGTCGTCGACCCGGCCGCCGCGGGCCCGCACCGCACCTACGGCTCGCTGCACGCCACCGGCGCCCGGCTGTTCGGCCCGGACACCTTCGACAAGACCTGGCGCGAGATCCGGGCCACGGACCCGCTGACCGTCGTCTACACCTCGGGCACCACCGGCGACCCCAAGGGCGTGCGCCTGACGCACGGCATGGTCGTGGGCAACGGCATCGCCCTGGACTCCGTGATCGAGTTCCCCGAACACGTCGGCCACATCTGCTACCTGCCGTTCGCGCACATCGCCGAGCGCATGCTCGGGATCTATCTGCCGCTGCTCCGCGCCGCCCACGTCTATCTGTGCGCCGAGCCGACCCAGGTCGCCGCCACCGTGCGCGAGTTGCGCCCCCACCAGTTCTTCGGCGTGCCGAGGGTGTGGGAGAAGCTCGCCGCGGCCGTGCGGGCGGCGCTCGCCGGGCTGCCCGAGGAGCGGCGCCGGGCCGTGGCCGCCGCGAACGAGACGGCCCGCGCCCACGTCGCCTGCCGCGAACGCGGCGAGGAGCCGTCCGCCGAGCTGGCGGCCGCGTACCGCGAGGCCAAGGAGCGGGTGCTCGACCCGCTGCTCGCGCTCGCCGGGTTCGACCGGCTGCTGTGGACGGCCAGCGCGGCGGCGCCGATGCCGGTGGACGTGGTCCGGTTCTGGGCGGGCTTCGGCCTCGTCGTGATGGACGCGTGGGGGCTGACCGAGACGACGGGCGTGGTCACCATCAACAGCCCCGCGGCCTTCCGGCTGGGCTCCGTGGGCAAGCCGCTCGCGGGCATGGAGGTGCGCGTGGCCGACGACGGCGAGGTCATGGTGCGCGGCCCGTACGTCTTCGAGGGCTATCTGCGGGGCGACGGCAGCGGTGTGGACGGCGTGTGCGACGCGGACGGCTGGTTCGCGACCGGCGACATCGGGCACCTCGACGACGACGGCTTCCTGTGGATCACCGACCGCAAGAAGGAGCTGATCGTGACGTCCACGGGCAAGAACGTGGCGCCCGCGCTCGTCGAGAACGCCCTCAAGGAGCACCCGCTCGTCGGCCAGGCCCTCGTCCACGGCGACGGCCGCTCGTACCTGGTGGCGCTGCTCGTCCTGGACGCGGAGATGGCGCCCGCGTGGGCCGCCGCACACGGCATCGACACCACCGCCGGGGCCGTGCTCGCCGACCACCCCGCCGTGCGCGCCGAGATCGCGCGTGCCGTCGAGGCGGCCAACGCGCGCCTCAACCGCACCGAGCAGATCAAGAGGTACCGGCTGCTCGACCAGGAGTGGAGCCCGGAGTCCGGGGAGCTGACGCCGTCCCTGAAGCTGCGCCGCAGGGTCATCAGAGAGAAGTACGCCGACGTCATCGACGGTCTGTACACCGGGTGACGTAGGGCTGTACAGGCTCCGCCCACCATGTGAGAAGTGCCGCTATGTGACGTGCACCACCGCATCCGGAACCGTCCTTGAGGGAAGGTGTCGCGTTGGTCCGCGCACGTCAGGGGTGCCGCGGGCCCGCAGCACATCCGGACCCCGGAACCTCTTCCGGGCACCACAGAGTGGACCTTCCACGTGAGCAACGACGCCGTAGACACGGCCGCGGACGCCCGCACTGCGTCCCAGGCCGCCCCCGCGGACGCGGGCGACGCCGGTTACAGCAAGGACCTCAAGGGCCGCCACGTCAACATGATCGCGATCGGTGGCGCGATCGGCACCGGCCTGTTCCTCGGGGCGGGTGGCCGCCTCCACTCGGCGGGCCCCGCGCTCGCCGTCGCGTACCTCGTGTGCGGCATCATCGCCTTCTTCGTCGTACGCGCCCTCGGCGAGATGGTCCTCTACCGGCCCTCGTCCGGCTCCTTCGTCAGCTACGCCCGTGAGTTCCTCGGCGAGAAGGGCGCCTACGTCGCCGGCTGGATGTACTTCCTCAACTGGTCGACCACGTGCATCGCCGACATCACGGCCATCGCGCTCTACACGCACTACTGGAGCTTCTTCACGGACATCCCGCAGTGGCTGCTCGCGCTCGCCGCGCTCGCTGTGGTCCTCGCCGTGAACCTGATCTCCGTGAAGTGGTTCGGCGAGATGGAGTTCTGGTTCGCGATCATCAAGGTCGCGGCGCTCGTCGCCTTCATGTTCGTCGGCATCTTCCTGGTCTCCACCCAGCACAAGGTGGGCGGCGAGACCCCGGGCCTGAACATGATCACCGACCACGGCGGCTTCCTGCCGAACGGCCTGATGCCGGTCGTGATCGTCCTGCAGGGTGTCGTCTTCGCGTACGCCTCGCTGGAGCTGGTCGGTGTCGCCGCGGGTGAGACCAAGGACCCGCAGAAGGTCGTCCCGCGCGCGGTGAACTCGATCATGTGGCGCGTGGGTGTGTTCTACGTCGGCTCGGTCGTGCTGCTCGCGCTGCTGCTCCCCGGTTCGGTCTACTCCGCCGACGAGAGCCCGTTCGTCACGGTGCTCTCCAAGATCGGCGTCTCGGGCGCGGGCGACGTGATGAACTTCGTCGTCCTCACCGCCGCCATGTCCTCGCTGAACTCCGGCCTGTACTCCACCGGCCGCATCCTGCGCTCCATGGCCATGGCGGGCTCGGCGCCCAAGTTCACGGCGAAGATGAACCGCAACCAGGTGCCCTACGGCGGCATCCTGCTCACCGCCTCGGTGGGCGTCCTCGGCGTCGCCCTCAACCGCGTGGTGCCGGACAAGGCGTTCGAGATCGTCCTGAACGTGGCGTCGCTCGGCATCATCGGCACCTGGATCAGCATCATGGTCTGCCACCTGGCCTTCGTCCGCAGGGCCAAGGAGGGCCACCTGACCAGGCCGAACTTCCGGCTGCCGGGCAGTGGCGTCACGCAGTACGTCACCATCGCCTTCCTCCTGGCCGTGCTCGGCCTGATGTGGAAGGACGCCGAGGTGGGCCGCAAGACGCTCTTCCTCATCCCGATCGTGGCGGCCGCGCTCACCGTCGGCTGGTACGCGATCCGCCGCAAGCAGGACCGCGACACGGACCGCGAGGCGGCCGAGCTCGGCAAGTAGCACCGGCGGCGCGCGCGGCGAGAGCCTTCGCGCGTGGCCCCGGCGGCGGGCGGTGTCCTTCGGGGCAC